>JAVKCN010000032.1:0-52574 GCA_040222715.1 Cyclobacteriaceae bacterium | reverse complement strand
ACGTATATCTTCAGGTTGATTAGATAGAAAGGAGAGAAAAGCGGATACTTTGATCACTAATAGTGACCCTGAATCCCTATGTCTAGATCTTAAAATAATAACATCTATAGGCTTGCTTTTCTAATAGAACATTTTGTTGGCGAAGATACTTTACCATATTTTGCCAGATCTGCCGGGGAGATTCCTCAGGACTGGCCTGTTGATCCAGGAAATCCTCGGCCAGTTGACGCACTTTTTCCTCATGCCGGATTTGCTGAACTGATCGCCCCCAGGTGCCAATGTAAAAGTAAGCCCGGTAATCACTGTGCCGTTTTAAGAAGGCAACACAATCTTTCGTGGTGAAACTCTCAGTAGGGCCATCCAAAAAATGTCCAAAAATCGCCTGAAAACCATCACCCGACTTTTCAACGATCTCTCGCAGATGGGCATCCAGCGAGCCATCGTAGTTGGTAGAAAAAACCAGATAATTGGGATATGCCGGTGCTTTCTTCCGCTCGCTTGGCTTTTCTTTTAATATCAACAAGCGCGCAAAATGGATGGTCTCCATCTTCATCATCGGAAACCATTGATTATCTTCCACATCGTCCTGCATCAGTTGTTGCAGTAATTTGCGAAGCGGAGCGACCCGATCGTCCGGAAGTGGGGCCAGAAACGTAAAGGCGTGTTGTGTGACCATAGGCTAGACCCATAATTTTTACCTCCCACGCTTCGCCATTCATCCAGGAATCTGCTTCTGCATGGTGGATATATACCTATTGGTCGCCACAGGGGTGAATTTGTAACCCTTCAACACAAATACAACGCTGCTTTAAAGGTTCATCTGTGAAGGTGAAAGAGATGGAGGTTACAGCTTAAAATTTCGCAATTGGTAGGTGAAAGACAGCATGGCGTATTGCTGCAATACCTGCGTCTGGGAATCTTCAATGTAGGCTTCGGTTACACTACGCTGAATACTCTGGTTCTGCTTTAACAGGTCAAATATGGTTAGTTTAAGTTCTCCCTTCCGGTCCTTCAGGAACTTCTTCCCGATGTTCACATTCCACAGCAGGAAATTCTGATCGTAGCCCGCCGAAAGCCCGGAATATAGCTGATGCGTTAACTGCGTTCGGAAGACCAGACCTTTCCAAAAAATCCAGGTGAGATCGGCGCTGCTGCTTTGGTTGAAGTACTGATCGTCCAGTTCCGGTCGTATGCTGTTGGTCACCCAGTTGTAGCTGGAGTTGGAGGAAAGGGTAAAATCCACATTTTCGCTGATATTGCTGCTCAGCACGACTCCCAACCCGGCATTGGTGCTCACCGCATCGTTTTGCACCCCGTTGATCAGGCCGGGAGTTTGGGAAAGATTGCCCGAAAGGTTAAAATTCAGATTGCTTTTCAGCACGGCGATTGGCTTACCATAGGTAATAAAAGATCGCAGGCTTCGCTGCTGACCAATGTTAGCCGAACGAATAAATTGCCCGCCCTCTGCCAATAGCACCTCCCCGCCAATCAGGGTATCCCGTTCGGCAATCAGCGTGGAGTTGCCGATATAATTATTTTGAATCGTGCCGCCCAGCATGGCAAAAAAAGTATTGGATTTATCAGGATTGGCTGAAGAATACCGCACAAACAGGCTATGTTGATATTCCTGATCCAACGCCGGGTTCCCAGCCGTCAGTTGCAACGGATTACTATTATCAATCACATCCTGCAACTGAGTGACCGAGGGAGCATTGGTATTGGTGCGATAGAATAAGCGCAGATTTTTACCCTCCCCCAGATCAAACCGAAGCATGGCAGAAGGAAGCACATTCGTAAAATTGCGATTCAATACAAAATCGTACGGAAATACCTGATCGCTCTTGAGATTAGCCCACTGATACTCAACATTGGCCATGAACATGAGCGAGCCACTGCGATAGCGATACCCCGTCCCTATTTCCTGCGTGGTATACAAACTTGAAAACTCATTGGTCAGGGTAGTATCCAGTATCGAATAGCTTTGTGTGGCTTCTTCTAAGTCGTATGTTTTCTTATCAGAAAGTTCACGTTGCACATTGACCCCGTAACTGAGTTGCAACATGCCTGGCCCCAGCGGTTCGGTATAGTTTACATTCGTCCCCAGTGCCCAGCCATTTTGCAGATAATCTGACTGTTGATCCAGGGAATCGTTATAGGCCTGGTTTTGCCCAAACGACCGGTTTACCGCCAGCAGCGAACTCATGCCATCCTGGTGGTTGAGGGTGGTCGTTGCCCGGGCTGAGAGGGTACGTCCCTGCTTCTCGAAGCGGTGGCGAAAAAGCAGACTGTTGGAGAAATTATACCCCCCCAGATCGGTCAGCGATTCGTTTTCGGTCTGGTTCAGTAATTGACCATCCTGCGTAGTTTCACCCGACTGCAAAGAAGTTCCCTGGTTCCGCTGAAAGCTCACCCGGGGTTGAATGATCAATGAATTATTCGGATCAATCTGGTACTCCATTCGCAGGCTGAGGCGATGGTTGAAATTATCGCTATACGACTGATGCGCTTCCCCGTATTCCTGCGTAGCTCCCTGATCCAGGAAATACGTACGATTAAGTGATTCCACTGCATCGTTAGCGCTATTATTGAAGAAATAACTACCGCTAACCTCCCAGTTTTCTCCCCATGAATCCGTATAGTTCAAGCCGAAGGCATTGGTCGTGGAAATTCCGTTTTGCTGCCCCACCAGGAAATCGCCCGCACTACCTCCCCCACCTCGAAAATCACCACCACCGCCCGATCGGGGCCCTCCTCCTCCGCCACCACCAGGACGTCCACCTCGCCCCCCTCCTCTTCGTCCACCACCACCACTACTGACCACGCCCAGTAAATCCTCCATCGCAAAATTCTGCTGGTTGATGTTATTGGCCTGCCCAATAAACGATAAACGGGTTTCTTCTTTAAAGATATTCACATTGCCTCCTACATGGTACTTACTATCATATCCGTATCCGGCGTAGACTTTACCAAACTGCCCGTTCCGCTTATCAGATCGGGTGATAATATTGATGGTTTTGGCAGTCTCCCCATCATCAAAGCCCGTAAACTGCGCCTGATCGCTCTGCCGGTCGTAGATCTGTATTTTATCGATAATCTCGGCGGGCAGTGTGCGGAGAGCAAGGGTTGGATCATTGCCAAAGAACTCTTTTCCATCCACCAGCACCTGTTTCACATCTTCTCCCTGCGCCTGTACACTCCCATTCTGAATGACCACCCCCGGCAGCTTTTTCAATAAACCTTCCGCATCGGCATCGGGATTGGTCTTAAAAGCATTCGCATTGTATTCAGTGGTGTCTCCTTTCTGAATCGTTGGTACCGCCTGCCCCTGCACCTCCACTTCGTCCAGTGTAGCGGTGGAAGGCGCAAGCACCAGATTACCCAGAATACGATTGCTGTCGCGAATCATTACCCATTTTTCCAGCGATTTGTACCCTAAAAAAGTAATGGCTAACTGGTATCCCCCTGGCAGTAGTTTCTCAAAAATAAAACTACCCTCCGCATTAGACACGGTGGCTTGTTGTTTCTCGCCACTCACTGGAGAAAGTACAATATAAGCGCCGGTCAAACCGGTTTGGTCAGCGCTATCTAATACGGTGCCGGAAAGGGAAAAAGTCTGGGCGAATGAAGAGCAGGACAGGAAAAGAAGGTTGGATAGTAGGAGGTATTTCATTAACCATGAAATTAGATATTCACGGTTTAGACCTTCGCTTTGGCAAAAGGTTTAATCTCGCTCAGGGTAATTATTACGTTTTTTTCAGCACTAGAGCTTTCATAAGAAAATACATAAACTATTGCTTTAATAAAAACAATCAAACTAATTGATTATAAATATATTACATATAATACATAATCTAATTTATGAAGTTTATTTTGCTCTCAGAGAACCAACTGTCTTATCATACGTATCATAGTTATTTTTCACCTTATTGACTCATGGATTACCTTTGCGTATCCCAGACTAAGATAATAAACACGATACAACCATGGAAAACGACCCGGAACTGAACGGTAAATATTTAGGCACGATCACCAAAGACTTCGTAGTTGTCTCAGACACGCTCAAAGAAGCTTCGTATCAGGTTCGGAAACGTGGCTTTTCAGAATACCCGATCTTCCCAATTTCCAAATCAGAAATCCCGGTGGGAAATTTGTTGATTGGACGCGGTGAAATGGCCACCAACTGGTACTATTACGTCACCTACCTGGATGAATTTATTCAGCGAAAACTGATCACCAATGAAGCAGAATTTAAGCAGGCTTATAAAGACCCTGATGAGTTTTGCTGCCTGTTTGTGGTAGATCAGGACTTTACCAACTTTCTGTTTATTCCCTATCCGGAAGAATAAAAGCAGAAGACTAAACGAGTTTTCAACCTCGTCCCCGGAACTTCCGTACCAGCCAGAAAACGGCCAGCCCAATGATGGCGACCAGAATAATGGCTACCCAAAAGCCAGCTTTGAAGATTCCTTCAATAAGATCTCCTATCTGGAGAAGTACAGTCGCGTAAAAAGAGATAAGCATAAGGTTCATAATCAGAAAAAATCATTACACCTTATGTAAATTAATTTTTCACAAATTGTTTTAATTACTTTTAAATGCCTTTTAAATATCACGCAACCTCAGTCGGCAACCATCAGCATCGCCCTGCCAGATAGCATACTCCCTTAAACTTTGTTTTGCGCATTAGCATCATTTTTAAAGTGATTCCAACCCTGGGCCTGCAAGGGAAGTAATTCACCGGCTTTGGTAGCCAGTTGCACTCCCTGATCCTGCGGATGGGCGTAACCAATACTGTGCACATCCGGCAAATTCTTGATCTTCTCAAAATCCTCCTGCCGGATGGTGAATAGTAATTCATAGTCTTCTCCCCCATTTAAGGCGCAGGTGATCGGGCTCAGATGGAACTCTACAGCCGTCTCGTAGGTCTGATGATCAATGGGAATATTTTCTTCAAAAATCCGAAAACCTACTTTCGATTGTTCGCTCAGGTGAAAAAGTTCTGACGCCAGGCCGTCGGATATATCAATCATGGCAGTAGGCACTACCCCATAATCACGCAGTTCATGTACGAGGTCCATGCGGGCTTCAGGGCGCAATTGGCGTTTCACAATGTAATCATAACCTTCCAGTTGGGGTTGCTGGTCAGGATTACTTAGATACACTTGTTTCTCCCGTGCCAAGACCTGTAGCCCCATGTATGCGCCCCCCAGGTCACCAGTAACACAGACAATATCATTTATCTGGGTTCCACTCCGTTTCGTAATAAGTTCGGTCGGAGCCTGCCCCAAAGCCGTAACTGAGATGATGAGTCCGGAAGCAGAAGCCGTGGTATCCCCTCCCACCAAATCAACATGATAGTTTTCACAGGCATAACGAATACCCCGATATAATGCTTCAATAGCCTCTACGGAAAAACGATTACTCAGTCCCAGATTAACAGTAATCTGAGTAGAAATGCCATTCATGGCGGCAATATCCGAGACATTCACCGCGACTGCTTTGTATCCCAGATGTTCCAGCGGCACGTAGGCCAGATCAAAATGAATTCCCTCCGTAAGCATATCAGTGGTAACCAATATCTGCTGGCTGCTGGGTTGAATGATGGCAGCATCATCCCCTACTCCCATTACCGTGCTATCCTGCGTAATGGTAAAATCCTGGGTAATCCGGTCAATCAATTTGAATTCACCCAATTGGTTAATGTCGGTTCGAGAGGTAGTATTTTCTTCCATAGATGTAGGTATTGAAGCGTGGTTAACAGAAAAAGAGAACCAGAAGTTTCGCGATTGCTAGGCTTTGCCAGTAGCAAGACTCTGACAAAGCTCCACCAGCACCCCGTTGGTGCTCTTGGGATGTAAAAAACAAATCAACTTATCATCCGCCCCTCTTTTAGGAGTTTCGCTGATAAAAGTAAAGCCCTCCTCTTTGAGCCGAAGTATCTCTGCCTCCAGGTCATCTACCTCGAAAGCCAGATGATGAATCCCTTCCCCACGCTTGTTAATAAACTTCTCAATCACACTATTTTCACTGTTGGGGGCCAGCAACTCCAGTTTGGCCGTCTCCAAATCGTAAAAATAGGTGGTTACCTCTTCGGTATCTACAGTTTCGATCTTATAGGTGGTCTTACCCAGAAGCCGATCAAAAAGTTGCTGGGATTTTTGAGCGTCAGACACCGCTACTCCGATATGTTCTAGTCGTATCATACAATAGAAACTTTTTTTTAAATGCTCCGGTTTTTAGGTTAAATTAGGGGGTAATTTACCAACATTTTGCGGTTAAGGCTTTTTTTCCTCATCAGGAAAATGACTTCTTCTGGTTCAAAAACTTTACCGGACGTACCCGCGTAAGTTTCATGATAAACTTACCTCATAAATCAGCTGGATTAAACGTTTCTTTACAATGATAAAAATAACCAACGAAGCTAAGCATAAAATTAGTGCTTTGAGAGTCGAAGAGGGACACTCTGATGACCATAACGTGCGCGTTGCGGTTAAAGGTGGAGGTTGCTCAGGATTGATGTACGACCTGGAATTTGATAGTCAGGTCCGCGATGATGATCATGTTTATGAAGACCAGGGTGTAAAAATTCTGGTTGATAAACGAAGCCTGCTGTATCTGCTGGGTACCACCCTGGATTTCACGGATGGTCTCAACGGAAAAGGTTTTCAGTTCATCAATCCTAATGCTTCCCGAACCTGCGGATGCGGGGAAAGTTTTTCGGTATAACCGAACGGCACCGTCGATCTCAAAGCCAGAATCATTCATTGATTTTGGCTTTTTTATTTCCCTTCAGGCTCAAAATAGTATTTCTATTATTCATAAGGGAACCGACATGTCAGAAGAAGAAAGCGTAAAAATATTTGCTGTAGAGGATGATCCGACGTACCGGAAATTCTTAGAGTACGTTCTGAGCCTCAACCCCGATTTTGAGTATCAATTATTCTCAACTGGTCAGGATTGTCTGGATCACCTACATCACAAGCCCAGCATTGTTACGGTAGATTATTCCTTGCCCGACATGAGCGGTCAGGAATTGATGGAAAAGATCAAAGCCTTCGATTCCAGCATTTTTGTGATTGTTATTTCCGGGCAGGAAGATGTAAGTACTGCGGTACAACTCCTGAAACTTGGGGCATTTGATTATATTACCAAGGACCAGGATACCAAAAATCGCCTCCTTCACTCGATCAATAATGCTCGGAAAAACCTTTCCCTGGTTAATGAGATTGTGCAGCTCAAGCAGGAGGTTAGCCAGAAATACGAGTTTTCCAAAAGCATTATCGGAAACAGCCCGGTAATGAAACGCGTATTTCATCTGCTGGAAAAGGCGGTTAAAACCAATATCACTGTTTCTATTACCGGAGAAACCGGGACCGGTAAAGAAGTGGTTGCGAAAGCAATTCATTACAATTCGGACCGTAAGCATAAACCTTTTGTGGCGGTCAACATTGCGGCCATTCCCAAAGACCTGATTGAAAGTGAGCTTTTCGGCTACGAAAAAGGGGCTTTTACAGGAGCGGTGGCCCGGCGTATCGGAAAATTTGAAGAAGCACAGGGCGGAACCATTTTTCTGGATGAAATTGGAGAAATGGAACTCAGCCTACAGGCCAAACTTCTTCGTGTATTACAGGAGCGTGAGGTAATCCGGATTGGCGGCAATCAGACAACCAAACTGGATGTACGCGTACTGGTGGCCACCCACCGGGACCTGGCCGAGGAAGTAAAACAAGGTAATTTCCGGGAAGATTTATATTACCGGCTGCTGGGTCTTCCGGTGCAACTCCCTCCGCTGCGCGACCGGGGAAATGATATTATTCTTCTGGCGAAATTTTTATTGGCCCAGTTTTGCAAAGAAAACGGCATGCCGGGAGTCGTATTTAGCAAAGCAGCCCAGGAAAAACTGCTCAAGTACCACTTTCCCGGAAATGTCCGAGAGCTTAAATCAATCATTGAACTAGCGACCGTCATGGCGGAAGATCAGCAGATTGAGCCTGACGACATCAACTTCAACAGCATCATGAAGGAAGAGAACTTCGTGATGGAAGAATTAACCCTCAGGGAATATACTTTCCGCATCATCCTTCATTTCCTTAAGAAATATGACAACAATGTGCTACTGGTCGCCAAAAAACTAGACATCGGTAAATCCACCATCTACCGTTATCTGAAAGAGATAGAAGAATCTTCCAACGAAAAAGTCATGATCAGCGAGGAATATGAATCAGCTGAATGATAGCTTCTTTTATGAGCATTTACTTGATCTGACAAATGACGCCATACAGGTGACCAATGAGGCAGGTCGGTTTTTGTATGTCAATGAACAGGCATGCCAAAATAGTGGACTTACTCGAGAAGAAGTTTTAATTCGGAAAATCCAGGATATGGATGCCACTTTCAGTGCTCCGAAGGCTTGGGAAACTTTTGTGAAAGATCTCCGGAATAAAGGCCAGATTCTTCTTCAAAGCACGCTTACACGCTCAGATGGCACTCGATTTCCGGCGGAATCCAGGATCAGGTACTTCAGCAAGAATGCACAGGGATATATCATTTTTGTTATTCGAGATATCAGCGTCCGAAAGCTACAACAGCGCCTCTTCAAGAAAATCCTGGATGAATTACCACTTTCCATATCACTACAGTCAGCCGATGGCACATTTAACTTTCAGAACCAATATAGTTCGCTCAACGGATTAGGAGACGATAATTTCACTCAGGTTGATGAGCAGGCGCTAAATATCTCAACCGATAAACCTGTCACTCGGGAAGAATTGGTAATAAGTGAGAATGGAGAGAATCGCTGGTTTGAAACCACCCGAAAGAATTTTTCCGATGAGCATATTGTAAAAGGGTTGCTGACCCTCAGGGTGGATGTCACGCAACGAAAACAAGACGCTGAAGAGCTGTTGCGGGCAAAAAAAGCCAAGGAGCAATTTCTGGCAAATATGAGCCATGAAATTCGAACACCCGTCAACGGAATTGCAGGCATGTTGAACCTGTTGGTTGATACCTCCCTTAACACTGAACAAAAGAAGTATCTGAACTCCATTTCTGAGGCATCCCGCAACCTGAGGGGCATTGTTGACGACATTTTAGATATCTCAGCCATTGAATCTGGCAAACTCACACTGGAGCACATCGGCTTCCGACCAGATTACCAGATTCAATCGGCCATTAACGCTTTCCAGCTTCAGGCAAAAGAAAAGGGAATTATACTGCGTCACGATCTGAGCAAAGATGCCGAAACAATTGTAATTGGCGACCCGCTTCGCCTCAACCAAATCCTGCTTAACCTGATTAGCAATGCCATTAAATTTACGTATCAGGGTGAAGTTATTGTAAAAGCCTCTCTACTTCCTAAATCAGAAACCGAGATATGGATGGAGTATTCGGTAAGCGATACCGGCATTGGCATTGCGCCGGAAAAGCACAGTCTCATCTTCGATAGCTTTCAACAGGCAGAAGAAAGCACTTCTCGTCAGTATGGTGGCACCGGACTGGGATTAGCCATTTGCAAGCAGCTGGTTACGTTACAAAAAGGTTCTATTGAAGTAAAAAGTAAACCTGGCACAGGTACGATATTTCGCTTCACACTTCCCTATCCCTTAGGCAATGAGATCAGTCCGATTCATGGCCACCAACCGGAAAAAGAAAATAATCAAACGAAATTTGCGGTGCTGGCGGGGCTTCGCATTTTGTTGGTAGAGGATAATAACATCAACCGTATCTACGCCAAGAATACCCTGAAAAAAGTGAGTTGTCAGGTAGACTACGCCGAAAACGGGTTAATTGCCCTGGAAAAGATTCGTAAAAACTCATACGACGTTATATTAATGGACGTGCAAATGCCCGTCATGGACGGTTTTGAGGCTACTCGTAGCCTTAGGACCAATTTTACCCCGCCGAAATCTCAGATTCCAGTGATTGCCCTTACCGCCAATGCTATCAAAGGCGATAATGAGCGCTGTCTGGAAGTGGGAATGAACCATTATATTTCAAAACCCTTCGATCCGGAACAATTGTATGAGATCTTACTACGATTTGTTCCTGATTTCACCCCCCTTACTCTTATGAAAAGTGAAAATATCAACCAACATGAGCCTGGCGAGACTTCCCTGAAGTCTATCATTGATTTAAGCTATTTATCCTCACTTTGCGGAGGTGATACTGACTTCATGAATACCATTGTAGATAGTTTTATCACGGATGTCCCGGATACACTGCAACTGTTAATGCAGCAGGTTGCTGAAGCAAAGTGGTCAGAAGCCAGTAAATCCGCCCATCAGATAAAACCGTCATTACAATTTGTAGGACTACAAAAAACGCTGGAAAGCATAAGAAATGTAGAACTCTATTGTAAACAAGAGAGTAACCTGTCGAAAATCCCCGCTATGGTCTCCGAAATCGAAAATGAAATTCAGTCAGCAATCATCGCATTGAAAGAAATCAGCCCTTTGTAAATACCGTTTATCTTCCTGACAGATACCCGGCCGTTCATTTTGTTACCCACAGTTTTTTTATGCCACTGCACCATTACCTGACTACCAATGGACCAGCAGAAGCTTTTTGTCAGCCCCTGAATCTCAATCATAAAAGCCCGCGTAGGTTCGAATTATTTTTTGTACTTTTCATGTTGTTAGCGCAAGAAAACAACCTGCTTGATGATGACTCAAATACGATTGTGGCTGACGGTCGTGATGCTGATAGGGCTCGGAAGTGGCTGCTCTGATTCTGATAGTTCTTTATTTCACCTGCTTTCTCCCGAAGCTACCGGGATTCAATTTGCCAATCACATCGTTGAAAATGACTCACTCAATGTAATTGATTATACTTATCTCTACAACGGAGGCGGAGTTGGAGTAGGTGATGTAAATAACGATGGCCTTGCTGATATTTTTTTTGCCGGCAATCAGGTTTCCAGCCAGCTATACCTCAATCAGGGTAATCTTCAATTTCAAGATGTCACGGCAGAAGCCGGAGTAGGCACACAACATTGGGCCACGGGGGTGTCTATGGTAGACATCAACCAGGATTCCTGGCTGGACATTTATGTTTGTGTTGCGAGCAAGTTTGATTCAACCCAAAGCTATAATTATTTTTTTATCAACCAGGGGCTGGATGAAAATGGTGTGCCCACCTTTGTCGATCAGGCAAAAGCATTTGGGTTAGATGATGCCGGGTATTCCACCCAGGCAGCTTTTTTTGATTATGACCTGGATGGCGATCTGGATATGTACCTCCTCACCAACGGCATTGAAAATTTCAATCAGAATCAATTACGCCCTAAGAAAGAGCATGGTGAAGCCGTGACCAATGACCGACTGTATAGAAATGATACTCCAGCTTCGCAAACCAGTGCACCTCCAATATGCACCTTTACCAATGTGACCCAGGAAGTCGGTATTCTCACTGAGGGCTACGGACTGGGGGTTGGTATCACTGATTTCAATCAGGACGGTTACCCGGATGTCTATGCTGCCAATGACTTTGTCACCAATGATTTGCTCTGGATGAATAATGGGGATGGCACCTTTACGGACCGGGCCGGAGAATATCTGAAACACCAGACCCACAACGGCATGGGCACTGACCTGGCCGACTTTAATAACGATGGGCTGGTGGACATTGTGGTATTGGATATGCTGCCGGAAGATAACTATCGGCAGAAAACCATGATGGGCAAACCCAATTACGACCGTTTTCAGCTAAGCCGAAATTTTGGTTATACTCCCCAATATGTTCGGAACACCCTTCAGCTACACAATGGTTTCACAGCGGAAGGCGTCCCGTCTTTTAGTGAAATCGGTCAGTTGGCCGGTATCTACAATACCGATTGGAGCTGGAGTGCACTGTTTGCCGACTACGATAATGATGGGTATCGCGACTTGCTCATCACCAACGGGTATGTGAAAGATGTGACGGATTTAGACTACGTTACCTACAAAAGTGCCTCGGCCCAATTTGGCACCCAGGATATCAAGCGCGAAAAATCCATGGAGCTGGCCAAGATGCTGAAAGAAGCCAAAATCCACAATTACGCCTTTAAGAATAATGGTGACTTAACCTTTACTGATCAGTCAGAAGCCTGGGGAGTAGATGCGCCCTCTTTTACCAACGGAACCGTGTTCGCTGATCTGGACCAGGACGGTGACCTGGATCTGGTGATGAATAATATTAATGAAACTGCTTTTATCTACGAAAACCGCTCGCCCCACGACGAACAGCATCACTACCTGCGTCTCAGCCTGCAAGGCCCTCCGGCCAATCCTCAGGGATTTCAGGCCGAAGTTACGCTTTACTATCAGGGCAAACAGCAATATCATTACCACTCACCCTACCGGGGATATAAATCAACGGTAGAACCGTTGATTCATTTTGGACTGGGCAGCACTTCCATCATTGATTCATTGCATATCCGATGGCCCGACGGGCGAGTTCAATGGTTAAACGACGTGCCCGTAGATCAGGTACTGACCCTTCATGTCCAGGAGGCAATGCCCAATCCCCCCAAACCGAATTCCTCTTCCACCCTACCTTTACTTACCAATGTGACTAAACAACTTGGCTTTGGCTGGAAACATCAGGAAACCGATTTTATTGATTTTAACTACCAAACCCTCATGCATCGAAAATATTCTCAGGATGGTCCGGGTATGGCAACTGGAGATGTCAATGGAGATGGACTGGAGGATTTATATGTGGGCGGGGCAAAAGGACAATCGGGCGTATTTTTACTTCAACAGTCCAACGGAAATTTTACGCAACAATCGCTGGGTCAGGACGAAGGAAGTGAGGATATGGGGGCATTGTTATTTGATGCCGATGACGATGCTGATCTGGATTTATACGTCGTCAGTGGAAGCAATGAGTATTCAGATGGCCATTCCGCGTTCGGCGATCGGCTGTATCTGAACAATGGCCAAGGCCAGTTTACCCGCGACGTGAATGCCCTTCCGGAGATTTTCAGTAGCGGTTCCTGTGTGACAGCCGCTGATTATGATCAGGATGGTGATCTGGATTTGTTCGTCGGCGGACGCATCAAACCTCATCGTTACCCCATGCCAGTATCCAGTTATATTCTGCAGAATAATGGTGGGCGGTTTACCGATGTGACGGCAACGATAGCTCCACATTTGCAGGAAATAGGCATGGTGACTTCGGCCCTCTGGACTGATTTCAACAATGACCAGCAACTTGATCTACTGGTTGCCGGTGAATGGATGCCAATTACTTTTCTAAAAAATCAGCAGGGTTCTCTCGTTGACGTAACCTCGGAGATGGGTCTGCCCAGCACCACTGGTTGGTGGAACAGCCTGGCCTCCGGTGATTTTGACCGAGACGGAGATATAGATTATCTGGCTGGCAATGTCGGACTGAACACCAAATACAAAGCCTCCGCAGAAGAACCTATTTGTGTCTACGCCAAAGATTTTGACAGCAACGGAAGCATTGACCCCATTCTCTGCTATTTTATTGAGGGCACCGAGTACCCCACCCACTCCCGGAGCCAACTGATTGATCAGCTCGTAGGCATGCGGAGACGTTTTCCTACGTACCAGAGTTACGCCCAGACTTCCTTTAGCGAACTTCTGACCGCTGAAGAGCTGGAGGGCGCTTATATTCTGAAGAGCGAATGGATGAGCAGCAGCTACCTTCAAAATCAGGGTGACGGCTCTTTTACCATACAACCGTTGCCCAATGAAGTGCAATTTGCGCCGGTACAAGGCATCCTGGTAAAGGATATTAACTCCGATGGCATCCCGGACGCTTTGATGGTTGGAAATTCTTATGCTCCGGAAACGCAGAATGGATGGTACGACGCATCCATCGGCACCGTATTGCTTGGCAACCGGAATGGCTCATTTCACTCTGCCTCGCTACAGGAAAGTGGCTTCCATGTAGATACTGACGCCAAAGCACTGGTAGAACTGTTAGACATCTCTGATGAGCCCACCTGGGTTATCAGCAGCAATAACGATTCGCTGATTGCTTATCAGGCTATTGTCAAAGAAAAACAAAAGCATATCTCGCTCCAATCGAAGGATGCCTATGCGCTGATTCACTATGCTGACGATAGCACAGAAAAGCGGGAATTCTATTATGGCTCATCCTACCTGTCTCAGTCCGGTCGACACATGAGTGTGCCCGCTGGCGTGCAGAAAGTAGAACTGGTCAGTTTTGCCGGTGAGTATCGAACCGTACTTCCGCAGTCAATGGCGAACAGGTAATACCACCTCCAGGCGGTCGTCCGTCACATTATCTTTTGTTTAATTTTCCAAGCGCAAAACACAACACATCTGAATCGGGTTAAGGGATTGTAATTACTTTTTAAACTTAATTTAATCCGCTATTTTTTATGAATTTACAGATTGAAGGGAAGACGGCCGTCATCACCGGGGCCGATTCCGGCATAGGAAAAGAAACGGCCAAGATACTAGCCCAGGAAGGAGCCATCGTTATTTTATCAGATATAGAATCCGGCCCCCTGGAAGAAGCCGCAATTGAAGTGAAACGGGAGACGGGCGCAGAACATGTGCTCACTTTCAAAGCGGATCTGACGAAGAACGAGGAAGTGCTTCAGTTGGCCGATGAAGTGAAATCTCGCTTTGGGGGAGCCGATATTCTGGTACAAACCGCGGGTGCCCGAGGCGCTGCCGGTGATTTTCTGGAGCTTACGGATGAGGACTGGATGAAAACCATTGATATTGATTTGATGGGAACCGTCCGAATGTGTCGCGCTTTTATTCCCCAGATGCGGGACAAAGGGTGGGGACGTATTGTGACAATCTCCTCAGAAAATGCGCTGCAACCTTACGAAGAAGAAAGCCCTTACAATGCCTGCAAAGCAGGAGTTGTCAACCTGACCAAGTGCCTTTCTCGCGCCTATTCTCAGGATGGTTTACTCATCAACTGCGTATCTCCAGCCTACGTAGCCACTCCCATGACCGATGCGATGATGGAAGAACTGGCCAAAGAGCGCGGCACGTCAGTAGATGAAGCGGTTACCTGGTTCTTAGAAAACAAACGCCCGCACATTGCAGTGAAACGGCGGGGAAAACCCAGGGAAGTTGCTTCAGTCATTGCTTTTCTCTGCTCTGAACTGGCCAGTTATGTAAACGGAAGTAATTACCGGGTAGACGGTGGAGCCGTAGAAACAGCTTTTGGTTAACAGAACTGTGGGGGGATGAAAAACGCATACTCAACCAGCGTGTCACACCGCCCCCCTTTTTTATCTTTCATCACACATGGATAAAACCAATCATATTCTGAGATGGGGCACACAGGGTAAGCCGCTCGTATTGCTGCATTACTTCGGTGGATCAGCCAGCAGTTGGCAGTGGGTAGCTGAAGCACTTCAGAATGACTACCAGTGTATTGCGTTGAACTTGCCGGGCTTTGGCCAGACCGCCCCATTGACCAATATTCAAATTGAGACTTTCGCCGAGTGGATTGCGAATATGCTAACCCAATTGGACCTTTCTTCCTGCACTTTGATCGGACACTCCATGAGTGGGAAACTGGCACTGGAAGTAGCTGCCCGGGATTCCGCCACGATCATCGACCAGTTGATTTTAATTGCCCCTTCTCCTCCCACCCGGGAACCCATGCCCGAAGAAGAGAAACAACGAATGTTGCATCATCCTGACCGAAAAGAAGCTGAGAAAACGGTAGAGCAGGCAACTATCAAACCATTATCCAATGAACAAAGAGCATTGGCAATTGATACCCAGCTCGTCATTGACCATGCCACATGGCGATGGTGGTTATTAGAGGGCATGAATCACGCTATCGCCGATCATTTATCCCTCATTAAAGCCCCGATCAGTGTTTTAGCTTCCACGAAAGACCCAGCCATACCCTATGATGCAATTTTGAATGATGTGATAGGACTTTTGCCTCAGACCCAACTCATTAGCACGGATCAAACCGGGCATCTGCTCCCATTAGAAGATCCGGACTGGGTAGCACAGCAAATTCGCCGGATTATCGATGGACCAGCATCCTAGGATCAGAGTGCGACTACCAGTAATAACCAATGTACTTTTCCAGGATAAAACCCCAACCCTAACTACCCCACATTTCACGTTTCATCTGCTTCAGACGTGGCATTGACTTCGTTTGCATTTTCGATGGTAAAGAAACGGTTTAATAAAGCTAAGCTCACTCATCCTTCAGGCATTGTACCGGATTCACCCGGGCAGCTTTAAATGTCTGAAAGCCTACCGTAAGCCAGGCAATTAATAGTGCAGTCACTCCCGCTCCGGCAAAATACCACCATTCCAGATCAATGCTCAAAGCAAACCCTTGTAACCACCGATAAGCTATAAAAAAGCTGATGGGCAACGCAATGCATATGGCAACTAATACCATCTTGGTAAAGTCACTGGATAGCAGATAGACAATATCAAAAACACTGGAGCCCAGTATTTTTCGGATACCGATTTCCTTGAGTCTTCGTTCCGCAGTGAAAGCCGCCAGGCCGAATAAACCCAGGCAGGAGATCAGAATGGCGATACCGGCGAAATATTTAGACAGCGTTGAGACACGCTCTTCGGCGGCATAAAGGGCCTGATAATCTTCATCCAGAAACCGGTAATCAAGCGAAAAGCCAGGATTAAACGTCTGGTGAAATTGCTGAAGTTCACTGATAGTCTCTCGTTCTTTTCCGGCTTCAATTTTGGCCATTACCATACTCGTTCCACCCGGAGCCAGAAAAAAGAACAGGGGTTTTACTTCTTCGTGAAAGGAATCGAAATGAAAGTTTTTTGCTACTCCGATAATTTCTCTGTCCTCCCCCCATAGCTTGATCACCTGTCCAATGGGATCTGTGAGCCCCATAAATTCAATGGCTGACTCATTGAAAATAATTTTAGATGTATCGGCTCCAAAAGCCCGGGAGAAAGCCCGACCTTCTTCCATCTCAATGCCTAATGTCTCAATCAGACCATAGTTGACAGATACTCGCTCAAACTCAGTTCTGTCATCCGGATCTTTTCCGGGCCACTCCACTCCGTAAGTACCCCCATTATGCCCCGTCATGTCGTGTCCACTGCTCGAAGCGCTCACAATTCCAGGTAATTTGGTGAGCTCTGATAAAAAGGTTTCTAGTTTTTCCTCTTCCTGCAAAGCACCTTCCTTCGAGAAAAGCAAAACGTTATCTTTTTCATAGCCCAGATTTTGAGTCTGCACAAATTCAATCTGCTGATACACCACCCAAACGGACACAATAAGGATGACCGACAGCGTAAACTGAAACACCACCAGTACCTTTCGAACCCATAACTCCCCTACCAGACTGTTCAGTTTCCCTTTTAAGACTGCCGCCGGATTAAACCCCGTCAGATACAAAGCCGGATAACTCCCAGCCAGTAAACCGGTAATCAATATAATCCCTAATAATATCAATACCAGGGCCGTGTCTACATTGAGGGTTAACTGTTTCTGGGTGATGTCATTAAACTGAGGCAGGAATAATAATACCATCAGCAGGGCAACCAGCAGTGAAAGAAGTGCCATGAGGGTTGACTCGCCAAGGTATTGATAAATGAGAGCAGTTCTACGAGCTCCTATTGCTTTTTTGATGCCTACTTCCTTGACCCTTCGGGTGGCCCGGGCGGTAGATAAATTCATGAAGTTGATACAGGCAATGAGCAGGATGAAGAGGGCAATAATTGAGAATAACCGCACATACTCAATCCGGCCTCCCGCCTGAACACCATTTTCATACTTGTTATAGAGATATGCCTGTGAATACTGGGTTGCAAAGGGAGTGCGATGCCCTACTTCTCCATCAGTTTTGTTTCTCACAAAATCTGCAATCTTACGATTAAACTGGCCGATATCGCTACCTTTCTTGAGCAACACAAATGTTTGAGGCGCGGTATTATACCAGGTAGTAACCCACTCGTTATCATCTCTAAACCCTTCAAACGTCAGCACAAAATCGAACTGAACGGAAGAGTGAACGGATACATCTTCAAAAACCCCGGAAACCTGAAACTGCTTTTCGTGCTGCCATGCTATTACTTTACCAACCACATTCTCAGTAGTACCAAACAGGCGAAGGGCCAGATCCCCCGAAATCACTACTGACTTCTTATCCGCTAACACCTGACTTTTATCTCCCTGAATAAGTTGGTAAGAAAACAGTTCAAAGTAATCCCGACTTGCATATAGACCCCGCGCCTTTATATCCTGGTCGTTCACCGAAAGCACAGAGCTATTGACAAAGTCGGTTGTGGCCGTCACAGCACGTTCTACTTCCGGCATTTCTTCAACCAGTGCCTCGGCAGTCGGTCCGGCCGTTGTTTGCCGGGTAATCATACCATTGGCCTGGTCTACGTGCTCCATGATCTGGTAAAGCTGGCTATCCTTCTCATGAAATTTATCCATGCGCAGCTCATCAGCTACCCAGAGAAATATCAATAAGGTACAGGCCAACCCGGTAGATAAACCAACCAGATTGATAAAAAATGAGCTTTTATAGCGTTTGAAGCTTCTTAAAGTAAATAGCAGGTTATGACGTAGCATAGCAGCATGGTTTTGGGTGTAAAAAAAACGAAAGGAACGAATATACTCAGGGCGAAAATGCCGTAGCACATTCCAGGTGAATAGCCGCCGGGCCTTGGCGGGAGACTGGGTATAGCGTTTTAGGTAAAGCTCCATCAGATCACCTTCGATCTCTTCGATATAATCGTCCCGGCAGAACCAGCGCAGGAACCGCAGCGCGTTTCGAGGTGGAGTTGGTTTATTCATCCTTCAGGCATTGTACCGGATTCACCCGGGCGGCTTTCAGGGTTTGAAAACCCACACTCAGCCAGGCAATTACCAGGGCCAGCAGCCCCGCTCCGGCAAAGAACCACCACTTCATCTCTATACTAAAGGCAAAGCTTTCCAGCCACTTTCCAGCTAGAAAATAGCTTATAGGAAGGGCGATGCAGATTGCGATCAATACAATTTTGGTGAAATCACTAGATAAGAGATAGACGATACCAAAATTACCGGACCCTAGTACTTTCCGGATTCCGATTTCTTTCAGCCTTTTTTCAGCAGTAAATGAGGCTAACCCAAATAAGCCAAGGCAAGAAATCAGGATGGCAATACCAGCAAAATATTTGGAAAGGGTAGACACACGCTGCTCGGCTACATAAAGAGCCTGGTAATTCAGGTCCAGAAATCGGTAATCTAAAACGAAACCAGGATTGTAGGCTTGATAGAATTGGAGAAGTTGCTCAATTGTTTCTTTTTCTTTTCCTATCTCAATTTTTGCAAAAACATAGTCCGTAAAGTCAGGTACTAGCCGAATGACCAAAGGCTGCACTTCTTCATGAAGAGATTGTATGTGAAAGTTCTTGGTTACACCAATAATCCGTGTATCCTTACCCCAAAGTTGAATTACTTTATCAACAGGATCTTGGAAGCCCATTAACTTGATTGCAGCCTCATTGAGGATAATATTGTCTACGTCAGAGCTAAAATTCCTGGAAAAACTTCGCCCCGATACCATTTCTATACCTAGAGTCTCAATCAGACCATAGTTCACTTCTATATTCTCAAATGAGATGTTGTTATCAGAGTTTTTTCCTTCCCAGTCCAAACCAGTAATACTGCCATAGCTGCCGATCATACGACTGTTACAACTCGATGCATTTACAATGCCCGGTATATTTTTTAGTGCTGAGAGAAAAGGCTCAATGTTTTCTCCAACCTTGCCTTCCATGTCAAAAAGGATGATGTTATCTTTGTCATAACCGATGTTTTTACTTTGTACAAATTCTATTTGCTGGTATACTACTATCACAGATACAATTAATATGACCGATAGCATAAATTGAAAAATCACCAGTCCTTGGCGGGCCCATACTTCTTCTACAGCATTATTCACTTTAACGAAACTGCTTCCTCCCTTCAATAGCTTTGCTGGATTAAATACCGATAAATACATCGCTGGATAACTGCCTGCCATCAAACCAGTAAATAGGATAATTCCCAAAACTGATAAAATGAGATTCATATCCAGATTCAGTTGAAGCTGCTTGCCCGTAATTTCATTAAATTGAGGTAGGAGTAGTAACGCAAGGGTGAGCGCTGTGATCAGCGACAAAAAAGCCATCATCATTGATTCTCCTAAGTATTGAAAAATCAATGATTTGCGATTAGCACCCATCACTTTTTTTATACCCACTTCCTTTAATCTCCGGGAGGCTTTGGCAGTGGATAAGTTCATGAAATTGATGCAGGCAATGATAAGGATGAAAATGGCGATAATAGAAAACAGTTTTACATATTCAATTCTTCCTCCTGCCTGCACACCATTCTCATATTTACCGTACAGATAATTTTCGGAGTATGGTTTGAGAAATAAAGTGGTATTTGAATACCCTTCATGTTTTGGTTTAGCGAATTCAGTAATTTTATTATTTAAGTGGTCAATGTTTGCCCCCTGTTTTAAAACGACATAAGTAGCAGGACCTGAGTGCCCCCAATCTGCAAATTGAGGGTTTCTTTCTTGGAAAATTTTAAAAGGCAGAACAAAATCAAACTGGTCAGTAGAATTAGGAGGTGTCCCTCTAAAGATGCCTGAAATGAGGAACTGTTGCTCGTGTTGAAATTCTATAGGTTTACCTACTACATCTAGAGTTGTATTAAACAATCTAATAGCTAGTTCTTCGGATATCACAATGGTATTCTTATCGGATAACACCTGATCTTCATCTCCCTGAATAAGGTTGTAAGAGAATATATTGAAGTAATCTTTACCTGCATACCGTCCGATTGCCTTGATATTTTTTTCTCCAATAGAAAGCGTAAACTTCTCGAACCACCAAATAGGCGTTGCCGTGGTAGCATATTCAACTTCAGGGATTTCATTGATCAATGCATCAGCCAGAATACCATCTGTTTCAGTAGTAGTAGTAATTATTTCATAATGCTCATTCTCCATCACCTGATACAACTGGGCATCGTTTTCGTGAAACTTGTCCATCCTCAATTCATCCATCACCCACAGGTAAATCAGAATGGTACAGGCCAGCCCGGTGGATAATCCGATCAGGTTAATGAAGAAGGAGCCTTTGTAGCGTTGGAAGTTGCGGAAGGTGAGAAGAAAGTTGTGGCGAAACATGGCAGTAAGGTTATGGGGATAATGTTGGGTAAAGGAACGAATATACTCAGGGCGAAAGTGCCGCAGCACATTCCAGGTGAATAGCCGCCGGGCCTTGGCCGGAGACTGCTCATACTGTTTTTCATAGAGTTCCACCAAATTGCCTTCGATCTCTTCGATGTAATCGTCCCGGCAGAACCAGTGCAGGAAACGTAGGGCGTTTCGGGGAGGGAGCGGTCTCATCAGCCAAAGGAGATTTTCGGAATCTGCTGATAGATGCTGACGCGCAGGGCGTACTGCTGGTCGAGCAGGCGTTTGCCCAGGGCGGTAATCACGTAAAACTTCTTCCGCCTTCCCCCCCGCTCCGCCGTAATGCCCCCAAACCTCGACTTCACATATCCCTTATCTTCCATGCGTTTGAGGGCGACATGGATGGCACTGATGTTCATCTTCTTGGTCAGCTTTTCTTCCAGTCCTTCTAAAATAGCTACTCCATACGCTTCATCGTGGAGGGCCGCTACCATCAGCAGCACCAGTTCTTCAAATTCACCCAGGGATTGTTCTTTCATAACAGGGTTATTTACTTAACAAAGGTGAATGTAATGAATTATATTTACTATTGTTAAGTAAATACCTTTTTTCTTTCGTGATACAGCTAAACCTGCTTCCTCAAAGGAGATAAAGTCTGGTAGTAACCAATAAACCGACCATCTGGTATCGACAGCGGCAGTTGAATCACCGGAGGCGCAAGCAGGTAGCGAGGGTAGCAAGCTCGCGCTACTCCCTGGCATCCGGCCACCTGTTTTTATTCGGTGCGCAGGCTCTCTACCGGATTGGCCAGGGCCGCCCGCATGGTTTGAAAACTAATGGTGGCCATCGCTACCAGAAAGGAGATCACTCCGGCAAAAAGGAAGACCCAACTGCCAATGGTGATCCGAAAGGCAAAGCCCGCCAGCCACTCCTGCAGCAGGAAGTAACTCACCGGCACCGAGATGAGAAAAGCCAGCATGACGAGCACGGCAAAGCTGCGGGACAACACCACTAACAATTGCGACAAAGAGGCCCCTAGCACCTTCCGGATGCCGATCTCCTTGGTGCGCTGCTCGGTGGTGATGGAGGCCAGCCCAAACAGGCCCAGGCAGGCAATGATGATGGCCAGCCCGGCTATGATGGAGACAATGCTGCTCATCTGCTCGTCGGAACGATACAAGCTGGCAAAGTGCTCATCCAGAAAAGAATACTCAAAGGGCCGGTCGCTCACCTGGCTAGTCCACACTCCTTCTATCTCGCGGATGGTCTGCTCCATCTGAGCCGGACTGAGCTTGACCGATAGCTCGCTGTACCCCCATTCGGGATGGATATGCAGGCACAGGGTATTCACCGAGTGGTGCAGGGAGTTGAAATTAAAATCCTGGGTGACGCCCACGATGGTGCCCAGCGTATCGTCATTGTACCAGCCAAAGCCAAAGCGCGCCCCCACCGGATCTTCCAGTCCCAGTTCATCGGCCAGCGATTGATTGATGATAAACCCAAACCCGGCATCGGTGGAATGCTCCAGGGAGAAATCCCGCCCTTCTTTCAGAGGAATGCCGTAAACTTTGAGGAAGTCGTGGTCTACATTGACCTGAGAGACGGTGAGTTCGCGCATCAGGGTATCGGTTTTCATTTTGGCTCCGGTCTGGTGCAGGTTGTTGCCCATCCGTTGCCCCGAGGCGGTGACCCCGGTAGTACCATTGAGCCGGTCTATCTCATTCTTAAGCGTTTCGTACTTTTCATTGGCCTCCCGGCTCATGGGGATGAGCATCATCTGCTCTTTGTTGAACCCGATGTCCTTGCTCTTCATAAACTGAAGCTGCTGTACGGCCAGTACCGTGCCCACAATCAAGGCAATGGCAATGGAGAACTGTACCACCACCAGTCCGTTTCGCAACATAGATTTCCGGCTGAGGCTCTCAATCCTCCCCTTCAGTACTTTGGCTGCCTGGAATGACGAGAGGAAAAAGGCCGGATACGCCCCCGACAATATGCCCACCAGGCAGGCAACCAGAATAATGCCCAGCAACATCCACCCCTGCTCCGCCACGGCCAGCAATGAGAGCGAACGATTGGTCAGGAAGTTGAGATAGGGAATAAAAAAGGCCGTCAACAGCAATGCCAGGGCCAGGGCCAGGAAAGTCAGTAGTACCGATTCACCCAGGAACTGCCGGATGATCTGCTGCCGGATGGCCCCCACAGCTTTACGAATGCCCACCTCTTTGGAGCGGGTAGCCGAACGGGCCACCGACAGGTTCATAAAATTGATGCTGGCAATCACCAGTACGAAGAAGGCCAGTATGGAAAAGACCCGGATGTAGGTACGGTCAAACTTGCGGTAGTTCTGGTAATCGTGCTCGATACCCATCGAACCCAGGTGTACCTCGGTTAGGGGTTGCAGGAATAAGGTGTAGTAGTTGGTAACGTCTTCGTCCATGTGCGATTGCAGAAACTGAGGGAACTTGCTCTCCAGTTGGGCGATATCGGTCTGCGGGTGGAGAAGCAGATAGGTTACCATAAAGTTGGAACCCCAGCGGTCGTTAAACTCCGGGTTCTCCCGGGTGACAGTGCTGATGGAGGTTAGCGCATCAAATTGCAGGTGCGAGTTCTCGGGCACATCCTCCAGCACTCCGGTCACCTTATAATCCTCATCATTCATGACCAGCGACTCGTCCAGTACGTCCGTGCGGCCAAAGAACTTCTGGGCGGTCTCTTCCGTCATGATCACACTATTAGGGGCATCCAGTGCGGTGGCCGCATCTCCCTGTAGCAGCCGGAAGTCAAAGATATCCAGAAAGGTAGAGTCCACCATCACCGTTCGCTCTACCAACAGTTCCTTGACTCCCTGCTGGTACAACATGTTATCCCAGTTCCAGAAGCGGGTGAAGTCGGCAATCTCGGGCATCTCAAGTAGCAGGTTGGGTCCCATGCCCGGCATCGATAAGGCCACGTTCTGCGGGCTCATCCCTTCGAACGACTGTACCTCGTCCAGGCGGTAGATGCGGTCTTTCTTCTGGTGGAAGCCATCGAAGCTGAGCTCATCGCTGACAAAGAGGAAGATCACCAGGCAGGCCGCCATGCCAATGGCCAGGCCAAATACATTGATGAATGAATAGATCTGGTGTTTCGCCAGGTTACGGAAGGCAATGGTGAGGTAGTTTCGAAACATAGTGAGCAGTGGGTTAGGGTACGTATCCTGTCCTAACTGTAGAAAAATGTATGCCACCTGCGAAATTACCACGCAGAAGCAGTAGTACCGATGCTATTATGTTCGTTTGAGAACAGTTCTGTGCGTTTTCGGACATAGCACGACGGCGTTTAATAGATATTGACGAACCTCCCTACTGACCACGTATACCCGTCACAAACGGTATGTCACTGCGGGCAGTCCCTGCGAGGACGTAGGACGAAGTGGACGCCACGCGGCAGTCTCACCCCATGAAAATGAAGTGCTACAGTAGGGAGATCGCTTCGGGATTACCCTCGCGATGACGGCTCGACGTTTATCGTCACTGCGAGCGGTAGCGAAGCAGTCTCCTCCCCATGAAAATAATATTCCTATTAACAGAAGATCGCCGGGCGTCGGGATTACCCACGCGATGAGGACGGCTTTGTGGTTTAATGTATAGATGCCTTATGACCACAATTTATCACTTTTACGTTATTGTGACTGTGCCACGTCGGCTCGTACCTGGGCCACCGTAACCCAGTTGCAATACCATTTCCAAAGCATCATACCGTTCCCGAGCGAAGCTTGTCGTCGGTGCCGGAACGGCAGGTATTCTTCCCCTCCCGATCCGCTTCGGCCATGTTGTGCTTGGCGGAGACTGCCGCTACTACTGCCGACCGTCTCCGCCTGGTACTAGCCACGGTAATTGCCTCGTACGAGGGCGGGCTTGTCTCTTTCCCGATGGGGAGTGCCGGGGTCGTAGGACACCGAAAAGGTACGCAGCCGACGAATCTCAGTTTCGCAACCTGCGGAATAATGGTTTACACACTACGGTTTTATGATACGCTACGGGCGAATGGCGTGTACCAGCAAAGGGCTACGGGCGCATTCTTCGCGCACTTCGGTGCTATTCCCTACCGTAGTACATATTTTGAGCTGATAGGCGCCAGGGGGAATGTCGGCAGGAACCTGAAAGAGCAGGCGGGTCGCTTTATTCTGATACAGCGTACTGACCCGGATGTCGGGCTGCCCAGTGGCTACCAGGAAAAGCCCCTGCTCCGGGTTGGACTCATCCAGTTTCAGGTGCTTCCCCCTCACCTCCGCCGGACTGCCGGGGGTCAGCACGCTATTGGTTTGGTCCTGCACCAGATCGTGTACCGCCAGTATCCAGGGAGTAGGACGGCTGGGTGCCACTTTCTCCACTTTGATGGTGCGCGCCAGGGCGGTGAGCTGCTTGCCGGGGTTCACCTTGATGTTGACCTGGTGTCGCTTCGGGTCAAAACGATCATTTTCGTCTCTAAACTTACCACTGATGCTGGCCGTGATCTTCAGAAAAGGCAGGTGAATATGGTTACCGTCCTGGAGCAGATAAGCCACCGTTTTCAGAAACAGGGAGAAGACACTGGCTAATTCGGCCGCTGAATAGCGTCGGCTGCGGGAAGCCATATGTTCCAGCACATCCTCCAGTGTGCAAATACGGCGGGGGCGTACCGTGGCCATGTATTCTTTCTTCCGAAAGGGGTTTCGGTAAATAGCATATCTCAAGCGCATGATCTCTCCCGATTGGTCCTCCCCTAAAGTTGAAGTATGCCACCCAGAACCGCAAGTAAATGCGGCACAGAACCTTACATCTTACCGCGAAGCGGCAACTTATCTCAAAACCCGGAGCCAATACCCCCTCCCTCCTACTCCGACCGCAGGCTTTTTACAGGGTTTAGCTGCGCAGCTTTAATCGCCTGGTAACTCACAGTGATTATCGTGACCATCAAGGCTCCCAGTCCGGCCAGGGCGAAAATCCACCAGTGTAGGTCGGTACGATAGTCGTAATTCTGTAGCCAGTCGCGGGCAAAATAGTAAGCGAGCGGAATAGCCATCACACAGGCCAGCAGAATCAGGCCCAGAAAGTCTTTGGATAATAATTGCCACAAATTGGTTATCGAGGCTCCCAGTACCTTCCGAATCCCGATTTCTTTGGTGCGCTGCTCCGCCGTATACGATGCCAGCCCGAACAAGCCCAGGCAGCTAATGAATATTGCCAGGGAGGCAAAGAAGCCCGCTAACGTACCAATGCGTACTTCATTGCCGAATTTCTTAGCATACTGTTCATCGACGAAACTATAGTTGAACGGTTCTAACGGGTCATGCTGTTGATACACCTGCTCAATGGTAGCCAGTGCCTCCGGCATGCTCACATCCGGTTTGATTTTGATGTTAGCCATCGAGGAACGATCCTCATTAATGAAGAAAAACATCTGTTTTACCGGTGCGTAGGGCGACTGGGTAATCATATCTTCTACTACCCCGATAATAGTATACGTACCACTCGATCCCCAATCTACCTGCTCTCCGATAGGATTCTTCAGTCCCATGTATTCCACCGCTGACTCATTGATCACAAAAGCCATAGAGTCGGAAGCAAAATCTCTTGAGAAATCCCGACCTTCTATGATGTTCCAGTCAATGGTTTTCCCGAATTCGTGGGAGACACGCATGGAGACAAATTCTTCCTGCATACCGGGGTCCTTGCCCTGCCAGGTGAGGCCACTATTAGTAATATAAGAATCGGTGATGGGTGATTCGGATTTAGCCACTTCTTCCACTACTCCCGTTTGCAATAAGTCATTTCGGAACACATCATAATGCTCATTGACTGCGCTACTCAGCGATACCGTGAGTAAGCGGTTCATATTATAACCTATTGGGCGGTTTTTCACATGCTGTATTTGCTGAAAAACTACCAATGTGCCGATGATCAAACTCACAGACACCGCGAACTGCACGGTCACCAGTACTTTACGTGGTAAACTTGCCATACGCCCGGCTTTAAAGGTTCCTTTAAGCACCCGAACAGCTCCCAAGGAGGAGAGATACAGGGCGGGATAACTGCCAGCCAACAACCCCGTAAGCAGCATAAAACCTATTCCCAGCAACCAGAACCAGGGGTTCAGCCACGGCACACCGATTTCTTTATCCGCCACTTCATTGAACGAAGACAAACTCAACTGAACCAGCAGCAAGGCTACTACGAATGCCAATGCCGCAATGAGTATTGATTCGGTGAAAAACTGATGAACCAACTGACGACGAAGGGAGCCAATGGCTTTGCGCACACCGATCTCTTTCGCTCGCTTCTCAGATCGGGCGGTACTCAGGTTCATAAAGTTAATACAGGCCAACAGCAGTACAAACAACCCAATAATCCCGAACATCCACACGTATTGGATACGCCCTCCCACGCTTACTCCACCCTCAAACTCGGAATATAAATGCAGGCGCGACAAAGGATGCAGGAAGAGTTGGGGATTATACTCGGCTCCTTCGTCCTCAGTCACTCGTTTTTTCTTCGCGTCTTTTATCGCTGCCGATGCCTGGCTCATGTCGGTATGCTCCGCAATCTGTACGATGGTCTGAAACCAGTTGTTCCCCCAGCCCAGCCAGTCGGGCAGGCTGCTCTCGTTTAGCTCCCAGGGCGCCAAGAATTGCATGCCGGCAAAGGTGGAGTTACTCGGTATGTCTTCGTACACACCTGTCACTTTCACCTCAAATTGTTCACTGATCTGGATAACCTCTCCGATTGGGTCCTGATCATCAAATAACGCCTGGGCGGTAGACTGGGAGATCAAGACCGAATGAGGATCGTTGAGCCCATTTCGAGTACCGCTGAGCATGTGCAGGGTGAGCATTTCGGGTGCGGATGGCTCCATAAAGTAGCCGGTTTTGGTCAGTACTTTTTCGCCCTGGCGCAAGGTACGCCATTGCAGAAAAGTAGCCATAGTTACGTGCTCAAAGTACGTTCCGTAGTTTTCACGAAGTTCGGGAGCTAATTGAAGAGGCTCATTATTATTGGTCTGAATTCCGGTACCACTGAACGTCTGATTCTGCATGACCCAGGCAATGCGGTCGTAGTTTTCATGATAGGTATTAAACGACAGCTCGTCGTACACCCACAACCCAATCATTATAGCCACGGCCATACCAATGGCCAGCCCACTGATGTTGATGAATGAGTAGCCTTTCTTTTTGAATAAGTTTCGCCAGCCTATTTTGAAATAATTCTGAAACATAGCGTAATGGGTTAATGGGTAGGTTGATTTAAAACTTCGTAAGGCAAATGGGCGCACATAGTGGAAAACCTGGTACCAGTAATTTGCCCGAGCACTTCTGACTGAGCTTTGTTCTATGGTGATATAAAACTTTTCCTCCAGATCACCTTCCACCTCCTCGGCCAGTTCGTCCCGAAGAAACCAGCACAGGAATCTACGGGCAAGTTGAGGGGGTATGGTCTGGCGCTTTTTCATATATGCATTCAGACACCAAAATTAAAATCGGGGGCAAAAGCCGGATACTGTTTCCACAATGACACTTTGAAATCCCGGGAAATTTCTAAAGCTCTGCGACCGTACGCGGTAATAGTATAAATGCGTTTGCGCCGCCCTCCCCGCTCGGCCGTGGATTTCCCCATTTCTGAGGTAAGAAAGCCTTTGTCGGCCAGTCGACTGAGGGTGGAATGCACCGCACCGATGGAAACCGAGCGTTCGGTCTGAGACTCAAATTCTTCAGCCAGTTTGAAGGCATAGGCCTCTTCTCCCAAAATACCGACTAATAATAATACGGTTTCTTCAAAGTCGCCTAAACGTGTTTCTTTCATATGTCACTAAATTGTAGAGCTAATATAAGTAGTTTTTCCTTATATGCTATACAATCTAGTAACAAATTGTTTAATGAGACTTCTCGTCAGCTATATTTCATAGAATTTAGAGCACAATGATAGACCAGAATCAGCTATGAGCCTGGTAGAATTCCTCAAAGTTTACGACCGCACCGGTAATGGCCGACTGGTGGGCGGCGTCCGCAATCAGATGAGCCAGTACACACTCATCTTTCGTCACATTATATGGCTCTTGATTCAGAATGCCCTGCCCAAAGATCTCCATTTCCCGAGCATAGGCGTCTTTATAACGTTGAGGGAAAGAATACTGCACCGGGGCCAGCTGCATTCCATCATCGGTATGAAGTTGAACAGAATTATTCCGCTGATTCTCAGCGATCACCATCCCTTTCTCGGCAAACAGTTCAATGCGCTGATCATAGCCGTAGACGGCCGTTCGGCTGGTATCAATGGAACACATCAAACCGTCGGAGTACTTCAATGTTACCAGCACTGTATCAAAATCGGGGATACGGCCAATCTCCGGATCATAGGTATGCCCCATAGCATAGATGGATTCGGGTATCTGGAACCCTAATAGGTAGATGAGCATGTCAAAGTCATGGATCAACATATCGTGGAAGATGTTGCCGGATATTTTGAGATACTCCAGGGAGGGTTTCGGATTGTCTCGCGAACTGGTTTTGATGGTTCGCACCAGCCCGATCTCCGGCAGACTTTGTTTGAGAGACTGAAAGTTTTCATCGCAACGCCGCTGAAAACCCAGGTGCAACGCCAGCTTCTTTTCCCGGGCAAGATCAAAGCAATGCTTAATCTCCCTCACCGAGGTTCCCAGCGGTTTTTCAGCAAACACATGCTTCCCCGCTTCCAGCGAACAGATAATTTGATCGTAGTGATATTCGGTAGGGGAAGATACGATCACGGCATCAAGGGCCGGGTCAGACAGGGCATCATCCAGGGTTGGGAGCACGGTCACTGACGGCTGATCTGCCGGCGACTGAGCCGGATCAACGATATACTTCAGGTCGAACAGATCTGACGATTGCAGGGACCGAAGATGAAAATTCCCGGCCCGCCCCAATCCTGCGATACAGGCGTTTATTTTATCAGGCATTGATAAGAGGGTTCAGGTGCTTAAATTAACGTATTTGGATTAACCTGTCAATACGAGAACCCAGAAACACCTGAACCATAGTGCGTATTACTAAAAGGCAATCACATCGGGAAGATACTTAGCGGCCAGATCTTCGTAATAAGGACGCAGCTCTGCTACATTCGGCGCTTTGGGCGACTTAGTATACAGATCATACGGGTTGAACTTCTCCACCCACTTAAACATGGCGTGATCATGTTCATTCATCAGATGATCGTATGCTCTTTCCCGGTGCTGGGAGTAGAACGAATGATAGCGCATAATATACAGTGCCGGCTCCGGCATGTAGTCTTTCATGGCAGTGTAAAGGTACTCATCATGGCCCCAGGACAAGTGTACATTGTCTAGTCCGCAATTGGGCTCATACACACCGTACTTGGTGTTATACCGATCATCATCAATATCCGGATTGTCTTTGAAAAACTCAGGATAAACGATTTTGTCAGAGAAACGGCAACCTACCGGGAAGGTATCCCCTACCACGGCCCACTGAGGTTCGCCAAACAGGCAGAGTATCTTACCTAAGTCATGTAAAAAGCCGGTCAGCACAAACCAGTCGGGGTGCCCGTCGGCCCGGATGGCCTCGGAAGTTTGCAGCAGGTGTTGGGTCTGGTCCAGATCAATATCCGGGTCAGAATCATCAATGAGTGTGTTCAGGAATTCTACCGCTTCCCAGAGGGTCATTTTTCGTTTTTCCAGCTTTTTGTATTCGGCTTCTTTGGCCATCACAAAGTCGTAGCTCTGGTACTGATGATTCAGCCGGTAAAACTCCCGCACCGTATCCCGACCAGGGGTATCGTAGTTGCGGAACTCTTCTTTCGCCTTTTCTTTCTTTTCTCCAGACTCAGGGTAGCGCTCCAGCAGGTCGTCCTCCCAAAGCTCCTCAATATCCAATAAGTTTTTACTATCTTTCATATACGCTCTTTTTTTCTGTTAACTGATTATTACGTAATTAAGTTACTGCCCCAGCCAAATATACAGGGCGATAATGACAATCGTCAGAATGATACTAAAGGATTTTGCGTACTTCCACGGTTGCAAGTCCAGCACATCGGTGTCTGTAGACTGATAGGTACGGGTGTTGGGATAAAACCTGGAAACCCCAAACATCACGGCCATATTCAGTAAAAACTCAATGCCCCAGATATGTACAAAGTGGATATCTACCTTAAATATAAACGTTGTGGTGATATAAAATACCAATCCAACAAAAAGCGCTGCCTTTGCCCCGGCCGCCGAGATCTGCGGTATGAACAGCCCGGCCAACATGATGGAGGCGATCGGGATAAAAAAGATCCCGTTCAGTTGCTGCAATAACTGGTACAGCCCTTCGGGTGCCCGGGCCACCAAGGGTGCGGCCACAATGGCTACCAGGGCCAGAATGGCCGAACAAAGCTTACCAGCCCGCACCAGCTGACGGTCGGTCGCCGTTTTATCAATCAGGCGCTGGTAGATGCCCACACTGAAGATCGTGGCGGTACTGTTCAGCACACTGTTAAACGTACTGAGTACCGCTCCCATCACCACCGCTGCAAAAAACCCAACCAGGCTCAGAGGCAGCACCTTCTTGATCAGTTCGGGATAAATCATATCCTGATTATCGTATAAAGAATCTCCAAAGTAATAAAACCCAATCACTCCCGGCAGCACGATGATGATCGGCACAAATACCTTCAACACTCCGGTATATAATAGCCCTTTTTGCGCTTCCTTCAGGTTCTTTGCCCCGAAGGCCCGCTGAATGATCGTCTGGTTCATGCCCCAGAAGTACAACTGGTTAATGACCAAACCAGTAAACAGCGCACTGAATGGCAGTACCGAATCCGGCGCCCCGATCACATTAAATTTCTCGGGACTGTTTTCATATACCTTCGACAAACCTGTCAGCACATTCCCATCTCCAATATCGAGTAGCGCCAGTATCGGCACGGCCAGCCCGCCGATAAACAACCCGATGCCATTGATGGTATCCGAATAGGCTACGGCTTTCAGTCCACCAAAGATGGCGTAACCCGAACCAATCGCCCCAATGGCCACCACCGTAATCCACAACCCCTCATTCTGCGTGACCTGAAGTACCTCCGATACGTTGAAGATACTTTCCAGATTAATGGCCCCGGTGAACAGTACAATCGGCAACAGGGTCACCACAAACGAAATCATCAGAAAGAAGGCCACCAGCGTCCGGGTCATACTGTCAAACCGCTCTTCCAGATACTGCGGGATGGTGGTGAGCCCCATCTTCAGGTAGGTCGGAATGAAGTAGAGGGCTGCCACGATCAACGCCAGCGCGGAGGTTACCTCCCAGGCAATGATGATGAAGCCATTCTTATAGGCCGACCCGTTCAGACCGATCAGGTGCTCGGTAGAGATATTCGTCAGCAGCATAGAGCCCGCAATAACCACCCCGGTCAGGCTTCTCCCGCCCAGGAAATACCCATCTCTCGAGGATAACGACTCTTTTCGTAGTTTATACCATGAATAAAAGGCCACGAAAGCCGTGAAACCCAGGAAAGAGAGTAGTGTCTGCATTAGTAGTAGTAAGTTAGGATTGATTTAAGTAGCGTACAACTTAGCAGAGTGCTATTTACGCATACGTTTGCACAATTGCACATGCTCAGGCGTAGTGTTTTGGAGTAGTTCTTCGAGAAGATGCCCGGACGATAAGCTGCGGCGTGAGTAATTGCGTATCTGCCGGATAAGCCTCGTAGTTTTCTATCTGTTGCAGGCAAACCCGGGCCGCCCGTCGCCCCATCTCCTGCACCGGACTGCGTACCGTGGAGAGCGAAGGCCGAAAGTACTGACTGTACACCTCATCGTCAAAGCCAATGATGGCCAGTTGATGCGGGATGTCCAGCCCCTTTTCGGAAGCCAGGTGCATACAGCCCAGCGCCATCTCATCATTGACCACAAAAATACCATCCGGCAACGGGTCCCGCTCGAGGAGATAGCGGATGGCGTCATTGCTGTTGGTTATTCTGAAATCGGAATGGGTGATGAGGGCCGGATCAAACGGCAGGCCGTTGGCGTTCAGCGCACTTTGGTAGCCTTCAATTCGGTGACGAGCGTTCGATGCGTCTTTGGGTCCGGCCAGGTGGGCAATGCTGCGGCAGCCCATGTCAAACAGATGCTGGGTCGCCAGATACGCCCCCTGTTTGTCGTTCAACAGGATTTGGTGGCACCGAAAATCGGTCAGTCCCCGGTCGATGTTCACGAAGGGGATCTTGTTTTTCAGGATGGTTTCCAGATGAGCGTAGTCATTGGTCTCTTTGGTGGGCGAGTAAATAATGCCGTCCGCCCGGATGGAGGTGAGGTAGTTGATCAGATGCACTTCTTTTTCGTATTGCTCGGCCGAATGCATCAGAATGAGGTCGTAACCCTCCGGTTCCAGCACTTCCTTAATGCCAGAGGTGATGGTGGAGAAGGTATGGCTGCTGATCTCCGGCATCAGTATGCCCACGGTGAAGGTCTTGCGGTGATTGAGGCGGGACGCGTACAGATTCTTCTGAAAGCCCACCTCCCGGGCGTAGTCTAGCACCCGCTGTTTGGTTTTGGCACTGATGGAATAATGATCGTTCAACGCCCGCGATACGGTGGAAGGGGAAAGATTGAGGGCGCGGGCAATGTCTACGGTACTCTGGTACTTACTCAAAAGCGCTTATTTCGGGTTTAGTTGGTTTCAATGTTCTTACTGCTTTTCAGGCATGATACGCGTCTCAAAAGCAGGGCGGGTAAGTTACACAAAAAACCAGAAATCCTGCACTACCGTTTTGCCCCAGCCGGCCAGTTGCTTCCGAATACCGGGTTGCTCACCCGGGGCAGTCACCACCACCAGCATCTGCGGTCGATCCAGCGCAGGAATGGCTTCCATCGGCTCCAAATACACTCCGTATATTTCTCTACCTATCTTATTAGGGTTATTACATACCCAGTGAAACCGCTCCTCCCGATCCAGTAGCATCCGGGCTACATCCTTGCCATTTCGCCCCGCCCCCCATAACACCAACGGGCGCTCCGGATCACGGTCAAGCGCGTAGAAATACCGCAACTTAAGCTCAAAAAAACGGTTGTCCTGGTAGTCGTCGTCGGTGCGGGAGGTCCGGTCGGGACGATCACGACAGTAGTTTAATACTTTATCCAGGCCCACTACCTGAAGCCCTTGTTGATAAAACCGAAAGCAGAGGTCGTAGTCTTCGGGATACACTTCCGGGGTAAACCCTCCGGCGGCTTCAAAATCATGGCGGTGGATGAGCCAGCACTGAGAAGGGATCACACATTCGTGGTAGATCTCCTGGTAGTAGGATTGGTCTTTGGCAATCTGGTTGAGCCAGCGTTCATAGCGCCGGAAGCCTCCGCCTACCGATCCCTCATCCATAAAATACTTCGTGCCCCCCGCTACCACCGTGCCCCGCCCGTATTGCTCCCAGGCCTGACACAGATGCTTTAATTTATCCTTTGGCATGATATCATCGGAATCCATGCGGTTGAGCAATATGCCCCGGCTGTGCCGATAGGAGGTTTGCAGTGCCGGTATCAACCCTTCCCGATCCGTATCAAATACCCGGATACGAGGATCTCGCTGCCCATACTCCCGCAACACCTCCGCTGAGCGATCGGAGGAAACATTATTTACGGCTACCAGCTCCCAGTGGGTGTAGGACTGTGCGAGTATAGAATCCAGACACGCTGGCAGATAAGACTCGGTATCGCGCACCGACATGAGAATAGAGATGAGGGGAGTTGGATGATGCAAGGAATTTGGCTTTTGTTTTAGATGAATTGACTTGTAAGTAAGCACTGTGACAAAATAAGCTTATATTTTTAGCGTCATAGCCAGGAAGAATGACGAAGCTATCTCCCCGCGCCACGTCGGCTCATTAGCAGCAGATTGCTTCCTCGTGCCTCGTCGCAATGCCGTTATAATTATTTTCGGCATAGTGCTTACCCGACCAGAAATAAGTATAATCAATACGTCATCGCCAACGAATGTGAGGCGATCTTACGCCACGGCAGACCGCTTCGCCGAGCCTCGCGGTGACGTCTGGAAAAATGATACTTTAATTTGGTCGGATACTTATGAGTACAGCAACTTTCAAACAACAAACATAAGCATCCTAATGCATCAATACACTCAAACCTTTGGCATACTCTCTGCACCCTATTCCAATTTATTCTTCCCCGGGCACACTCTCTGGTTAAATCAATGGCTAAATTCTGTTGGTGAAATATTGGATTTGCGTTTGAATAGTTTCTTGAAGGATTGAAATACTCGGAACTCAAAGGCAGGAATCGTTGGGTAATCCATTTTAACAATCAGATAATCAGCCAGTTGACTATGTTTGAGTTTATAGTGCAACTCTTACCTGGAGAGCAGTCTAAGTAATGTACCACCGATTATTGCGTGATCATGCAATTGGCAACGACAATTTTATTTTTTTTATCCCGATCGAAGTCCACCATTGCTTTTCTTTTTTAAACCCAAAATTTTCGTATAACCGAATGGCTGGCAGGTTATCCGCGCCCGTTTCCACCGTAATCATGCCCGAGGGATAGGAGGCCCTCACAAAGGCAAGCAACTGCCGGGCGATGCCGCGCCGGAAGAAGGCAGGATCTACAACCAAACTATTGATATTGGTCGTATTCTCCTGCTCCTCAACTTCTACTACCGCGATGAGTTGCTGTTTCATCCAGTAACCAAAAAAGGAAGTACTACTTCCCAGAAGATCAGAAACCGACCGCTTCAGCGGCGGAAAATCTTCTACTCCTAACAGTTCAGCTTCTACCCGATACGAAACCTGGAACACCTGATGCATTTGCTCAGCTATGCGAATATCCTGCGGATTGAGGGGAGCAATCATGTCATTTAAAGTAATTTGATGGCTTCGGGCATCCACCGGCAAGATAACCCGCTAAACCAGAAAAACGATAATCTCCCGCAAGCTTTGGTATTCGCTACTTCCCCAGGTTTCTGGCCAGGCGAAAGCCCAGATCATCAATTTTAAACGAAACCGGGTGGCTTCGGCGGCGGTTGGTCGCCAGACAGCCTCGCTCCTCATCGTACCAGCCCCCACCCCGAAATACCCGATACGCGCCATACACGGTCTCATCGTAAATATCCGAGCACCATTCCCAGACATTGCCTAACATATCGTACAGCCCCCAGGGGTTCGGTGCTTTCAGCCCGACATCATGGGTTGTTTTCTGGGAGTTCTCTTTGTACCAGGCAATCTTATCCAGCTCCCCGTATCGGATCTCCCGGCTGCCCGCTCTACAGGCATATTCCCATTCTGCCTCTGTCGGAAGCCGGTAACCGTTGGCCCGGTCATTAAATGTAATCACTTCCTCTTCACTCCCTAAATCATAGCAAGGTGCTAACCCCACTTTCGTTGAGAGTGCGTTGCAAAACTGTATGGCATCTTGCCAGGATACTGTTTCCACCGGCTTATTCTTTCCTTTAAATGTACTGGGTAATGCTCCGGTTACCTCAAAATACAAACCCTGGGTGACCGCGTGCTTTGCCAGTAAAAAGGCGGGGATATCTACGGTCCATTTGCGTTTGATCCGATCATCGTTCAGGGTAATGATGCCTGCCGGTATGGCTACCATCGCGGCTGTTAAAGCGGTATGTTCAGCTACTTTGCTCGGATCGGGCTTCATGGGTGGTTCTTTCTCATGCTAACGGTAAAGATACTTCATCGTTTTAGAATCATCTGAAGAAAACGCTGAAGAAATTATCCTGGGTATCATCCTTAAAGGTAATTCAATGACTTCCATTGACTCACTAAGCCATTGCGCCTCTTTAAGTCAGGCTAAAGGCTTTGGGTAACCAGCGTTTTGCTGCTGGATAAGTATCGTGATCATTCGCTTCGAGAAGCATTCAACGGCATATATTTTTTACAGCATGCCCATACTTTAGGCATGAAAAATGTCACACTATTGAAACACAACCAGCGTATGTATGCGAAAAAATCGGAACCATGCCCATGTATACCATTTATGCCTACCGAGATCCGGAGGGCCGGGATGATTACCTGAGCGAAAATTTTCTTCGCTCCCGTATCATGGATGTGACCGACACGGGCACCTACCGATTAGACGGCAGTTACGAAAACGATTTTGATTCCTATTTCCTTTTCGTAGTCAGGGAATCTGCCGAAGAAAGTAAAAGATACATCAACGATCCGGCTAAAGAACCCTTCTTCTTTCACGTGAAAGAATTTTTTCCACTCCAATACTCTGATACCCGGGGGTTTGGAGGCTCCTTCAACGGAGTATTATACAACGAGCATGATCCGACTGACTTCCTGATCATCAGTCAGGGTGCGTTTACATTTGGGATTGTCAATTACGATGATCATTGTGGTTTCTAAGGGAGGTATGCTCAACCTTAACAATGGCAATTATCCCGCTTCAGTGCAACAATACAATATCATGGCATTCTCCGTTTCAATCCCGTTTCTGGGCAAACAGCCAGTCCAGCAAACCCGGAGTCTGGCTCACCTGATACCAGATGTTGTGCCCCTCATCGGGAAACTCCGTGTAGCGGGGATCGCCCCCGGCCATCTTCATGGCTTCTATCACATCGCGCGAGCCGCTGACCGGCACATTCCGGTCATTTCGTCCGTGGAACGCCCATACGGATACATCTGCCATGTTGGGGGCCAGCGTGGGGTCGCCGCCTCCGCATACGGGGATGGCTGCCGCAAACAAATCCGGACGAAGACCGATGAAATGCCAGGAGCCGTAACCGCCGCGGGAGATACTCGTCACATACCGTCTTGTTTCATCAATAGACCACTTTTGTTGTAAATCATTCAGGGTTTCAAACACCAGGGTGTCTATCGTGGGGTAGTTGGGAATACCTCCCCAGCCCTCGCCCGGCGGGCAGTAAGGCACAAACAGAAAGGCCGGGTACTGATGACGGTTGGCCTGCTCGGACAGTAATTTTGCGACCTCTGCCCCTTCGTATTTATTATAAGGCAAAGTGACTACCAACGGATACTTTTGGCCAGGAGCGTACTCCTGGGGTTTGAGTAACAGATAACGCAACGTATCATCTTCATTATTAACGTACAGGCCTTCTTCAAAGCGCTGAACCATCTGCTGCGTGGTTTCCGCATTTCGTTGATTCCAATAGGAAGACATGTACGCTTCCTGGGCCAGCATCACTCCGAATACTAAGCCCACCACGACTGTAGCTCCACTCAGCGCAGTGAGCACCCTATCGGCAAGTTGGGAAGAGGACGTTTCTGGCAGATCGCTTTTCAGTCTACAGGCTTCCTGGGTAAATTGTACGATAAACAGTAGCGGTACCAGACTACCCAGCAGGGATATCCATTGGGCCAGTGTTTCCAGGCCGCCACTGGTCTGCATCTCGGGATTACGCATCACCCCGATGAGTGCAGCACCGGATACCAGATTGATCAACAGCAGCATCAGTCCGGCGGACCTTATCCAGGGACTTTTTCCGGCCGGGGGAACGATCAGGCTAATGGAAGCCACCGCACCTGCTACCAAAGAGACTGCGTATGTCGGAAGATACCAGCTTTGCCCCCCTCTCCCACTCAGTAATAAATACACCACGACCGAAAACACCAGGGAGATCAATGCCGCCAGGGAGTCGGCCACCAGGGCAAAGCGGTACTGCTGATGGTAAAAATACTTTAGCAGCAAAAGGCCACCCGGTAGGGAAATAAGCGTGAGCACCAGAAACCAGCCGGGAAAAGACTCCAGCCTCAACATGCCGGCGCCCAATTGAAAACGAATGATGGTTTGGAGTAAGCCACCGATGACGGTCACACCTAAAAAAAAGCTTCCGAAATAGTACAGATCCCGGTTCATCGTAATGGGTTAAGGGTACGTAGCGTTCTCTCTAACAATATACTGATAATTTGTTGAAACTGGTAGAGACCTGCGCCAAAATGACTTCTACACCGCACCTAAGATTCAGGAAAATTTATTCTCATAACCAAGCTACTTCTGTCGAGCATAACTCGGCTGATCGCGAAGCACCAACACCCACTGTCCCCGCTTACTCCAGCCTTTTAACTGTGGATCGGCAGGATCAATACGGTACAGAAATACGGGACAATCGCTTACTGCTTCAAATGGTGCGGGGTTGTTTGAATCCTGACGTTGGTCAAACATGTTCATGACCAGAATCTTATCCTTATAATCTTCCTGCCTGTGTAAAATGCCGGCTAATACGTCTCTGCCATTTAGCATAGCATGACCCGCCCCAAATTGCCCCAGGTACACCGCATCGATCGTGTCCAGTTCCTGAAATTTCTGAGCCATGTTTGCATCCCGCTTTTCTAATTCTAGATAATTAGAAGGGTTCTCCAGAATTTTGCTGATGATGCGTTTGTTTTCCCCCTCCGGCAAAGCTTCCGTCGGGGATAGGGCCGAGATGCTTTCTCTCAGCACGTTCGTGTAGGCTAATGTGTTCCGTTCAACCCCGATCGTATCCAGCCGGGCCTGGATGGAATCCCGCAGGCTTTCAACCTGAGGGTTCTCCGTATAGGGTGCCAGCAGCGAATACATGGCGGCGGACAGTCCCGGTTCCCGCTCTAAATCAAGTCCGTGTACCACCAGCTTTTTATCCTTATCCAGCCCCGCATTATACTCGTACAGGGTCTTCCAGTCGGACATAAACTGCTCATAGTGGTTAAAGCCCTGAAAGGTATGGCGCAGGTACCAGGCATCACCCGTCTGTAAATACTGGTTGTACAGATAGGCTTCCGCCTCCCCAAACTCAATCAGCAGATGCCGAACTCCCCGCTGTTTGTTCAAATGAATCCACAGGTCGGTTTGTAAGATGGAGTTTGCCGCCATATAATGCATCTCTCCGATCATCACCATCTTTTTATCGTCTATATCCTGGTTTAAAAGATCGTAGTGTTCAAAATCCGTTTGTGCCAGATCGATGCAGTAGACGTTGCCCTGCGCAGAGAGGGAGGTTGCTGCGGCAAATAATAGTATAGTGGTCGTCAGAACCTGTATTTTCATGACTTTGGGGTGTTTCTGTTATAAGGTAAGCATCTCTTTTTGGGTAGTCAACTTTTTCAGGGTTCTTTATGGATGTTATCCCCGGATGCATAACAACAAATTCCGGGGTCTCCTCCATATAACCACTCTTTTCCTTGGTTGTAAAATTATCATCTAGGATTGCTTTATGCATAACCTGAGCTATTCGTTTGCTCGTGTGTTTGTGGATGTTCATTTTTGTCATTGCCACGGGGTGGCCCCCACAAAAACGAACAGCGCGGCTGCCGCCAAAAAATTCAAGAAATCTCAATGCGGGGCATCCCATGCTTCTCCACACAGAGCTTACGCCCGCCCGCTGAACTTTCAGGCCAGCGCACAAATAACTATTACTAAATGTACCTTCTGGCTCGCATACAATTCTCTTCATCAGGAATAATCTTGAGAATTATGGTTCCTTAGGCGCATTTACACAGTTAGTTATCGTATTTCTCTAGTAGAGCAATAAAGTCTTCATCACCTAAAAATTCTTTCCAATCTTCATCCTTCCTCACAAAATCACCACTAATATCTTTCTTTGACAGACTGATCTCCAAATAATGTAACGCCTGTTGTTTACTTGACCGTAATGCATAAAGACATGAGAGATTATACGAACCCCCTCCCAATTCAGAAGCTTTCTGATACTTCTCAAATGCCTGATCAAATAAGTCTTCAGCTACCTGACCATTCTTGGTCTTGGCTAATCCTTCCAAATCATACCCCCAATTGTTGAAGGCAATATGAAAGTTTGGTTTGATTTCTACGGCCTGTTGATACTTCTCAAAAGACTGCCGATATAATTCGTCTGCTACTTCACCATTCTTTGTCTTAGCTAGCTCTGCTAAATCATGTGCCCATCTATATAAAGCTTCGTGAGAATCTCGTTTAATTTCAAAGGCCCGCTGATATTTCTCAAAAGCCTGATTAAATAATACTTCGGCGGCCTCACCACTTTTGGTCTTAGCTAACTCTGCTAAATCTTGTCCCCAGTTGACATAGGCTCCATGATTGTTGACTTTAATCTCTATAGCCTGCTTATACTTCTCGAAAGCTTGCTGGTATAATTCCTCTGCTACTTGATCTTCTTTGGTCTTAGCTAAATCACCCAGAGTATTCCCCCAATTGATGTAAGCTTCATAAAAGTCAGCTTTAATCTCTATAGCCTTCTGGTACTTCTCAAAGGCCTTGTGATATAATTCTTTCTCCCCTTCATCATTCTTAGTCTTTGCTAAATTACCTAATGCATATCCCCAGCTGTTAAAGGCCTCAGGAAAGTCAGCTTTAATCTCTATAGCTTTCTTATATTTTTCTATAGCCTGTATATAAAAACCTTCTGATGTTTCATCATTCCTTATTTTAGCTAACTCTACTAAATCAATGCCCCAGTTGTGATAGGATTCATACTTATCCGCTTTGATTTCTACAGCCTTCTGATACTTCTCAATAGATTGCTGATACAGCACTTCTGCCATTTTTCCGCTATTGATTCTGGCTAAGTCACCTAATGTGATTCCCCAGTTATTATAGGCTTCGTGCTTGTCGGATTTGATTTCTATGGCTTTCTCGTACTTTTCAACTGCCTGATTAAATAAGTCTTCGGCTGCCTCACCATTCTTGGTCTTAGCTAATGCCCCTAAATCATTACCCCAACCTAAATATAGATCTGCGAGTAAATTGGCGATTTCCTTATCCTGAATTCCTTCTGTTTTAGCAACAGTCTGGCTGATATCATCTTCGTTATATTTTTCTTTTATAATTAGATCAATAATCTCCTTCTTTATCAAATCAAGGGTTGTATCTTGTTGTAATGCTTCACCAGGAGTTGCATTTCCTTTTTCAAATTGTTGAATGGCCTTATCTACCTGATTACTGACAATTTCCAAGCGTTCTTTTACTCCTTTAAAATGCTCATGCTCATCAATATCAACTATATTTTTCAACAGGCCTTGCAGCGAAGTGAAAGGCTTGTCAATAATAAGAGGTTCGGGTAATCCTAATTCTGAATTTAGTTTAAGCATAAAAGAATCAGCATCATGGCCTTCAATGATAGAAGCATTCGTAAGGGCACTGTTCAAAAATTCTTTTACTTGCTTGCCTGGTTCGTTATCATAGTAAGTAACCCAGTACAGCCCATTATCAAACCTGCCTAATTTCTTTATATGGTCAAAAATCGGGTCTTCGCCACTGTAACCAATAAATACCCAGGGTCTTTCATTTTTTATACTATGCAGTATGGGTGGAATTGTTTCCTTCACCTTTTGTAACTCTTCTTGAGTGTTCAATAGCCAAAGCCCATGATGCTGACCATGTAGATAAACAACCGATTTAACCTTAAAGGAAGTGGTAGTTAAATCTCTAAGAATTGCCATATCATATGTAGAAGGAAACTCGTTGTACAATGATAAAGCACGCAGTATCAGATTATCAAAATTAACAGTCAGTATGTAATCAACATAGCCTTCGCTTAACATTTGTGCCAGATAAATGTGAGCCACATTGATTTTGGCAGCGCCAATATATTCCTGTAATAAGTTATTTCGCTGGGCTGGCCCCAAGCATTCCATTAAAGTAGTATAAGTTTGCGAGTCCTCCGCAGACTCTATAATGCGAGGATGGTCCTGATACTTGTTCAATATGTCTTTTACAATCTCATTCGCAAGAGGTATGCCCGCTGATTTAGATATTCCAGCCCCTAAAAAGAAAATCGGATTAGGCTTATTACTTTCTTTAGCTCTCCTGATATAATAAGCTAATTCTTCAACAGTAACTGAATGCATTTCTCAGGTTTAGGTCTAATGTATAATTTGCTTGCTTCTTTGAAATATATCCAAGTTTTCTCAGAAATTTCAGAAAACAGTGTATTCAAGGATAATTTAACTTGAACGCTACTAAGCTACTCAAAAACTTTCTGAACACCTCCCTTTACCTTTCACCCTCGACCGTTTACCTTTCTAAACCCATACAATTCCCACAAAAAACTTACATTCCCCAACCCAAAAAGCACCTCGCGGGTACAATCGAACACATAAGTTCTTTTGTCTTACCGTTAACCCAATTTTCATCATGGCCCAGTTACTCTACCCCCGCGATGCCACCCGTAAACACCTCGAAGCCACCCGTCGCCACACCCGTTTGTGTCGGCAGTTCAACGGAACCCAGTTTCTGATCGATCAGATCCAGCTTCCGTACAATGCGCTGGCCGACAAACAGGCGGTCACACAGAAAAAAGAAGTGCTGCGGCAGGATTGTTACGATGATCTGCGTATTGCCGATAACCACCTGGATGATCAGGTGCGGCTGGTGTTTCGGCGCTGCGAAGAACACGACCGCGCCATGCCTGCCGAGGCGGTGATGCCCCGCATCTTTCCCGAGGGTAAATTTGGCCATATCGTCAACATGAATTTACAGGAAGAACCCGATATGGTGGCACGGCTGGCCCTGCGGCTGGAAGATCTGGGGAAAGACCACTCCCTCTTTCCTTTGGCTAAGGTGCTACACGATCAGGTAGCAGCTTCCCGTAAAGCCATGAAGGCTTACGATAACGCGGTGAACCAGATAAAGATCAGTGAAGCCGAAGAAGAAATAGCGCGAAGCACTTTACGCCGTCAGTACGAGAACAATTACCTGGATGCCCGCAAACAATTAGGAAAAATCCGGGCCGAACGCTTATTTCCCAAGCTCAACACCTCGAGTCGTGCTGCACAAACCGTAGGATAGCCACGAAGTCGCGCAGAAATGGCCTGATACACTTCTTGGAGGCGCTTTGTTCCACCAAAGTCGGCCACACTTCGTTGTAATGCCGATCCGAAGCTACTTTTTCCGCTTACGAAGCATCGTTATGCACTTTGACGGAGTAAAAGCTCTTTACATTCCTTCGTAGCCCGCTTCATCGCGATATCACCGCCTTACGCGGCTTCGTAATCTGGATCTCCGCCATAAAAGCCCTCTACACTGCTTTGTATTGCCGATTCGCAACGATAAAAGTACTTTACAAAACGTCGTAATACGCTTTACTGGAATAAAAGCCCGGCACAAAACGGTGTAGTGCACTTTGACGCAATAAAAGCTCTTTACACAAGGCTGGGTTTACATTTTGTTGATTGTCGTCGCCCCATCGCACTATAAGTATCTGTGAATGTGCCTGTTAACCGATTACCACTCCTTGTGTTGTACCCATATGACGCGCCATAACGGGGGCATTGCTGGTGGTTGAGCGTCTTATGGTTAAGCGTTCTACGTTCCTATGACAGTGAAAGGACTTTAGCAGCGAAGTTGAAATATTCTACTTCCGTATTCATCTCACCAACCCGATTGGCCGATATATTTATGCTCTTTCGTATAAAATGTCAGTACAAATATCCTCCCCCAGCCCCCAATCTGCCGAATTGTTCTACAGTCTGTTTGTAAATCGGTAAAACATTCTACACTTATTCTGAGTTTTTATATTTATACAACCTGTAACCTAAAGCGATATACTGATGTATAGTACTGATATTTAAGGTTTTAGAACAGAAAGGCATTGTATCTTTTCTTCCAGAGTACAATTGTTGATGTTGAAGGGCAAAATAAAGTTATATTAAATCTGACAGATTGATGAAAGATAAGCGCTACTACCGCCATATAAGCTTCCGAAAAATTTACCCGCTTTCCATTCCCGTTTTACTATTCTTCTTTTTAGCCAGCTGCCAGGAAGCAGAGCAGAAAGATGAGGGGCTTCCCCTGCCCGTCATGACGCTGAAGGAAGAACCCGCCGCCAAGTCATTCCAGTATTTAGGCTCTATTGAAGGAGTAGAAAACGTAGGCATACGCCCCCAGGTGGATGGCATCCTGGAGGAGATTTATGTGGATGAAGGAGATTACGTGAAGAAAGGGCAGCCCCTATTTAAGATCAACAGCCAACCCTACCAGGAAGACCTGAACAATGCAATGGCCGATGTGAAGGTGGAAAAAGCCAAACTCAGAAAAGCCAAATCTGAGATCGACCGAATCCAGCCCCTCATTGATAATGAGGTAATTTCTGAGGTACGCATGGAAACGGTGCAGGCCGATTACGAAGTAGCCCAATCCTCATTAGACAAAGCGCAGGCCGTGGCCGCCAATATGCGTATCAATCTGGAGTTTACCACCATCCTGGCACCGGTGAGTGGTTATATGGGCAGAATCCCCAAGTCTATCGGAAACCTGGTCAAGAAGACCGACGAAGAACCCCTGACGGTGCTTTCCAATGTGGAAGATGTGTACGTCTATTTTTCTATGAGTGAGTCCGATTACCTGTACTACGAGCGGATGAAGGGTGACTCTACCTCTAAGAAGATGAACAATGAGGTGAAACTGGTCTTGTCAGATGGTTCGGAATACGAAAGAGCTGGAAACATTGATGCCAACTCCGGCCAGATCAATAAGTCTACCGGTTCGATCAACCTGCGGGCTAAATTTGATAATCCTGATACCCTGTTACGATCCGGCAGTACCGGTAAAATTATCATGGAGCAGATCTACCCCAATGCCATTTTAATTCCTCAGGGAGCGACTACATCCATTCAGGATAAGAAGTTTGTATTTAAGTTTCAGGAGGACAGCACCGTGGTAAAGCAGGAAATACAGATTGAAGGACGCACCGGAAAACAATATATCGTCAGCGGAGGAGCATTGGAACCGGATGATCGGATTGTCGTCTCCGGTCTTGATAAACTGACCAATGGAGTAAAGGTAAAACCAATGCAGCGAGGGCAGTTATTGAATAACAGTACGGCGGCAGCGGTTACTGAACAGTAATATAAAAGCAAATTTACCGGGAGTGTCGCCCGGGAAGTTCAACGCTTCCCGGCGATATCACTTCCTAATATCCGGCACAGGGTAAGTGTGGACTTTTTTTAGCAACGATTCATTCTCATAGTAGATATTTTCACCGACTAACTACTAATTTTTTCAGATAAACTGATGTTCCACCACGTAACTTTAAATAACCTCCAGGTGCGCTTTACACTTGAGCATTTTTTTTAAGCCGTACTCCTATTCTTTAAACTACCATGATGCTTACGACTTCATCCTATCCCCGACAACTGATCATAGCCCCGGCTATCATCTTGTTTCAAGGTTCCCTGATTTACGAGCGATTACGTAACTGTCTTACTTCGCTTTCTTTAACTTTTTCTCCCAACCCGGCTCCGGTTTCAGGGCTTTATTTCCAAGCTGTTCATAAGTCTGATGCGCCGCTTTTTATTGGGAATAAACCTTCGGCCATAAACTCTCTGAGAAATATTCCATCCATGAACCGGGTTCCCCCCTGTCACCCTATGGGATAGGGACAAACCATCATGTCATTCAGGATAATACAGATGAGGGCACTTTAGCCCGGTATGTATCTACTATTTTCAGTATAAGCATAACACAACATGTTAAAAAAAATCATAGACAAGCCGGTATTGACGCTGGTGATTTCCATCGTTCTGGTGCTGGCCGGTGCCGCCAGCATGTTGCAACTTCCGGTAGAGCGTTTTCCCGAGATTGCTCCTCCCAGTGTAAGTGTGCAGGTATATTACCCCGGGGGTAGCGCCGAAACAGTCGCCAAGTCGGTGCTGCTACCCATTGAGGAGGCCATTAATGGAACCGAGAACATGACCTACGCCCGATCTACCGCAACCAACTCTGGCCGGGGGCGGGTTTCAGTATATTTTGAACCGGGTACGGACCCTAACCTGGCCGCAGTAGATATCCAAAACCGTATTTCCACCGTGGTTCAGCAGATTCCACCGGAAGTAGTAGAGTCGGGTATTACCGTGATGAAACGGATGAAGGGAACGCTGATGACCATCAACATCTTCGCCGAAGAAGAGAACTCTACCTACGATGAAACCTTTCTGAACGCCTACACTCGAATGAATGTGCGGCGGGAGCTCAAGCGGGTGGAAGGACTGGCGGAAGCGTCTATTCTGCGTTCCCGGGATTACGCCATGCGTATCTGGCTGAATCCTGAAAGACTGGCCTTGTACGGACTTACTCCCCAGGATGTATACGAGCAAATCCGGGATCAGAGCTTTGAAGCGGCCCCCGGTAAATTCGGAGAAAACTCCGATGAGGTATTTGAAATACCCCTGAAGCACACCGGAAGGTTCAGCGAGCCCGAAGAGTACGAAGACATCGTGATCAAATCGGAACAGGACGGGCTGCAATTGCACCTACGAGATGTTGCCCGTATTGAATTTGGAGCGTCCAACTACACCAGCCAGAACCGCCTGGATGGCCGGGCTTCGGTCACCATTGACATCGTGCAGCAAAGTGGGGCCAACGCCGTAGAGATTGATAAAGCTGTCCGTGAGATTCTGGAAGACCAATCCAAAGTATTTCCCGAGGGCGTCGGTTACGAAATCACCTACAGCGTGCGCGACCAGATTGATGAGTCGATGGGGCACGTGAAGCAGACGCTGATTGAGGCGTTCATTCTCGTATTCCTGGTGGTGTTCATCTTCTTGCAGGATTTCAAAGCCACCTTCATTACCGCCATCACCATTCCCATCTCCCTGGTCGGTACCTTCTTCTTCCTCTCCCTGATCGGGGTTTCCATGAATGTGCTGAGTATGTTCTCCATCGTACTTTCCATTGGTATTGTGGTGGATAACGCCATTGTGGTGGTAGAAGCCATCTTTGAGAAAATGCAGTACCACAACATGACCGCCCGGGAAGCCGTAGATTCAGCATTAACCGAAATTACCGGAGCAATTATCTCCATTACCCTGGTTATCTCAGCAGTATTTCTTCCGGTAGGCTTTGTATCCGGTCCGGTGGGAGTGTTCTACCAGGAATTTGCCTACACCATTATTGTAGCCGTGGTCATCTCGGCCATCATTGCCCTGACGCTGGGGCCAGTCATGTTCATGCTACTCTATAAAAAGCGGGACAAGAAAACGAAGGAAAGCCGGGTCATGGGTAAAATACAAAAGTCCCGAAAAGTGCGAAAGGCTAAGGTGCTGGGCACGATGGGACTGCGTAAATTTGATAATCTCTTCGATGCCTTTACCCGCAAATACGTCAACATTGCCCGAATGGCCATTCAGTACAAATGGATCAGTCTCGCCGGATTATTTCTGATCGTGGTGGTGACGGTATTTCTGGCGAAGCGCACCCCGAGCGCCTTTATTCCTACGGAAGACGATAACTTCCTGATCTTTACCGTCAAAATGCCCGAGGGTGCATCATTGCACCGAACCAATGAGGCACTGGTAGCCGCCGATTCTATTCTCCGAATGGAGCCCGCCGTGGAAAGTATCAACACGGTATCTGGCTATGATATTGTGAGCGGTTCGGAAAGCCCTTCCTCAGGTCTGGGCTATGTGCTGCTCAAAGAACTGGGTGAACGAGGGGAAATATCCGAAATCAATGCGCTCATTAAACACCTGATGGGTAAGCTGATGGTCATCAGTGAAGTGAAGGGCATCAACATGTACCCCCGGCCTACCGTGCAGGGCTTCGGTGACTTTGACGGAGTGCAGATCATGTTGCAGGACCGTTCCGATGGTGATCCGGCTGAATTTGGCGCCCTGGTGAATGAGTTTATGGCCGAGCTTCAGCAGCAGCAGGAAATTGACAACGCCTTCACCTCCTACAACACCAATTTCCCGCAGTATAAACTCAATATCGACTACAAAAAGGCCAAAGCGCTGGGAGTCAGTGTCAAGGATATGATGTTTACCGTACAGTCTAACTTTGGCCGAACCCGGGTGGGTGACTTTAACCGATTTACCCGGCAATACGGCGTGTTCATGCAATCGGATATGCCCTACCGGGAAAACCCGGAGACCTTTAACGCTATTTACGTGAAAAATGATGAAGGCGAGATGGTTCCGCTGAATACGATCGTACAACTGGAGCAGACCTTCGGGCCAGAAACCGTCACCCGGTACAACCTTTATAATGCGGCTCGAATTAATATTACCCCCGCCTCAGGGTTTAGTACCGGAGATGTGATGAATAAGATTGAGACCCTGAGTGAGCAAAAGCTGCCGGCCAGTCTTAATTTTGAGTGGACGGGAATGAGCCTGGAAGAAAAGAAATCCGGCTCTGATTCTACCATTGTCTTCATTATTAGTATTGTGCTGGTATACTTTATTCTGGCCGCCCAGTACGAGAGCTTCTGGCTGCCCATGGCCGTGCTGCTGTCGCTGCCTACCGGTATTCTGGGCGTATTTGCCTTCATCAATATTGCCGGAATCCAGAATAATATCTACGTACAGGTCGGAATCATCATGCTCATCGGTCTGCTGGCCAAGAATGCCATTCTCATTGTAGAGTTTGCCGCTCAGAAGAGAGAGGCAGGTAGCAACGTGCTGGAGGCGGTGCTGGATGCCAGTGCCCTACGCCTCAGGGCGATTGTGATGACATCGCTGGCCTTTACCGCCGGTCTGGTACCGCTGATGTTTTCGGAGGGATCATCGGCCATCGGTAATAAGTCGGTCAGTATTGGTACGGCCGGGGGCATGTTGTCGGGTATCTTCCTGGGAATCCTCATCATACCGGTACTCACGTACGTGTTTATCAAATTAAACGAACGGTTGAACGTAAAAACTACCTAAGCAAGCTGACCCTATGAAGTTCCCAACGAAGTTTTCAACGAAGTTCCCAACGAAATTATCAATGAGCTTTTCCAAACAATTACTACCAATCTGTTTACTCCTGATGACGGCCATCAGTTGCAAGGTTGGGCAAAACTACCAGCGGCCCGATATTGGCAAAATTGATCGTTACTACGGAAACACTGCCCTGCTGGACACTACCTCGGAGAATAAGATCACCTTATCTGATGTCAACTGGCGGGACTATTTTGAAGACACCACCCTGCTTTCATTGATTGATACGGCCTTAGCCAACAATATTGATCTGCAAAAGGGAGCCAAACAAATTGAGATCGGCTCGCAGAATCTTCAGCTTTCCAAATCAAATTTTTACCCCAGCCTGGGCTTCTCCCCCTTTGAATACAACCGGGAGTATTTTTCTGAGAATTACAATAACTATGGTTCAAACCGGTCGCGACGTAACCACGGAGAAACTCCACCCACCACCTTGTATACCGAACGATTGGCGTATACCACGTCCTTTTATGCCAGTTGGGAGATTGATCTGTGGGGCAAATTAAAGTGGCAAAAAGAGGCCGCCCAGGCTTCCTTTATGCGAAGCCAGGAATTCCAGAAAGCCATACAGACTGCCCTGGTGGCAGAGGTTGCCTCTACCTATTATAATATGATCATGATTAATTCTCAGATTGCCGTAGCCGAAAGAAACCTGGAATTGGGCCGCAGCACGCTGGATATTGTTAAGTTGCAATTCGATGCTGACGAAACCACATCCCTGGCCATTCAGCAAACCGAGTCCCAGATTCTTCGGGCAGAGTCCTTAATCCCCCGGCTGGAAAAAGATTATGCCATTCTGGAGAATCGCCTCAACCAACTGCTAGGGCGATACCCTCAGCCGATCGACACCCGGCAAAACCTGGAAGATGTGAATTTTGATGATCGTTACGTTACCGGGGTGCCGTTAGAACTGATCAACAACCGCCCCGATATTGCGGCGGCAGAATACCAGTTAATCGCCAGCAATGCGCAGGTAGGCGTTACCCAGGCCATGAAATACCCTTCCATCGTGCTCAATGCCAGTACCGGTTTAAACTCCTTCCAGTTTCAAAACTTCCTGGACCCTCTGGGGTCAGGGTTTGCCCTGTTGAACGGAGCCATCTTCCAGCCGATCTTCCAGAATAGAAAACTAAAATCCAATCACTCCATTGCCCTGGCCGAACGGCAATTGGCCGAACTGGATTTTAAGGATAAGATCATTCTCGCGGTGGGAGATGTTTCTAATGCGCTGATTACCATTGAGAAGCTTCAGGAAGAATACGGCATTGCCCAGGAACGCATTGAGGTAACCAGCAAAGGTGTTCAGGATGCCTCGCTCCTGTTCCAAAGTGGTTTTGCCAATTACCTGGAAGTCATCAATGCCCAGGAAGATGCTTTGCAGAGTGAACTGGATCTGGTCAACCTCAAAAGACAGTTGATTCTGGCCAATATCGAACTATACCGCAGTCTGGGCGGAGGATGGAAATAACGCGGCTTTTCTGTTCCTCAACAAATTCCGTAAATTCTTTGAAGCACCTTGCGTTAACCGGTTTATCGCTGAGACACCTTGTTTCAGCATATTGCTAACGGTTAGTATAAAAGTAGTGCGTTTTAGTGTGTTGATTTTCCGTTCGGAAAATCAACTGCGCAAAACAAGCACGGTTTTTATGATTTAAATATTAAAGTTAGCATTATTTTTATACGTTGTTATGGTCGTTTTTTTTGATTTCCAATTATTTAGATTATCAGAATTAAAGGACAATGGTCCGAAACCTCTGGTTCGAAAATCACCTTAAAATCCAAGACATTTGTATGTTCGTTGACTAACATATAGTCAGCAAATCTACTTTCCTTTTTGTAATGAGAATTACGAGTTCCTTTAGTTGTTCGCGTTGTTACTAACTCGGTTAGTCCAGCTTCAGATAAAATTTTTAAGGTCTCACTATTCGGCTCTACGTTGAAGTCTCCGCAAACTACAAGAGAATCATTTTGTTCGATTAGTTCATTTGCGAGCGACATAAATTTATGCGCTTGTAGCGTTCTTTCGGGTGTATCCATTTTTCCGTTTAAGTCCCTTAATCCGTGCATATGGGTAATAACGATTGGTCTGTTTGATTTATAATCGAATACTTTAACTGCGTGAGCATTTCGAGAACGTGGATGTTCTCCATAATTATATGGTGAATAGGATTTATGAACAAATTCCTGTATTTGCCCGATTATTGGGTATGATTTTCGTACAAATGTCGCGAGTCCCCATTGCGAAGGAATTTTGGTTTCCTCATCCCAAAGTACACCTTGAGACGCTGGACAAAAAATTCCGATGTGGTCAGGTAATGTCTTTTGGACATCTCGAAAAAAGTTTGCCCGTTGAGGAAGAATGTGATTTCTATCTTTGTACATAAGCCAGTCATTTTCCGTTTCTGGCGTATGAACGACTTCTTGCAAGCAAAGAATGTCTGGGTTTTCTTCTGTCAAATATGGAAGCAACTTATCATAAAGTTTTCCTCCCCATCCATTAAGACACATTATTTTCATATCCCATATTTTCTTTTAAATCTTGGTTTTTTTAAATGCACCACAACGTAAAATGCAGCCGTCAGGCCGACTGGTTAGCTATTTCAAGGCCGAGCATCAGTTTCCTGAGTTGGAGCAACTGGTGTTCTGGCTCGTCTTTGCTAGGCTGGCGGCTGCATCTTTATATTTACCCATATAGAATAATCCAATTCTTATCTTAGAGAAAAGGAGGAGAACTTAGTGGCTGGGGCAGCCCCGCTGTGTAGGCTCAATACCTTGACATCGTGTTAGTCCTCCTTTTCCTA
>JAVKCN010000031.1:0-64854 GCA_040222715.1 Cyclobacteriaceae bacterium | reverse complement strand
GTGTAACTCGACAGAGTTACACACATTTACACAACTCAATAGCAACAATTGCTTTCTTAGAATTTTACTACCACTCAAACCTAAAGGCGGCGGCCGCTTACAATAAGGACTTTCAGTCCAAGCGAAAACTATGGTGCTTCCAGCCCATAGTAGTTTATTAAATTTAACCAGGGTGAGCTGATTTTTTTTCACCCTTTGCTTTTAATCATTAGCGGTTTCGGAACCCAAAGTGGTATGGTATAGGGCTTTTAAGTCCAGAGGGTCATCCAGTTTTTTCTGTAAGTTCAAAAGCTCCTTGAATAACTGTTTTACTTTGTCTGAATGAGCAGCTTTTTCCGATAAATTATGGAGTTCGGTTGGGTCTTTTTGCATATCATACAAAAGTACTTGTCCGGCTTCAGGATATACGATGAGCTTATAACCATCCTTGCGGATCATGCGTTGCTGTTGAATATATCCACCGTAGATGGCTTGGTAAGTGCTCCGGTCGGTCTTACCCCGGGCCATATCCATCAGGCTGTGAAACTCTACGTACTTGGGTTTCTTGATATTCGCCAGGTCCAGGCTGCTGGCCATCACATCCTGCAAATACACATCAGCATCGACAGTCCTGCCTTTCGGCAAATCGGGGCCAGCCACTATCAGCGGTACGCGTATGCTGTGGTCAAACATATTTTGCTTACCCATCAACCCATGCTCCCCGCAGGCCAGCCCATGATCAGCCGTAAAGAAAATATAGGTATTATCTTTCTTTCCACTTTTTTCCAGCGCATCCAGAATCTGCCGAATCTGTTCATCCATGTGCGTGATGAGGGCGTAATATTCCTGTCGGTGTACTTTTACCGCGTATTCCGTTCGAGGAAAGGGAGCCAGGCGTTCATCCCGTAAGGTTCGCCCGCTGCCCATGGCTTCGTTATAAGGATATTCCGGAAGGAAGTTTTCCGGTACAGAAATTCCATCCAGCGGGTATTTATCCACATATTCTTTTGGTGCCTGGCGAGGATCATGAGCAGCGTTAAAGGCCAGGTACATAAAAAATGGGGCTTCCTGAGCCGAAGCTTCTTCAATAAATTGCAGTGCATCATTGCGGAGAACTTCACTCCAGTGTGTGCCTCCTTCCCAGAACCCACCAAACGATTGATCCCAGGGCTTCCAGTCCCAGTCACCCTCATTTTGAGGGCGGTCGTATCCTTCAGGAGTATCTTGGGGCATACCCGGACGAATGTGTGCGGTAGTCATAAATAAGCGGGAAGCAGGCGCCGCTATATGCCACTTGCCACTCATATAGGTTTGGTACCCGGCTTTTTCCATGAGTTTGGGCCAGGTTTCAGCGTCGTGTTTTCCCTCCTTCAGTTCCTGGTCCATGGCATGCGCTCTCCATACGGAACGCCCGGTGATCATCATAGCCCGGGAAGCCATGCATACCGCCCCGTTCCAGGCTCCCATATTATAAGCATGTGTGAAGGTAACTCCCTGGCGAACTAACTTGTCCAGAGTAGGAGTACTAATTTCGTTATTTCCCAGAGCATTCAGTGTAGAAAAAGCCTGATCATCGGCAAAAATAAAAATGATATTAGGCTTGTCGGTAGACTGATTAGACTGAGATTTGGCCGTCAGAGTAATAAAGCTGAGGAGAAAGCTGAGCAGCAATAGGCTGGGTGATGTCATACTGAAAGATATTTGTGTGAATAAATGCATTCTTAGTGATCTCCATCTGCTCCGGCATTGCTAACGCGTTGGTATGTTAATTTCACAATGAATTATTTTATGATGTTTAGACAGATACCCGTTGAAGGCATTAATGATGAAAATCTGCTTAGGCTCATTCTAATAGTCTTTTCCCTGTGAGCTTAATTCTTGCGATGATTTCCAGGCTTTCCAAATTTTTTTCATTGCCTCCAGTTTCTTCGGTTTCTGTTCAGCTAAGTTGATTTCTTCGCTTGGGTCGTTCGTAAGGTTGTAAAGATCAAATGTTTTACCTGCATCTGAGCTGTAAATCTTATAATCTTGTTCGATCAGGGCCTCTTGGTCTTGAAATGAGAAGGCTAAAGGTTCTTTTCTTTCCCTGGCATCGCCCAGCACCATCGGTAGTATATTAATCCCATCGTAGGGACGTTCGTATTTGCTTAGGTCTACTCCGATGATCTGGGCTATTGTCGGGAAGTAATCTGACGTGAAGCAGGGAGCTGTCACATCTGTACCGGGCTTAATATTACCGGGCCACTCCATGATTCCCGGAACCCGGATACCACCTTCGTGGAGACTTCTCTTTCTTCCTTTCAGGCCTTTCGTTATTCCCTGCGTTCTGCCGGTGACTGAGGCGCCTTCCGGACCGTTGTCGCTGGTGTAAAAGAGTACAGTATTGTCAGCGATCTTTAGTTCTCGAAGCTTATCTCTTAACCGGCCAACCTGCTCATCCAGAGCAGAAATAACCCCGTAATAATGTTGTTGATCTTCGGAAAGATTCGCGTAGGGCTGCCGATACTCTTCGCTGGTTAAGACCGGTAGGTGGGGTGTATGAAACCATACAATACTTAAAAATGGCTGCTCGCTTTTGGTGGCATTTTCTATGAAGGAGATCACCCGGTCCATGATAATGCGGGAATCATCTCCTTCCAGGTTTTCCGTAACCATCTGCCCGGGGCCGGTCCAGTAGTAGGTACCAAAAGGTTTACCTTCTTCCAGGGAGTCGTTTACATCACCGGATGATTTGGGCGGAGTGATCATCGGGTCCCAGGTGGGTACTTTCGATTCGGTGACAAAACAGGCGTCAAAGCCATGCTCCCAGGGCGGAGCATAGTGCTCATCATTCTGCGGTTTTCCGCCCCGGTTCGCATCCAGGATATCTTTGGTCAGGGTACCCAGGTGCCACTTACCGAAGTGCCCGCTCACATAGCCTTGTTCTTTCACCATCTCGGCCAGCGTAATTTCTTCTTGTTTGATATGACCGCAGTTGGCATGGCAGATGCCATAACGCAGCGGGTGCCGTCCCGTCATCACGCTACCCCGGGTAGGAGAGCATACGGCTGAGGCGGCGTAGAAGCGGTGGAACATTGCCCCGTTGGCAGCCATGGCATCCAGATGCGGTGTTTGTAAATAAGGGTGGCCATTGTATCCCACATCTCCCCATCCCTGATCGTCGGCCATCAGTAAAATAATGTTGGGTTTTTTGGCCGTTTCCGGTTGAGTAAAGGTATAGGCTGCGGCTATCAGGAGGAGTAGCCCTAATCCGCTGGCTAATTTTAAAACTTGAGGCTTCATGTAATGTCTGTAAAATAGCGTTTGCTCAATTTAATGAATAAATATTCAGGAGGGCTTTGTTGCAACGTATAGAAGCGAGTAAATTGACATTTACTCATTTACGACGATCAATTTGATACTTATTTCATGCTTTTATGGCTAAGAAAACATTAAAATCTGCGTTTCTATCAAATCAGCCGATGCAACAAAGCCATTCAGGAGTGAGATGTTCAAAATCTGAGTTTGCTAAGCTGGATTGAATTCAACATTAGAAAAAAGGAGAAGCCCTTCATTGCTTCTCCTTACAGTGAAAAAACTATGCTCGCCGTCAGTTTTCAACCAATCTTATCACCATCCCGTGTTTTGGGTCAGGTTATCATTCAATCGGATCTGGTTATCAGGAATGGGGAACAGTAGCATAAATTCTTCTACACTTTTTCCCTGCGCTTGAAGCGTATTCAGAAACTGACCTCTTCGTTTCAAATCCCAGGCGCGCTGACCTTCAAACGCTAATTCGAACCTTCGTTCTTCCAGCACTGCCGTTCTAAACTGGTCCTGGTTTAATCCTGAGAGGTCGGGCAGGTCTGATTCTACCCCGTTCCTGGCACGTTCCCGAACCTGGTTAATCCACGTATACTTTTCATTGTTAGCGGGTTCAACCTCGTTTAGGGCTTCCGCAGCAATTAATAAGATATCAGCGTACCGGAGGATGGTTAGGTTTACACCAGTCTGTAATTCTGCTTCTCTATCGTCAAATTTGCTGATATAGTAGGGAAAGCTTCCTCCGTATACTTCCTGCATGGTAATGGTGCCTGAAACTCCATTAATGTGTTCATAACTGTCAGATATAGTCACTGACCTACGGTAAGAGATGGGGTTTTCCGCCACAAACTCTGCCGATGGTGCGTAGGACCCGGGCACGGTGGTTACTGCCCAGAACGACTGCCCGTACGGCCCGGAAGGGGCTCGGGGACCATAGCGTCCCGGAATCGGATTATTGGTTTCTCCGCTTAAGTATTGAAGCTGATAAATATGTTCCATACTATTATCGTTGCCGGGTTTAAATACATCCGCATAATCAGCTAAAAGACTGTATCGACCGCTATTGATGATCGTTTGGGCATGTGTCAAGGCATTGGCATAATCGCCCCGGTACAGGTAAATCCGGGCCAGTAAAGCACTGGCTACATCCGCATTAATCCGACCTGCCAGCCCCGTAGGCTCAAGTTCAGTTGCCGCATCTTCCAGGTCACGAAGAATCAGCGTATACACTTCTTCTTTCGAAGCCCGGGGGGCATAAATGTTTTCAAATCCTGCGGTGGGAGTTTCATAGAGTGGCACTCCTCCCATGGCACGTACCAGCTGAAAATAATAGAGCGCCCGCAGTGCTTTTGCTTCCGCGATGATATCCGCTTTCTGGCCAGCATCAAAATCAATATTGGCGGTATACAGGATTACTTCATTGGCTCGATTAATGCCTGAAAAAGCATTAGACCACAGGCCACCCGTAACATCACTGTTATAGGTAAAATTGTCCCATTCAATATTGTCCGGTACAATAGGGGATACAGTCAAGTTATCGGCGTTCATCTCTCCATACGTTGCCAAGTTGGGCAAGACATCGTACAACTCACTATATGCGCCGTACAAGCCCGCCGTGGCGTCATCTTCCGACTGGTAGAAACTGGTTAAACTGATATTGCTCGGCGGATCTTCCACCAGAACGTCTTCACACGCAGCAAATAATAACAGTGCCAGTACTGAGGAATATATTTTAATTATCTTTTTCATGATTGTTTCGTTGAAATTATTGCACTTAGAATCCTAATCTGATACCTAACCGTACGCTCTTTGCCTTGGGATAGGCGCCGTTGTCTACTCCCAGTTGCGCATTGCTGGAGGCATATAAATCCACTTCCGGATCAAATCCGGTGTAGTTGGTAACGGTGATCAGATTATCACCCGCCACATATACCTGGGCACTTCGCAGCCAGTCGATACCCAATGAATTTACCGGTAAGAAATAGGAAAGATTGATGGTTTTTACTCTCAGGTACGAACCGTCCAGTACATCGCGGTCACTGAAATTTTTCCATTCTCCAGCATTGGTCAGCGGAGCTTCAATGGTGTTACTGGTACCCGGGCCAGTCCATCGTTCATCAAAATACTGCTGATACACATTGTGCTTTTGAGGCTGGGCTAGCAAGCCGATCCGGTTCAGGTCGGCAACCTCATTGCCATACAAACCATTGATAAAAATGTGCAAAGTGAAATTTTTATACGAGAAATCGTTAGAGAACCCATAGATGAAATCAGGGTTAGGATCACCAACTACCTTCCGGTCATCATCATTGCTTCGAAACCCATCCCCATTCAGGTCTTCGTATTTTGGTAATCCGGGCCGGGTAACTCCGCCTACGGTATTACCGGCTTCAATAACTTCTTCTTCGGTTTGCCATATTCCCTCAAAGTGGTAGCCGTAAAATAGTCCCAGTGGCTGACCCGGTATGGCAATGGTCCGACCATGCGCTGACTCGCCCCGCCCAATACTGAAAATCAGCTCGTCAGTTCCTTCTGGCAGGGATACCACTTTATTTCGGTTAAAGGAAATATTAAACCCTGATCGCCATTCAAGATCGCCGAATGAATTATTGAATCCCAGGCTAAATTCAAACCCTTTGTTCTCTACTTCACCGATATTCTGTACCGAATTGCCATATCCCGACTGGTTCGGAATGGATACATTCAGCAGGAGGTCCTCGGTTCGTTTAACATAGTATTCTGCTGAGAAATCAATTTTTCCCTGCAGTAATACGAGATCCATCCCCACATTAAATTGCGCAGTTTTTTCCCATTTCAAATCTGGATTTGGAATGCGGTTGGGGTAGAGTCCGATGACCGGAGCACCATCGATGATCGGCCGGGTTGTGTTGTACAGGGCTAGTGATGAATACGGACTGATATTTTCGTTTCCGGTAAGTCCATATGATGTTCTCAGCTTTAAGTCGCTGAGTACGCCCACGCCCTTCATGAAGTTTTCATCACTCAATCTCCAGGCTAAAGCCGCTGAAGGAAACACTCCCCACTTGTTATCTTCCCCGAATTTAGAGGAACCATCTCGTCTTACTGTTCCCGTAAAAATGTATTTATCCTTAAATATGTAGTTGACTCTTCCGATATAGGAAAGCAATGCTGTTTCTATCGCATTACTGCTGGACGGTCTTGGTTCGGAGCCAATACCCAGGTTGTTGTACTCAAGTTTATTCGTGAAAAAATCATCGGAGCGACTGAATACATTTTCCGTTTCCCGGGTCTGCATGGTGTACCCGGCCAGGGCAGTAAGCCGGTGGTCTGTGCCAAAGCTCTTATTGTAGGACAGCGTATACTCCTGCAACCAGTTATAGCTTTGGATGGTACCAATAGAAGCTACGCCCAGGTTCGGTAACGCCTGTGTCTGGGCGGTGTTGGGAATGTATACGTTCCGCTTGGAATTGATAATATCCGCCCCAAAATTAGCCCGGAAACGCAAATCCTTTATGATATCAATCTCGGCAAACGCATTACTCAGGATGCGGGTGGTATAGGTAATATCGGATCGGGTTTTAGCAATGGAAACCGGATTCTCCAGTATTTTTACAGTTTCGTCGTGGTTGTGAACATAGTTGCCGTCTTCATCGTAGACCGGGATCACTGGGGTGGTGGTCAGAGCATTCCAAAGCGGTGAGTCATCCTGGTAGCCGCTGCCATCGGATGGTACGGCATCATTTACGGTACGGTTCAGGTTCACATTTACTCCGCTTCTTATTCGTTCACTGATCTTCTGATCGAGATTGAATTTTAGCCCCCCGCGCTTGAAATTAGACTCGATGATAATCCCGTCCTGATCCAGGTAGTTACCAGATACCAGGTACTGCGTATTGGCATTTCCTCCGGAAAGTGACAGGTTGTACCGATGCGTCAGGGCCGTTCTGAAAATCTGATCCTGCCAGTCGGTACCTTCCCCTAGCTCTTCGGGAAGCGGCTTATTGACTCCGTCGTAGATTAGCGGTTGATCGTTGTTCGTGGCCCATTCGTTGGTCAGAATAGCTAACTGTTCAGCGTTGGCCAGATCCAGCTTTCTCCGCACCGTTGCTACATCCAGAGAGTAGTCAAAATCTACTTTTACTTTTCCTTCCTGCCCTCGCTTGGTGGTGATTAACACTACGCCGTTTGCCCCTCGCGCACCGTAAATAGCAGTAGCGGAAGCATCTTTTAAAATTTCAATAGATTCAATTTCACTGGGGCTGATGGAAGACAAAGGATCGGCTGATTGCGCAGTATTACCTGCACCCTGCGGAGTTGTATTGATATTATCAAGCGGAAACCCGTCGATGACATATAAGGGTTCGCTGGAAGCATTGATAGAGTTAGACCCTCTTATGCGTATACGAATGCCTCCGCCGGGAGCATTGGAAGCAGACCGGACATCTACGCCGGGAGCTCGCCCTTGCAGTGATTGTACCAGGGTATTGGCAGGAGTCTTTTGCAGATCTTCACCTTTTACGGATGAAACCGCCCCGGACAAATCACTCTTTTTTTGCGTTCCGTAGCCGATTACCACCACTTCGGAAAGCGACTGTATATCGGGTAACAGGGTGATGTCAATGGTTCTTCTTCCATTAATTTCCACTTCCTCGGTTTCATAGCCAATAGAGGAAAATAAAAGCACTTGCACATCGTCACCAACGGTTAGCTTGTAATTTCCGTCCAGGTCAGTAACTGTCCCCATAGTAGTGCCTTTAGCCAGCACATTGACTCCGGGCAGAGGATCGTCGTTTTCACCATCGATCACCCTGCCGGAAATTGTCTTTTCGAAAGCCGGTAACTTCCAGTTTGATGATAACTTTCGGTTATTAATCTGACGAATGACTTCGGGCTTTTCGGGCTGCTTAGTTTCCAGTTTTGGAATAACCCTGATTTCTTCGCCAGACCGTATCACATAGGCAGCTTTATCCAGTTTCTTGAAATTCAGGTGATGAGGTACTAAAATAGCTTTCAGTTTACCTTCCAGATTATTGTTATTAGGTTCTTTTATCCAGGTAGTTTTCCCGGTCAGCAGTGAAGGATCAAAATAAAATCGTACCGAGTATTCAGTTTCCAGGGCTTTCAAAGCCTCCTCCAGGGCTTGTTTTTCTTTTTGCATATGAGCATCCGCATATCGTGCGGCTGGTACATACTCCTGGGCGTATAGCTTCTGGGCAGAAGTATCCCTGCTGCTCATTATGAGTAAGCAAAAGAAAATCATCGCGCCAAAGAAGTGTATTGCTCCCTTAATGCCGTGAGTAGTAAAGTGTTTCATAGATGTAAGAATTAGGTGTATATATTAGCGTGATCTGAAGTACACAGTGCCATTTTCCTTAGTAATATTGATCCTGTGTGCTTCCGCGATAGCCGACAAAAGCAGGTCTATCTGTGTTGTACCAACGGTGCCATTAAACAGCTTATCTCCGATTTCTTTATTTTCAATGCTCACTTCATAGCCATAATTATCCTGAAGTAGTTGAGCAATCTCTGACAAGGGAGTATCATCAAATGTCAGCAGGTTATTTCGCCAGGAAGTATGCGCCTCTGGATTGACTATTTTTTTCTCGTATTTTTTTAGTTCAGAAGAGTAAATCACCTGCTCTCCCGGGTTCATCATCACTTTCTCATCTTTCAGATAAAAAGCTACTTTTCCTGAATTTAGAACTACCTCAGTTGTTCCCCTTCTTTCCGATACGTTGAACTCAGTTCCCAAAACTTCAATGGAAGCGCCCTCCGTTCGAACAATAAATTTCCTTCCATTTTGATGGGATACATCAAAAAAGCCTTCCCCCTTCAGGCCAATCTCTCTAGCTTTATCCGATTGTCCCCAGTCTTCCTCAAAACTCAGACTTGAATTAGCGTTTAAGGTTACCAGAGAGCTATCCGGAAGTACAACATTCAGCGTTTCTCCGTAGGCAGTCGTATAGGTCATCTGCTGGCCATGTTGACGGATTGTCCAATAACCGAGCATTCCTATCAGCAATAATGACACAGTGGCCGCTACGTAATACCAGGGAATAGGGAAAGATTTATTTGATAGTTGCTTCTCAGAAGATTGCAGGGCCTGATTGATTTTGCTCCAAACCTCTATCTCATCCTGCGGGCGAGAAATATTTTTTTCCTGCGCCAGTAATAACACTAATTCTTTGGCCTTAGCGACATCCTCTCTTTTTTCAGGATATTCCACCAGCCATTGTTCCCAGAAAGATTTAGCTTCCTGATCTGCGTTCAAAACCCAGTCTTGGAAGGATTCATCCATAGCAAAGTCTTTGGCGGTGTAGGTCTGGTAGCGCTTCATGGTTATTCGGGAATACAAAAAGTTTAGGTTCTACTTCTATTACTAAGCTTTCCTGCTTTTCTCACCATTATTTTTATATTTTTATGCAATACATAATTAATAGAGATTAATGTTGTTAATATTGCATTAAAGTGTTGGTGCTATTGAAAGTATTTTAGCTACGGATTTATGGATGGGACCTTCCTGCTATTGTAACAGAGAAGATGAGGAGAAAGAGATATTGCTTAAATTTACTTTCAGTTAAGTCGCCTGGGGGTGTGAAAGGACTACTAAATATTTAAAGTAGTAGTCAGAAGCGAAGTGAACAGCATGAAGTTAACGTAGGGAGTATTTTGCCGGAGTACGTCAATGGCTTTAGAAATCAGGTTATACACTGATTTTACGGTTAAGCACATGGCAGAAGCTATTTCATCATAGCTAAGATTCTCGAAAAACTTAAGGTAAATAGCTTCTTTTTGGCGTTTGGTTAGTTTTTCCAGAGCTTCCTTTAAGAACTGATTCTGTTCATTCCAGGCAATTTCTTTGATGAGCAAAAACTCCTGAGAGTTTTCGGCGGTGGTGCTATAATTATCCGGGAAATCGCAGAAAATGTCCCGACTTTTTTTGTGGTCTAGTAAGATCCTTCGTAAAGCTTTAAGTAAGTAATGCCTTACAGAGGCCGGAGTTGACAAATTTTGCCGATGGTTCCATAATTTTACAAAGAGCTGTTGTATGGCATCCTTCGCTAGGGAAGAACTACCGCTTAAGCGATATCCATAGTTATGTAACGCCGAGAAATGTGCTTGGTAAATTCGTGAGAAGGCGGGTCTGTTTCCATCTAAAAACTCTTCCCAATCTCTAATATTTTCTACATTTGGATTTCCCATCGGTAAGTCTTCAAAAAGAATACTTTTAAGTTTAGTCTATTTTACAATTTGTTAAAATAAATAACAATCATTACAAAAAATATTGAGTCTGGGGGAATTTACGTTTAACTGATATAGATTTTCGGATTTATTAGATTTATGGTAAGTGTGTTTTGTGGATTTCTATTGTATTTGTTCTAAAAGAGGTTTTTCCCTCCCCACACACTTCTTGATTGAGTGAGAGGCCTCAGAAAGGAAAAATATGTAGCTTCGTCTGGTACAGCTAGGGTAGGATATTCTGGCAACATTGCTCCCTATTGATGATAATGCTACTTTCGCAAAGGTCTTGGTTTGGGGAAACCCAATGTTTGATAATTTTACACTTAACTGAGAAACTCTAATAGGGGAGCTGTTTTTTCTGTTTAATAGCCTTGAGTCTTAGCTTGATGACCTCTATTTCCCTCACTTACATCTCGGTAAATTAGTGCCATCTCAAGAAATATATTCACTATATTTGCCCTACATAAATACATAATATTGATGGATAGGAAAGAAGATCAGCCAGATTTTGAACCCATTGTAACAGTAACGCGAGCAGAGATTGTAGAGCAGCGGATCCACGACTTTCTGAAAAAGAAAAAGCTAAAACCCGGCGATCCTATCCCAAAAGAAACTGAACTAGCCGAATCGTTAGGAGTGAGCCGGAATGTCATTCGGGAAGCGCTGAGTCGGTTCCGAATGTTGGGACTGATTGAGTCGCGCAAAAAGCGAGGGATGATCCTGACCAAACCCGATATTATGAATGGGTTTGAACGGGTACTAGAACCTCACCTGCTAGACCGTAGTACTCTGCTGGATATTTTTGAGATGCGCCTGGTGCTGGAAATGGGACTGGCCGAGCTTATTTTTATTAAGAAAACCAAGAACGATATATCCACGCTGGAACGGATCGTACGAAATGCTCCGTCCCTTCACGATGTGAGATTCAAATTAGAACACGAAGTAGAATTTCACAGCAAGCTATATGAAATAACGGGCAACGAAACCCTACACCGTTTTCAGCGCCTCTTGCTGCCTATTTTTCAGTTTGTAACGCAGGAAGAAGCCCATTTGAATAAACCGCCCAAAACCGGTATTGTAGATCACCCGCAGTTGGTGGAGATCCTGAAAACCGGGACTCCATTGGAGTTTCGGCAGGGGATGTATAACCACTTAGAACCTCATTTTGAGTGGATTGCTGAGCAGAAAAAAATTTAATTTTAAAATGACTTGACATAAAGGGGTATTTTTTTTGACATTTGCATTATGTAGTACATAACTTCAATAGAGCATAAATGCAAAATATTCATGGCTTAATTTCGGCCGCCTTCACGCCTTTTAAAAGCGACGGCAGCGTAAACTATGACCATATTCCAACTCAGATCCAGCAACTAGTGCAGGGTGGGGTAGTCGGTACACTGGTCTGCGGTTCTACCGGAGAAGGATATTCATTATCAATTCAGGAGAGAAAAAAGATTACTGAAGTCTGGATACATCATTGTCCCGATGACTTTCTGCTGTTCGCGCATGTGGGCCATAATGCTATTCCCGAGGCAAAATTGCTGGCACAAGAGGCGCATGAACTGGGTGTGGCCGGTATCATTGTAAGCGCTCCTATGTACTTTAAACCATCGTGTGTGGAAGATCTGGTGGCATTTTGTGCAGCCATCGTGGAGGGTATTAAAGGCACTCCGGTATACTATTATCACATCCCTTCTCTTAGCGGAGTTAGCTTTTCCATGCGCCGCTTTATGGAACTGGCCAGTGAGTCAATACCGGATTTCAGAGGTATCAAATATACGTACGAAGACCTGGACGAAGTCCGGCAGTGTATGGAGTATCAACCCGAACAGTACGAGATTATTTTTGGCCGGGATGAGATACTGCTGGATGCTCTGCAACTGGGCATTACCGGAGCGATGGGAAGCACTTACAACTACATGGCCCCGCTCTTTAACCAAATCATTACTTCGTTCAATGCAGGCGACCTCCCTCAGGCGAAAGCCTTACAGCAGGAGGCGCAGACTATCATCGACGTGCTCGTGGCGTACGGAGGCGGTATCGTGGCCGGTAAAGCCCTCATGGAAATTCTGGGAATGGGCTGCGGTCCCTTACGGCTTCCGCTAGGCAATCTGAGTGCTCAGGAAATGAAAGAAATGGAAGCGGCCTTCATGAAAACAAATCTAATGCAGTATGTGAACAACCTACCCGTAGAAAAATAAACCTAACAACTATGAGAACTAATACTTACCTAAAACTCTCACTATTCTTTTGGATAGTCTGCCTGTTGCCACCGATCACCGCCCGGGCGCAGCAGGAAATTACCGTGAGCGGTACGGTCACTTCGGAAGAGGATGGAGCCGGGGTGCCCGGAGTCAATATTATTGTCAAAGAAAGCAGTCAGGGAACGGTGACCGATGTGGAAGGAAATTACTCGGTCGCCGTGCCTCAGGATGCAATCCTGGTTTTCAGCTCCATCGGCTTTGAGTTACAGGAAGTCCCGGTATCCGGTCAATCTCAGCTTAACGTGGTGCTATCATCTGACGTCACCTCGCTAGACGAAGTCGTCGTCGTCGGATACGGTGAGCAGTCGAGGGCAACCCTGACCAGTTCGGTTTCCAAGATTTCAACCGATGAACTGGAAAACGTTCCTTCTATCAACCCGATTCAGGCCCTGAAAGGAAAAGCTGCTGGTTTGGATATACGCGTAACCTCCGGTATGCCCGGGCAGGGAGCCGATGTAATTATCCGGGGAGGTACCTCTACTTCTCCCAATAACGATGGCCCGCTGGTGATTGTGGATGGAGTGTATCGTACGCTCAATGATGTGAATCCGGCGGACATAGAATCCATTCAGGTGTTAAAAGATGCTGCTTCAACCGCTATTTACGGGGCGCAGGGAGCTAACGGTATTATCCTGATTACCACCAAGTCGGGTGGCAAGAATCAAAAGGGACAAATTACGGTTGACTATTCCCGGCAAATTGAGCAGCAAACTCGTCGCTACCCATTCTCCTCGGCCCGTGATTACATCTGGGCCTCTCGCGTAGCAGCTGATGCCGAACTGGATTATAACACCAAAAACCGCCTGACAGGTGGGGCTTATCCCTATTCTACCGGTGCCATTGAAGGAAGCCTGCATGGCCCGGGCTACGGCAACTCTGTTTCTACCACTGAGTTTACCGATGATCTGGTAGTGGCTGAGGGGCAGGACTATGTCAGTAATCTGTTGAATAACCAGGGATACGAAACCATGACGGACCCCGTAACCGGCCGGGAGATCATCTTCAAAGACAATCATTATCAGGATGTGATGTTCCAGACCGGTATCATGGATAACGTAAATGTCGGTTTTACCAAAGGCGGCGAGCAATATAGCTTATACACGAACCTGGGGTACGCCGATGCCAGAGGAACAGTACAAGGTACCTACTACAAGCGAATGAGCTACATCCTGAATGGTAACTTCTGGCCCAGTGATAACGTTCGCATCACGGCCGGACTGAACTATCAATACACGAAAGACGCGGGACCTAAAAGCTATCAGGAAACCATCAACCGTTCTTCCCGCCTGCCGCATACCACCCGAATGTACTATGACGACGGACTTCCGGCCATAGGCGAGTCGGCCGGGTCGCCCCGCAATATTCTGCACGAATTGTACTACGAAGATTTCTCTACCGAACGCAGTCGTACTACCATGCGTCTGGGAATGGAGTGGGAGATACTGGACGGACTTTCCTTTAAGCCCTCCGCTTCAATTTACGAGGTGAATACCAACTCCAACGGTTTTGAGAAATACCACGAATACGACAAACGTCGGCAAATGTATGCTGACCATCAACTGGGCAAGCAGTATATGCTGGATGGAGTATTGACCTACGATAAAAGCTTCGGATGGCATAATCTTTCCTTGCTGGCTGGTACTAATTTTACGTTTAACCGGGAATTTATTCTGCAGGGTGACGGTATGAATGCCCCTACCGATTACATTCCCACCCTGAACGCCTCAGCAACTGAAAACGAGCGAGTAACCTCCGAGATTACCCGGGATGCTCTGCTCTCGTACTTTAGCCGGGTGACCTATAACTACGACGCTCGGTACCTTTTCAGTGGAAGCCTGCGCTACGATGGTTCCTCTCGCTTTGCCGAGAATAAGAAATGGGGCCTGTTTCCGGCATTCTCATTAGGGTGGAATGTTCATAAAGAAGGGTTCTGGAATAGCAGTGTGGCTAATCAACTGAAAGTAAGAGCCTCCTGGGGGCAGGCCGGTAATAACAATCTGTCCATTTCGGATACTCAGGGAGCATATACCATTGGCTACAATTACGGCGAACAACCCGGTTTGCTGAATACGACATTAGCCAACCGCAATCTGCTGTGGGAAACTACTTCCTCTTTCGATTTTGGCATTGACATGGGATTCTTTGATAACCGGTTTACGCTGCTGGCGGATGTGTATGATAAAGTAACCGACAATCGCTTGGTAAGCATTCCTTTAGCCAGCCAGACCGGTTTTACCTCCATTGTAGCAAACTACGGAAAGCTCAGAAACCGTGGGGTAGAAGTAGAGCTAGGAGCGAATGTGCTGAACAAAGGAGCTTTTCAATGGGACATGAGTTTCAATTTTAGCTTCAACCGGCTAAAAGTATTGGAGCTACCGGATAACGAAAACGATAAAAACCGCATTAATGGCGGCTTGGTATACGACCCGGAACAAGGCGATTACGTCATGGTTGGCGGGCTGGCCGAAGGTGAACGGGTCGGCGGAGTCTGGGCCTACAATATGCTGGGAGTATACGCGACTGATCAGGAAGCGGCAAACGCGCCGTACGATACCAAAGTATCGGGCGCCTGGCTGAACCTGCCCGAAGATCAACAGCAGAAAGTAGGCGGGGATGCCATCTGGGATGATCGGGACGGTAACGGTACGATTGATGACCGAGATTTGGTTTTCATGGGCTATGTGAGTCCGGATAAGTTCGGGGGCATGGTGAACACCTTCACCTGGAAAGGCATTACCGCCCGCTTTGTCGTGGACTATTCCCTGGGGCATGTAATTAATAACTCCTGGCGTGCCCGTGCCAACGGCAATGCCCGCAACCGGGTGATGACCCTGACCGACGTAACCAGCGGCGACATGTGGTGGGAGCAGGGCGATCAGGCCAAATACCCTCGCTACAATGCTGCCTCTGACTGGGACAACGGCAAGCGAAACCATGTGCGGCAAGTGGATTCTTACAATGGAGTAGGTTTGGACGATGGGTATAACACGGACAACTCACTGTACTACAGTAAAGGCGATTTTCTAGCTTTCCGCGAAGTATCGGTACTGTATCGCCTTCCGGCTCAATTGCTTGAGCGTTGGGGGCTGAATCAGATTACATTCAATGCCGGAGTCTACAACCTGGGGTATATCACCGCTTTTGATGGGCTTACTCCCGAGCACTACAACGGCTACGAGGAAGGTGATTATCCCCGCCCGTTACAGATTCAGTTGGGCTGCAATGTGAGTTTTTAATCTAACAACAACCAAGAATCATGAGAACCTACGCTAAATTCCTACTATACCTGAGCCTTTCTGGCAGCTTATTCTTTGGCTGCGCCGACGAATTGGACATCGTGCCTGTTTCGGATATCACTTCTTCCGGCTTCTGGAATACCGAAGACGATGCCTCGGCCTACCTTACCGGAGTCTACGATAAGCTAAGAGATGTCTACAACAGCACCTTATACTTTGAGGACCGTTCCGATTCCTTTGCCCCCGGTGATATTGGTCCGGTGTCCGAAGCTTGGAGCCAAAGCCTGAGTGCCTCTAATGCTCCTGACTGGAACGGTTGGTACAATTTGGTATATCACTGCAATTTGCTATTGAAAGAAACCGAAGGTATTACATTTCGGGAAGAGGAAACAAAAAATCAAATCATAGCGGAAACGTATTTTATTCGGGCTTTTGCCTACTACTCCATGGCCCGCATCTGGGGCGAAGTGCCATTAGAGCTTACTCCTTTGGAGAGTGCGGATGAAGAACTGAAACCCCGGGCGTCACTGGAGGAAGTGTTCCAGCAGATCAAATCCGATATCAATCAGTCACTCACCTTGTTTGCTGATAACAGTATCACCGACCGTAACCGGGCTTCTCGTCCGGCTGTATTAGCACTTCAGGCTGACGTAAATATGTGGACTGGTAAAGTGTTAGACGGTGGGCAATCCGACTTTGAAACAGCACTCAGCGCATTGACCGAACTGGAGTCCACGGGTTTCACTTTACTAGAGGGTGATGACAAGCAGGCCAACTACCGCAGTCTGTTTTCTTCCGACAATAAAACCAATGAAGAGGTTGTTTTCTCGCTTTTTTTCAAGTTTCAGGAGCAGGATCAGATGTATGCCACCCGGTTAACTACTTGGGGAATTAACGTTCAGGGAGCCGATAATTACAGCGAACTACCGCTTACCGAAGCCAACCGGGCTCGGGCAGTTTATGCTCCTAGCGAAAAACTTCGGAATCTTTATGCCGAATACCCCGAGGATGTACGCAGTGAGATCGTGGTGATTGATGCTATTACTACCGATGAAAGTACCGGAGTCGTAGACACCATTTTAACCTGCTTCAATAAATTCCGGGGCACCGTATACGATGACCGCTACTTCGACGATGACATCATTGTGTACCGCTGGGGGGGGCTTTTGCTGCTGAAAGCCGAAGCGCTGGCAGCCCTGAATCGGGTTTCTGAAGCAGTGGCTGAGTTGAATAAAGTTCGTAGTCGGGCGAATGTGCCCGTTTATTCCGGTGCTACGGATAAGGTAACGGTAGAGCGAGCCATTCTGGACGAGCGATGGCGAGAACTGGTAGGCGAGCTAAAGCGCTGGCCCGACCTGGTACGCTTCCATAGCGGAGGGACAGTCAATATCTACGAAGAAGTGCCGAATCTAAGTAATCAGAGTGGATACCCTCTTTACTTCCCGGTTCCTCAGACGGTGCTGGACAATAACGATTTGCTCACTCAAACCGAAGGCTATCAATAGTCCTTGTGGAAACAATCTGAACCTGATATGAATAAGCAGTCTTCGGTTGGCAAACTGATGCTTGGAATATGGGTATGCACCCTGTTATCCGGGGTAGTCTACGCATTCCCGTCAACGTCGGAAAAGCTTCCCTATATTTTTGAATCCGGAACGGAAGGCTACCGGTGCTTTCGTATTCCGGCCATCGTCAAAACGCAAAAAGGAACCCTGCTGGCCTTTGCCGAAGGAAGAAAAAATAATTGTTCCGACGAAGAGGACATCGATCTGGTGCTCAAACGCTCTACCGATCAGGGAAAAACCTGGAGCAAACTAATGATCGTCTGGAGCGATGCGGAGAATACATGCGGTAATCCCAGTCCGGTGGTGGACCAGCAAACCGGGAAGGTGCATCTGCTAATGAACTGGAATCTGGGAGAGGACGATATCGGGAAGATCAGTCGGGGAACCAGTTCGGATACCCGACGGGTGTATTACACAGCATCTACCGACGATGGTTTAAGTTGGGAAAACCCCCGGGAGATTACCGAATCAGTCAAGAAGCCGGAATGGGGTTGGTACGCCACCGGCCCGGTTCACGGCATCCAGCTTCAGCAGGGGCAGTATCAAGGCCGGCTGCTGATCCCCTGCGATTACATTGAAACCGGCCCCGACCGTAAGGGCTACTCTCACGTCATCTGGTCGGATGATGGCGGGGCAAACTGGGTGCTGGGAGGAGTAACTCCTCAGCCGGGAGTCAACGAAAGCACGGTAGCGGAGCGGCTGGATGGCTCTTTGCTATTAAACATGCGCAGCCATGAAGGAGTACGTATGGTAGCCACCAGTGATGATGGCGGAGCTACCTGGACCAATATGCAGGGCGACTCCCAACTGGTAGAACCCACCTGCCAGGGAAGCTTACTGTCAATTCAGGCAGCGGGAGAATCCGGGTTATTGTTCTCTAATCCGGCCAGCCAAAAACGGGAGCGTCTGACGTTGAAGATGAGTACAGATGGGGGAGAGTATTGGGAGAAGGAGTACGAAGTGCATCAAGGACCTTCAGCCTACTCGGATATTGTGCAGCTTACGGAAAAAACAGTAGGAGTGCTGTACGAGGGTGGGCAGAAGCGCCCTTACGAAGGTATTGCTTTTGAGATCATCCCCCTTGAAAAGCTGAATTGAACCTTAAAGAATAAGGCTGTCAAAAAACAATAAACGGCAATAGTTAGAAATCAAACGAATGCCCGGTAGTAGAATGAAAAGTAATCAGGTAGCGTTTCTGCTGGCCCTTATCCAATGGTTAGTAATGGACCCGGTGTGCGCTCAGAAGAAAGAGGAAACGGCTCATCCAATGAATGTCCTCTTTATTGCTGTGGATGATTTACGCCCTTCCCTGGGTTGTTACGGCGATGCGAAAGCGGTAACGCCCAATATCGATCAGCTAGCCGGAAGAAGTATGGTTTTTATGAACGCCTATTGCCAGCAGGCCGTCTGCAACCCGTCCCGGGCTTCTATGCTGACCGGGTTAAGGCCGGATCAGATTCAGGTGACTGATCTGGGTACTCATTTCCGGGAAAAACGGCCGGAGGTAATAACCTTGCCCCAGATTTTCATAGAAGAAGGCTATCAGTCGGTAGGGATAGGAAAGATATTTCACGGATCAGCCAAAGCACAAGACGAACCTTCATGGTCTGAGCCGGTTGAGTATGCCATCTCGGTCAAAGAGGACGAATACTATTTGCCGAAGAATCGCCAGGGAGGTAAATCGGCAGCTACCGAAGCAGCCAACGCAGATGACGAGGCGTATGAGGACGGAAAGATTTCGGAGCGGGGGATACAATGGTTACAAAAGTTTAAGCGTACCCGCACGCCCTTCTTCTTAGCATTAGGGTTTAAAAAGCCTCATCTGCCCTTTTGCGCTCCCCAAAAGTACTGGGATTTGTACCAGAGGGCGGACTTCTCGCCACTTCTGAATCAGGATAAACCCAAAGAAGCTCCCGACCTGGCTTTTCACCACTGGGAAGAACTGCGAGGCTACGCCGATATTCCGAATCAGGGAAGTTTGGCACTCGAAAAAGAACAGGAGCTTTGTCATGGGTACTACGCCTGTGTGAGCTATGTAGATGCCCAGATCGGCCGGGTGTTACAGGCGTTAGAAGAATTAGGCTTGAAAGAGAATACAATCGTGGTCGTCTGGGGCGATCATGGATACCATCTGGGCGAGCAGCAACTGTGGGCCAAAGCAACCAACTTCGAGCTAGATACTCGTATCCCCTTACTCATTTCAGTGCCCGGAGTAACCCGTAACGGTGCCAAAACCAAGGCTATTGTTGAAGCGGTTGATCTGTATCCAACCCTGATTTCCCTATGCAATATCAAGGCCCGGCAAACCTTGGCTGGAAATGATCTTACTCCTCTGCTGGAGAATCCGAATCAGCCTTGGGAGCAAATAGCCTTCAGTCAGTTTGCCAGACCCTATGCCGCGCTGTTTAACACCCCTGCGACCCACATGGGCTATACCGTGCGTACGTCAGAATGGAGGTACACCGCCTGGTTTAATCTGAAAACGAGTGATGTGGATGAGCAGGAACTTTATGCGCTGGATGCAGAAGTGGTAGAACGGAAGAACTTGCACGGTCTACCCGAGTTTGCCGAACAGGAGTCACAACTGCGGCAATGGGTAACCGAATACAAAAATGGTGAATATAAGAACAGACTCGAAGCTACTGCCGGTAAGAGAAACGAGAACCACAAATAATGATGAAACCACTGAGCAGTACTGAAATCCAGGGTAATTGGGCAACGTTGTTACTGCCCATTGATGCGGATGATAGCATTCACTGGGAAAAGCTGGCGCATGAAATTGATACGCTGATTTTGATGAAGGTGAGCGGTATCTATTCCAACGGCACAGCCGGAGAGTTTTACAACCTGACCGAAGCCGAGTTTGATCGGGTTAGCCAAGTGCTGGCCGAAAAATGCAATGCAGCTGATATGCCATTCCAGATCGGTTGCAGTCAGATGAGCCCGAAGCTGTCTCTGGAACGAGTGAAACGGGTCAAATCACTCCATCCCAGTGCTATTCAGGTAGTGCTTCCTGATTGGTCGGTTCCCAATCTTTCGGAGACGATTGATTTTCTGCGGGTAATGGCCGAGGCTGCCGATCCGGTCGGGCTGGTGTTGTATAATCCGCCTCACGCCAAGAAAGTCCTCAGCCCGTTGGAGTACCACGAAATCAAAGCTACCGGGGTAAGGCTGGTAGGTTGCAAAGTAGGGGGCGGAGATGAAAGCTGGTATGCTGCCATGCGAACATGGGCACCAGATTTATCGCTTTTTATTCCCGGTCATCATCTGGCTACCGGAATCAGCCGGGGAGCGCAGGGGGCTTACTCAAATGTGGCCTGCTTACATCCGAGGGTAGCCCAAAAGTGGTACGAAACGATACTAAGCCATCCTGAAAAAGGACTGGCGCTGGAAAAGCGTATTCAGCATTTTATGAACGAACTCATTGTACCCTACATCCGCGATCAGCAATGCAGCAATCAGGCGGTGGATAAGCTGTTAGCAGCGGTAGGAGGGTGGGCTGATATCGGAACCCGTTTACGCTGGCCCTACCGGGGTATTGACGAAACTGAAGTAGCGAAGGTAAGGCAGGCCGGTCAGCGCATCTTGCCTGAATTTTTTGAACCCACGAACGCTATTTGATACATGAGAATCACCCGAAAAATAGCAACGGTTACTACCTGCCTGAGTGTTATCCTAATCATAGTAATAAGCGTTCGGGCGCATAGTCAGCGTACAACAGCCAATCAAAAACCTAATGTTTTATTCATTGCTATCGATGATATGAACGATTGGGTCAGCCTGTTCGATCCGGGCAATCCTATCAAAACACCTCATCTGGAGAATCTGGCGGCTCGGGGAGCTTTCTTTACCCAGGCCTACTGCTCTTCACCTGCCTGCAATCCTTCCCGGGCTTCCATCATGACGGGAACCCGCCCTCATAAAACCGGAATCTACGGCAATGCTGCCGACTGGCGGGGAGCGCTGCCCGAGGCGAAAACCCTTCAGCAGTATTTTATGGATGATGGCTATTATGTGGGAGGGGCCGGAAAAATCTTCCATCATCATGCCGACTGGGCTTTTCACGATGATGCGTCTTTCCATGAGTTTCTGCTGATGAAGATCAACGAACCTTATCCGCCGGCCAAACTCAACAAACTGGAGGAGTACGGTTCCCGCAATACTGACTGGGGACCCTGGCCTGAGCACATTGAAGAAACAGCTGATTATCGAACTACCTCCTACGCCATCGATTTTCTCCAACGTGAGCATACCCAGCCTTTCTTCCTGAATGTGGGGATTTATAAACCTCACTCGCCCTTTTTTGCTCCCGCTGACTTCTTTGCCAGATACCCACTAAAGACACTAACAATGCCTACCTTAAAGGAAAACGATTGGAACGATCTGCCTGCCGGGGCCGAAACGCTGCTTCAGGACAAAAAATGGTTTTGGAGAGGAATGATGGCGGGAGTGGAAAGTTATCCGGATGCTTACCGGGAGTTTGTGCAGGCCTACCAATCCTGTGCTACCTTTGCGGATGCAATGGTCGGGCGGGTGATTGATGCACTGGATCAGAGTGCGTACCGCGACAATACCGTCATTGTGCTTTGGTCAGATCATGGGTTTCATCTGGGTGAGAAAGAGCATATTGAAAAGTTCGCCCTGTGGGAAAAGACTACCCATGTGCCTTATATTATCGTTGCCCCGGGGCAGATAGAATCTGGAACACGGATTGATCATCCGGTAGATCTCACTACCGTGTATCCCACCCTGGCTGAATTGTGCGGGCTCGATCGTCCTGAAGTAGATGGACTGAGTTTGGTACCTTTACTCAACGATCATAAAGCGGAATTTCCTCCGGCGCTGATGACCTACGGGCAGGGAAACCACGCCATTCGGAGCCAGCGATGGAGATACATTCAGTATGCGGATGGCACCGCCGAACTCTACGATCACCGACAGGACCCGAACGAATGGAACAATCTGGCGGGTGAGCCACAATATCAGGATACAATTCAATTTCTTAAGCAGTACATTCCTAACCGCAATGCGGAACCGCAACCCGATCTCTCATTTTAATGGACTATGAACTTAATACCAATGACCTATTTTACAACCAACCCTTTCCTAAAAACAATTATAATTACTCTATGGCTGTTTTCAGGCCCGATGCATTCAGTCCTGGCTCAGTCTTCTGACTCCAGCAATCAGGTTGATTTGTTTACCTCCGGTGAGCAGGGATACGGGAGTTACCGTATTCCCGCCATACTCACTACCCCCAGCGGGACGCTGCTGGCATTTTGTGAGGGAAGAGAAGAAGCGGGCGATGCCGGGGATATTGACCTCTTGCTAAAGCGTTCTACCGATCAGGGAAAAACCTGGAGTGAGCAGCAGGTAGTGTGGAACGATGGAGCCAATACCTGCGGCAATCCCTGCCCGGTGGTAGACGAAGAAACTGGTACCATCTGGCTGGTGATGACGCACAATCTGGGTGACGACGGAGAATCGGAGATCATCCGTAAAGAAGCAGAATCAACCCGTACCGTCTGGGTCTGCTCCAGTGAGGACGATGGAAAGAGCTGGTCAGAGCCAAAAGAAATTACCAGCACTACCAAAGATCCTTCCTGGGGCTGGTACGCTACTGGCCCCGGAGTGGGTATTCAAATCAAGCATGGTCCGCATAAAGGCCGCTTGGTCATTCCCAGCGATCATAGTTATGATGAGCCGGATGGCAAAGTACGGAATGGCCCTTACGAATATGGTTCTCATGCCATTTACAGCGACGATCACGGGCAGAGCTGGCAACTGGGTGGAGTGATCCGGCCCAAAGTGAATGAGTGCCAGATGGTGGAACTGGCCGATGGGAACGGTACCCTGATGATGGATATGCGCTCGTACTTCGGCCGTAACCGCCGCACGCACGCGATAAGCTACGATGGCGGCCAGACCTGGACCGATCCGGTAGATGCGGAAGCGTTGGTAGAACCCGTTTGCCAGGCGAGCATCCTTCGCTACCAGTGGCCGGAAGGCGATCAGAAAAGTAAGATACTGTTTCTCAATCCGGCCAGTGCCGATAATGGCAAAAGACATAACCTCACGCTGCGGATGAGTTACGATGAAGGGAAAACCTGGCCGGGTATCCGTACCATCTTTCCCGGCCCTTCGGCCTATTCCAGCCTCACTAAACTTCCCAATGGCAACATTGGTCTGCTGTACGAAGCCGGAGAAGCGAGTGCATACGAAAAAATCGTTTTTCAGGTAGTAGAAGAAAGCATTTTTGAATGATACTGACGCGCTGGAAACCTCATTTTTGCATTTATAGTTGGTTGCTGATTTGTCTGTTGAGTACCGCTGCCTGGAGTCAGGAGGATGCTCTACATTGGAATAATGCTCCTGATTTACCCCCGGCACCAGGAGAAACTACCCAGGCCGGATTAGCCGGAGCCTTTGCCGGAGTGCATCAGGATGTGATGATCGTAGCCGGTGGAGCGAACTTCCCTGACCAGCTACCCTGGGAAGGTGGACAGAAAAAATGGTGGCAAACGATTTATGTATTGGAAAAGTCGGATGAGGGGCAGTATCAATGGAAAGACAATGTCGCGCAAAACTTGCCGCAGTCTCTGGCTTATGGGGTATCAGTGTCACTGCCGGAGGGAGTACTGTGTATCGGGGGTAATAACCAGCAGGGAAACTCGAATCAGGTCTTCTTACTATCCTGGAACCAGGATTCTCAATCGGTAGATTATAAGGAATATCCGGTCTTACCCGAAGGTTTTCAGGCAGATGCCGGTGCTCGAATTGGCCAGCAGGTGTGGGTGCATGGAGTGCAGAATGGGGAGAATCAATTACTTTCGCTGGACCTGACAACCCGGCAATGGACCGTAGGATCAGGTTGCCCGGGGCCAGCCCGTATGTTCTCGGTAGCGGCCGCTCAGAGTAACGGTAATACCGAGTGCTTTTACCTGTTTGGAGGGCGATATCAAACGCCCGACAGCGTGTCTATTCTGAAAGATGCCTACGTTTTTAATCCGGTGCAGCAGCAGTGGAGCCTGATTGGGAATATTACCACCGGCCAGCGTTCGGATATTTCGGTAATGGCTGGCTCCGCCATCGCTACCGGAGCTAACAATATTCTGTTGCTGGGGGGGGATGCCGGAGATCGGTTTCTGAAAAGATTTACCCTCGAAAAGAAAATCGCTCAGACCCAGGACACAGCCGCCAGAACAACTCTCCATCAACAGCTAACTGAGAAGTTCGTCAGCCATCCGGGGTTTAGCCGGGAAGTATTGAAGTTTCATACGGTTACCAATACTTTTTCCCGACAGGCTGATTTTCCCGGTCTGCTTCCTGTCACGACAAAAGCGTTAACCTGGAACCAGAATCTTTTTCTGATCAGCGGGGAGATCAAACCCGGAATCCGAACTTCGGAAGTCTGGACTGCCTCTTTGCCTCAGCAGGTGACAACTTTCGGATGGCTGAATTACCTGGTGCTGCTATTGTATTTTGGAGTGCTGATCGTCATTGGAGTTTATTTTTCCCGTCGGCAGCAATCCACGGCTGATTATTTTAAAGGGGGCAATCGTATTCCCTGGTGGGCCGCGGGGTTAAGCCTATTCGGTACCAGCCTGAGTGCGATTACCTTCATGGCGATTCCGGCCAAAACCTACGCTACCGACTGGGCCTACTTCTTTCTGCAAATGACTCCGCTGCTCACAGCTCCTATCATTGTGAGCCTGTACATCCCTTTCTTCCGGCGGTTGAATGTCAATACCGCCTATGAGTATCTGGAGAAGCGATTCAACTATCTAACTCGGGTATTGGGTAGTCTTTCCTTCATCATTTTCCAGATCGGCCGGGTAGGCATTGTGTTGTATCTTCCCTCACTGGCCCTGCATGTGGTGACGGATATTAACATCGCCTTCTGTATTCTGGCAATGGGCATCATCAGCATTATCTATACCATGATTGGCGGTATTGAGGCCGTTATATGGACGGATGTGGTACAGGTGGTTGTGTTGCTGGGAGGAGCCATTGTTTGTCTGGTCCTGATCCTCATCCAGACTGAAGGAGGGGTACCGGCTTTTGGAGAAATTGCAGCCACCAATGACAAGCTGAACCTTTTCAACTTTGCCCTCGACTTTCGAGCACCAACTTTCTGGGTGGTGGTACTGGGTGGCTTTTTTGCAAATCTGATCTCCAGCGGCAGCGACCAGACCATGGTACAACGCTACCTGACCACCAAAGACGAAGCCGGAGCTGCTCGTAGTGCATGGACTTTTGCCTGGCTGGCTATTCCGGCCACACTGATCTTCTTCGGTCTGGGAACTGCCTTGTTTGTTTTCTACCAGCAGCACCCTGGCCGGTTAAGTACTGAATTGGAAATGAATGATGCTATCCTGCCCTGGTTCATCATTAATGAGCTTCCGGCCGGAGTTTCCGGGCTGATCATCGCCGGTCTGTTTTCAGCGGCTATGTCCAGCCTGAGTAGCAGCATGAACTCTGCCGCTACGGCCTTTACATCTGACTTCTATCAACGTTTTCGCCAGGTCAGTGATCAACGGGAACTCGTAGTAGCGCGCTGGGCTACCTTGGTTTTTGGCATTTTGGGAACCGGCTTTGCCCTGATGATGGCCTCTTGGAGCATCCAATCACTGTGGGATCAGTTTCAGTTGTTCATTGGATTGTTTGCCGGTGGACTGGGCGGGTTGTTTTTACTGGGCATCACTACCCGCAGAGCCAACGGGATAGGGGCAGTGATCGGCCTTATTCTCAGCGGAGTTTTGCAGTACTACCTCACCCGGTACACCTCTTTGAATGTACTGCTGTTTACGATGACCGGCTTTGTTTCCTGCTTTGTGTTCAGCTACCTGTTTAGCCTGCTTTTTCCTGCGTATTCCAAAAATCTGAAAGGGCTTACTATTCACACCTTATACCGGTAAGGGAGAAAGCGGAGTTCGTAAAGAAATACTTCTGCCTTCTCAAAGATTATTATCTGATAAATATAGACTGCTGAATAAGAACTGAGTACCGAGTGGAAAAGGGTAAAAGTTCGCTTACAACGATTGGATAGAACTCTTAGCATGCCTACCAGACTTTACACAGTGGTGGCCAATAGTATGCGAATCAGAACTAGATCTAACAAATAAAAATGATGTTGTCTTCTCTCTATATTATTTCTGATGCAATCTTATACGAACTTTATCAGTAGGGGCAAGTAGACAAAAAGGTAGCAGGCCTAATAGATAGATCCTCTAACTCATACAGTTTAGCTATTTTTGAAGCTAATTATTGCATTCTGATCAGCTGAACTATTCGGTGAACTGACAAAAATATTTCTCGTAAGCTGTTAAAAAACAGAGGGTTATAAGCTGAATTTCCGTCCAGCCATCCCTAGAACCTACTTGATGCGATAGAAACAGAACTTTGAAGGATCTCTGGGTTCGAAGGCTTGCTACCATTAGCAGTACATAATTTTGCTAATAGATAAGCTGATTGTAGACGCTATAATAGAGAATTTCCTAATAATAAAATTATTTAAATAGATAATATAATAATAATTGATTAATTTAAAGTTTATTTTATAAAAATATTGAAATAATGCAGTTTAAATCCAGGTTTTAAAGCCCCACTCTCTGCTTTTTACTTTCGACTCGTTTCTAAATCCTTGGAAACGAGCCGTTTTTGTTTATAGGTCCTTCTTATTGTTTCAGTTTTATCCGCCTTTTTTCATAGCTTGTGTCAGCTATGTTTCACTAAATCACACTTGTTTCAGTTAGCTATAAGCAAGTTATCTATTACTTTCTTCTCCGCGCGTAACCTCTTGCGCTACCTGCAATTTGAAAGCGTAGCTATAATCTTTATGCTTAATGTACTGATGTGCTAGGTTTTCTTTCATAGCGTTGCTTTTTGTGTATCGCTATTTAAGGACGAGACAAATTTTTTGTAAGAAAGCTCTGCATAAGTTAGGGCTTACTTTTTTTTTGTTCCATTATTTTAAGAATAGAGCTCCATGGCTCTACTTTGTTGTTTGACGCCCATTCTTCGTATAAGGCTTGCATTTTCGCTACTTTTTCAGGCATCTGAGTGGCTAAATCATGCATTTCGGTTCTGTCCTTGTCTAAGTTATACAGTTCCCAGTTGTCTTCTTCCCAGTCCTGTACTAACTTGTAGTTCCCTAACCTAACGGCTTTGTTGCCTTCGTGCTCCCAGAAAATGGGTTCGGTATGAATAGGTTGATCCTGACCCTCCAGGAGCGGTAGCAGACTTTTTCCCACAACTGGATTAATCGGTTGCCCCTGATACTCCTGAGGATAATCCGCATCGGCCAGTTCCAGACAGGTAGCCATGATATCGGGTAAAAAACCATAGTGTTTTATCATCTTACCCTGGATTGAAGAAGCAATCCCCTGGGGCCAGTGAACGATCAGCGGAGTGGCAATACCGCCTTCGTGAAGCCAGTGCTTATATTCCCGGTAGGGCGTGTTGGATGCGTTGGCCCAGGCGCGCCCGTACGAAAGCACGTATCCTTCTTCGGTGCTTAGCTGTTCGGCCGGTCCGCTTCCCAATTCGTCAAATTCGGCACAGGCTCCGTTATCGTTCAGGAAAATAATAATCGTATTATCCAAAATGTTTTTCTCCGTCAAGTGATCGATCAGCTTGCCGATGTTCTGATCCATGCGGTCAATCTGGGCGGCGTAAATGGCCATCCGCAGGTCCATCTCCTGCTTTTTTTCATCGGTTAAGGAATCCCAGTCGCGAGAATCCTGAGGGGATAGTTCCCAGTTTTTATCCACCAGCCCCATCTTTTTCATTCGCTCGTAACGCTCGGTACGCAGCTTCTGCCACCCGTCCATGTACTTACCCCGGTACCGGTCAATATCTTCCTGAGGGGCATTCAGTGGCCAGTGCGGAGCGTTATAGGCTACGTACAGAAAGAAAGGAGTATCATTGGATTGTTCTACCGACTCATCGATAAACTGCATGGCGTAGTCGGTGAAGGCATCGGTAGTATAGTAGTCTTCATCGGTGATGGAAATGGTGTCGTTACCGTACGTAATGCCTCGTGGATAGGTCGGATGGAAATAATTGCAGGCTCCCGGAATAACCCCGTAGTATTGATCAAACCCGCGTTGTAGCGGCCACTGTTCCTGTTTTTCAAAACCCAGATGCCATTTTCCGGTCATTAGTGTATTGTAACCGGCTTCTTTCAGAACTTCAGCGATGGTCACTGAAGTTTTATTCAATACTCCCCGGTAGCCGGGCAGGCCGTAATCATGCGCGGTAGGGTCGCCCGGATAGTTAGTCATGTGGCCAATGCCGGTTTGGTGAGGGTACAGGCCGGTAAGCAGGGAGGCCCGGGTAGGGCAGCAGCGGGCGGTGTTGTAAAACTGGGTAAACCGCACTCCCTCTTCGGCAAGCTTATTCAGGTTGGGAGTGCGTATCTCCCCACCGTACGGGCTCAAATCCGCGTATCCCATATCATCAGACATAATCAGGATGATATTGGGACGTTGGGCGGTTGGCTCACGTTCCTGAGAAACGGCGGGGAAGGAGATAATAATTATGAGAATTAAGGAAGCAATTTGGGAAATTATCATGGTTGAGAAATTGTTACGATGGCTTGTCTGACTATGCTTAAAGCGGTCCATTTTATTCAGTTTGAAAAGGTTATTCTTTAGTAGTTGGTTTATTGTTTTCCTGAGGGTGAACTTTCAAGTAACCCGCTTGGCGGTTAAGTGCATTCAGCTCGGTTTCTTCTCCGCTATCTCCCTGCTGTTGCATAAAAGCAGTCAGCTCTTTTTTCAGAGATTTCTTTACGGCTTCGTACTGATGGTCGGAGGCTAAATTCATTATTTGATAAGGATCACTGACTACGTCGTAGAGTTCTTCGGAAGGGCGATGCTGATAGAAATCGGCTCGCTGACAAGCACCCTGATCGGTTTCCCCTTTTTCCAGCCAGGAAGGATATAGTAGGGTATCGGACGCTATGACGATGTTGGAAAAGGCCTGTTCCGCATTCAGGTTTTGTATGTAAAGATACTTGTCAGATCGTACCGACCGAATAGGGTAGGAGTCGCTTCCCCTTATAATACCTCGCGTCGTATGTACCCCGTAGACGTAATCCCGGTGATGACTTGAATGGCCGAGCAGCACCTCCCGAAAACTTTTACCGTCCAATTCCTGATTACCAAAAGCATCCGAAATACCAGTTTGGACAGTAGTCGGGTCTTGCCCGATGATTTCTAGCAAGGTCGGTAAGATGTCTATGTACTGGGCCAGGGCTTCTGTAGATGTGTTGGGTGAAACATGATTGGGCCAACGAACCAGAAAGCTGGTTTTGAGCCCCATATCGTAGCAGGTCCATTTGCCAAAGGGTAGCTGCGGCCCCTGTTCGCTGGTGAAGATCACGATCGTATTGTCGCTCAGGCTAGCTTCTTCCAGCATACGCAGGCAGCGGCCTACTTGGTCGTCCAAATAGCTGATTTCCGCATAGTACAGGCTCAGTGCTCGCCGGGTTTCCTGGGTGTCAATCAAGTAGGGAGGCACGCTTAGCTTTTCGGAAGGGTACTGAGTGGTATCGCCCTTTGTCCAGGGTACATGGGGCTGATGGGAAGTGATGGCCATAAAAAATGGCTGACTCGGTTCCTGCCGGATGAAGTTTCGGATGCTCTGGTAGGTCTGTTTGGTGAGCGGTTCGTCCTGTAAATGGCCGAATGGAAAAGCGGAGGGCGGTCCGAAGTGCGTTTTCCCAAACAGCGCGGTGCGGTAACCTGCTTCATTAAAATAATGAGGTAGGCTTTTCACCGAATCGTATACCCAGCTGTGGTTGGGATAGGCACCGCTTCGAACCGGATACAGGCCTGTCAAAAGTTGCTGACGGGTAGGAGAACACATAGCTGTAGAAGTAAACATGTTCTGAAAGCGTAGACTCTCCCGGACCAGAGAAGCCAGATGGGGTGTTTTTATATCCGGATTTCCGGTGGTTTCCATGTCGTACCAGCCCAGGTCATCCCCCATGATGAGCATGATATTGGGCGGTTGAGTCTGAGCCTCAACCGGGATAACCCAGGCGACACTTATGATACCTAGCCACATTAACCTCAGTAAGCGGTATCTCATTTGATCTAAATAAGGCGGACTACTAATATCCTTCATTCTGCTCTAGGTTAGGATTGGCATCAATCTCTGATTGAGGGATGGGAAACAAGACATGAAACGGTTGAGCGTTCTTACCTCGGTTTCGGGCATTTTCAGTAAACCGGTAGTGGCGGCGCAAGTCATCCCTCCGCTTTCCTTCGCTGTAAAATTCCCAGGCTCTTTCCTGTAAGATCATATCCACGAAGGATGGCTGGTCCGGTACATCCGCCATCGTCAGAGAGGGGAGTTGCGCCCGGTTTCTCACCTGATTCACCAGGTCAAGTGCTTCCTGGCTCACACTACCGCTACCCATTACCAGGGCTTCCGCCCGTGATAATAAAATATCAGCGTAGCGGACGAGAATAAAATCAGCACCCCCGGCCCGGGCATCAGCACTAAGGTCAATCGGATACTTAAAGCTTCGAGGATTCTGATATTCCACGCCAGTAGTCAGGTCAATTTCTTCGCCCTGGTTGGATGTATAGTTAGCAAGAATCAGGAATCGGCGAATATCATTTTCCTGAAAGGTGTTGTAGAACTCCACGGGTACACACACCTGCGTGGCGGTATTAAAGATCGAAACCGGGTACTGGGGCGGTAAGGCATTGGCAATCCAGACGTTCCCATTTCCGTCCATAGGAATGGCTGGAAAAGCAAAAATCATTTCGGCATTACCTTCGTTTTCCAGGGCAAACAGGGTGGTAAAATCAGGCCAGAGACTGTAGGTATCCAGATCGATCACTTCCTGAGCAGTGGCTGCCGCATTCTGCCAGTCTTCCATTTGCAGGTAAAATTTGGTTAACACTCCGAGTGCTGCTCCTTTAGTCGCCCGACCGTATTCGTCCTGGGTCAACGGTAAATTGTCGGAAGCCATTCGTAATTCACTCTCTATGAAAGTTAGCAAGGTAGTCTGATCGGCCCGGGGCAGGTTAAACTCTTCATTGGAGTCGGTGTAGAACTGATCGATCAGCGGAACCGGTCCAAACCAGCCGTACAGGAGATTGTATGCCAGACCCCGGATAAAATGAGCTTCGGCGGTGATCAACGTCTTTTGCTCATCCGACATTTGCTGGTTGACCTCCACGGCACCCAGTAGGGTGTTGGCATCCCGGACAGCACGATACGATTTTTCCCAGAAATCGCCCAGCAAGTAAGCCGAAGTAGCGTTGAACGTAAAATCCTGATAGGGTTGTAAGTTGCCGTTGAGGAAGCCCCGGAAGTTGACAAATACGTCCGTAACACATTCTTCCAGATAAATGCGGTTAACGCCCGGGTCCTGAGTGTACTGTATGTTATCATACGCAGAATTCAACAACCCTCGTACCCCGGCGGAGGTCTCCAGAAAGTTATCCGAATACTGGGATACCGGTTGAATATCCAGGGAATCCGTGCAACTAATCGTTAACACTAGGAAGAAAAGCAGAAAGTTATATCGGTAGTTTTTCATGATTGCGGTTGTTTTTAGAAGCCAATATTTACTCCGAGGGTATAAGTTCGGGCGGTTGGATAAGCGTTACGGTCCAGCCGGATGTTAGCGGTTCCGGTGGAGTTTACGTCGGGGTCGTATCCAGGATAATCTGTAATCAGAGCCAGGTTTTGTCCGGTTACATACACTGAAGCGGTCCGTAGAAAAGTGCTTGAGTTAATAGGGAACTCATAGCTCAGTTGCACATTCTTCAGTCGCACAAAAGAAGCATCGGCAATGGTAAAGGTATTGACATTCCCACCCTGGTACTGAGCCGTATTCACCGCCGAGGGCCAGGCATTGGTAGGGTTGCCCGGTGTCCAGCGGTTTAATAAGGGTTCGGCTAGGCGGTTCCGAAACGGATCATTGGCGATATGGGCATCTACCAGCCCCCAGTACAACAGATCGACACCCTGTACTCCCTCAATAAAGATATTCAGACTAAAATTCTTATACGCAAAATCATTGTTAAGCCCCAGAGTTAGATCCGGAAAAGGATTGCCAATGATTACTCGATCATCCCCATCAATGCGATTATTGGTATCCACATCCCGCCAGCGAGGTACTCCGGGGGCGGCGGTAGCACTCTGAGCGGAATTATCAATCTCTTCCTGAGTTTGAAAGATACCCTCTGACTGATATCCGTAGTAAGAAAACAAAGGCTCGCCCGGACGGGCAATGGCTGTAGCTCCGGCATTACCCCGAATTATTTCGGGTAGCTCTCCCAGGCTAATGACCTCATTACGCAGGGTGGCAAAATTGAAAGCGGTGCTCCACTTAAAATCACCGACCAGGTTTTTTGAATTCACAATAAACTCCACTCCGCTGTTTCTAATCTGCCCTACATTAGCAGTTACAAAGGAAAAACCAGTAGCACTGGGTATAGGAAGTTCCTGCAATAGATCTTTGGTGTTTTTAACAAAAAAATCCAGAGAGGAATATAACCGCCCGTCGAAGAGCCCAAAATCAACTCCAGCATTGAGTTGCTCGGTGTTTTCCCATTTGAGATCAGGGTTGGGAATGCGGGCTGCCGAAACCGGAGTGTAGAGGTTGTTACCGAATACTGCACCATTCACCCCACCGGTACTGCTCACGTAGGTAGACAGCGCTCGACCGATACCAATGTTATCATTTCCGATCTGCCCCCAACCGGCCCGTAATTTCAGATCAGAGAAAAACTCAGTCTGGTTCAGGAAAGGCTCATTAATGAGTTTCCAGGCAAGGGCAAAGGAAGGAAAGATGCCGAAGCGGTTATTCTCTCCGAAGTTAGAGGAGCCGTCCGCCCGTACCGAACCGGTAAACAAATATTTATCGGCAAAGCTATAATTAATGCGTCCCAGATACGAAATTAACCTTCGTTGAGTTGTATTGCTGTTTACTATGGCCAGGTTCGGGTCTCCCGCCCCCAGATTGTTGGTTGTGATAATATCGGAGGCAAAGCCGCGAATAGAGGCAAAAGCGGTACGCTCATCAAACTGCTGGTAGGTGTAGCCGGCCAGGGCGTTGATATTATTCTGATCATTCAACTGCTTGGTGTAGTTGAGCGTGAACTCAGTCAGGTAATTATTCAGTTCGCCGGTGCCGATGGTCGCAATACCATTCGCGGCCTGTCCGACATTGGTGATAGTACTGTTGTAAATATCCCGGCGGGAGGTAGAGCGGTCGCTGCCAAAATTAAGTTTTGCCAGTAAGCCCGGCACTAGCTGATACTCGGCGGTGATGTTACCAAAGGTTCGGTTGGTTTGTTCTTTTCCGGATTCACCCACGGCTCGGGCCACCGGGTTTTCCAGAGTAACCGATACCAGTTGCCCGGCTTCCGGTTTGAAGTAGGAACCATCCTCGTTGAAGACCGGAAAGATAGGAGGGGTATTTAACGCTGAATTAATGACATCAGCATTTTGGTTGATGCCAAAACCATTGACGGGCACGTAATCGTTGAATAAAACCGAAGTATTCAGATTGATGCCGAACTTGAATCGCTCGCTGGCCTGATGTTCTAGGTTAATCCGCGCCTGGTAGCGCTTAAATTGAGAGTTTGTTACGACTCCCTCCTGATCTGTGTAGTTCAGGGATGTGTAGTACTTGGTGTTTTCCGTACCCCCGGAAAGGGTTAGGTTGTGGGTTTGGCTAACGGCCGTTCTGAATACTTCGTCCTGCCAGTCGGTACCTCCGCCGAACGATTGTATATCGGCTTCGCTAAACACCGACCCATTGCCCCGGGCTACTTCCAGTTCGTTCATCACCCGTATGTATTCCGAAGTGCTTAACACATCCACCTTTCGGGCTACTTCCGAACTGCTCAGCGTGGCATTATAATCTACTTTTAGTTTACCTTTCGCCCCAGATTTGGTGGTAATCAGAATTACCCCGTTGGCCCCGCGGGAGCCGTAAATAGCGGTAGCGGAAGCATCTTTCAAAATATCAATCGATGCAATATCAGCCGGATTAAGAGCATTAAGCGGATTGCGGGGAGGTGGGTTCCCGTTGAACGCATCACCCCCCAGCGTAGTAACGGCCGCCTGATTATCAATCGGTAGCCCATCAATGACGTAGAGCGGTTCGTTACCAGCATTGATTGAACTGGAGCCTCTGATTCTGATAGATACCCCTCCGCCCGGCTCGGCACTGCCAGTAATTTTCACCCCTGGCGCTCGCCCCTGAAGCTGTTGGTCGACCGAGGTGTTTAAGCCTTTGTTCAGATCCTCCTGACGCAACGAAACCACCGAACCCGTTACATCGCTCTTTTCTACAGTACCGTATCCTACCACAACTACTTCGGAAAGCGACTGAATATCGGGTGATAAGGTGACATTAATTACCGCTCTACCATTAATAGATTCTTCAACCGTCTCATAGCCGATCGACGAAAACACTAGGGTATTTACTTCGTCTCCTACCGTCAGGCGGTAATTGCCATCCAAATCGGTGACTGTACCACTAGAAGTTCCCTTCACCAAGATATTTACTCCGGGCAGTGGTTCGTCGGTAGACAGATCAGTAACCCTTCCGCTAATCGTTTTTTCGATCACCAGGTATACGATCTGATGCGAACGGGTAGAACGGTTCAGCCAGTTCGCTGGCTGGCTTTGCGGTTTGGAATAATCTCTCTCGATTTTAGGAAGCGGGCTCTCTTCTTTCAGGATAAAGTAGTCTTCGTTGTATTGGCGGAACTGCATACCAAAGGGGCGTACCACCTGCTGTATAGTTCCTTCAATCTGGTTTCTAGAAGTTTTCATGATTCTTTGGGCTACCTGCACCGGTATGGTCTTATTAATTACCAGGTTGCTGGAGTACACAATCCGGATGTTGTGTTTTTTTTCTATATCACCCAGCATTTGTTTAAGCGAAAGCTGCTGTTGTTCCTGCGGCTTACGAACGATTTCCTTTTGATCGGCTGTCCAGCGTAGCGCTACGTTTTGACTCTGGACTTTTAATGTTATGAGGGTAAAAAAAAGGATGAGGTAACCAATGTGCGGCCAGCGGTAAGCTGTGAGTAGTACTTTGCTCATAAAAGTTGTGTATTAGTGTGATAAGAATTCATTTCTAGGTTGAGGTTACAGAACATTACAGGCGTAGTCGGATGATGCCGTTTTCCCGTTTGGATTTGATGCTAAAAGTCTCCTGCAAAAGACCCAGCACGGTGTTTAAATTATTATTCGGTAGTATGCCGGTTAACTTGAGTTGCCGGATACTGTCGCTTTCAATGATGACCGGATAGCCGTATATGTCTTCAATCGTTTGGATTACTACCACCAGGGGGGTATTGTCAAAAACCAGTTCGTGGTTTATCCAGGCAGTAACCGGCGTGGTCTCGATGCTTGCCAGTGTAAAATCATATTCGCTAGTGAGAACAGCTTGCTCACCAGGCTTCATCAGGATGTCTGCCACTCTCTTGTCATCACTTCCCTGAGCGTTTAGCAGGATGCTGCCCGTGTCAAGGGTGACCCGGGTATTGCCCCGTCGGTGCTGTACATTAAATTCGGTGCCCAGCACTTTGATCGCCATATTCTGGGTATAGACCGTAAAGGTTTGCGCATTGGCCAGGTGTTGTACTGAAAAATAGGCTTCGCCTTCTAGCCAGACTTCCCGGGGGCGCCCACCATCCCAATCTGAGTTATGATGCAGCGTAGAGTTTGCATTCAGCACTACGGTAGATTGATCAGGTAATACTACCGTTCGGGTTTGCCCGAAATCGGCCGTATAGCTTACCTGCTTATTGAATACTAACAAGTATACCAACACAACCCCCAGTAGCAATCCGGAAATACCAGCGGCGATTCGCCATACTGGATACGGTGTGCTGGGTAGCTGAGCGTCGATCTGCTGGTATAGGGTTTCAGATTCCTGAGGAAGAAGCGCCCTTTCGGAACGAAGCGTATGCCATAGTTGCTGAATGACTGGGTCATAATCCTCTGGAGAAGATTCTTTTCGCAGATAGTCGAACAGCTCTTGTAACTCGTCGGTACCGCACTGGCCATGGAGGTACTTTTTAAGTAGTTGCTGCTTTCGGGACATAGGTTGTTAATTAACTTTACTACTACTATACTGAGAAGGTCTGAAACAACGAGTCAGGGGTAAATATTTGCAGTATTTTTATTAATTGGTTGCGATTGGTATTTTATTTTTAAATAAATAGATGGCTTGGTATCGAAATCACATGGATCGATTGGCTTAAATTGCCTTTAAGTCATGGAATAGTCGGGTGGCAGGGAAAGGCTGCTTTATTTTGGCTACAGGAAAAGCTGAAAGATTAACGTATCAGTTGGGGTAGCAAGGCGCATACCATACCGAAACTAATATCGGCGTGTTGTTGCAGATAGTTTTTTATGGCATTTATGGCCTGAGATAATTGCGTACGTACGGTCTGTACACTTATTCCCATCGCAACTGCTACCTCTTTCACGGTTTTTCCCTGTTGGTACGTCATTTCATAAATCAGCTTGCGCTTCGGAGGGAGCAAGGCGATTGCTTTCCGGGCAATAGCCTCATATTCTGAATAGACAATTTCCTCCTCGGTACGAAGAGAGCTTAAAGGAAGCCGCTGCGACATCTTTTCTCTTAGTGATGTATCTTTGGCAATCTTCTGTAGCAGCTTCAGATTTTCATTTCGGGCAATCTGATAGAGATAGGGTTCCAAAGAACGATGCGATTTAAGGTTGGAACGATATTTCCACAGGTTTAAAAATACCGCTTGTACTACCTCCTTTGCATCTTCGGATGAGCGGGTAAATCGTAAGGAGAAGGCGTACAGTTGTTGATGGTACCGGTCATAGACTTGTCGAAAAGCCTGTTTGTCTCCCTTTCTAAGCTTCTCTGCCAAGAGTAAGATGGCTTTATCCTTATCTGCTTGAGTACTCATTCCATGGTGAACCTAAATTACAATTATAGAAGAATCCTTAATTAGCTACAATACTATGCTATCAAAATTTAAATTTTTAGGTCTGTTTGGTTGCAGATTTTGCCTAATCCTTAATGTAGTTTAATACAGAAAGGTATACTGATGATAAATCTTCTGTTGCCTGACGAATGATAAACTATTGACGATGTGTAAACCAAAGCGTATAGACTAAATCGGTAGTCAGAGAAACTTTATTGAAATTATCTCACCTTAGTCTATCTTCCTCAGAGTCACTCGAAGAGGACTCTGAGTGTCGTGGTATCTAAATAAACTATGGTTTTTCGTTTTGTTTATCGGCTTGCTAAACTAATCGCGCCACGCGGTGGTCGCCATGATGGACGTAATAACTTCAACCACTCCAATAATCTTTGTCAGTGAAACGACTTTCAACCATTGAGGTCATATCGTACTGATCATCTATTTTCTCCTATGTTTAGGAAACGGAATAGTGTGAAAGGCTTTCCAAAAAAGTATCCCAAGTTGGCAAAGAGGTTCTTCATAAGAATAAATATTCGCAAAATTGACCGTATTGTAATTTCTAAAATTTCAAAGTCTACACTATTACATAAATTTTCTACAAAATTTACAGCATAGAAGCATTAATAAATAATTCTTTGGGGGAGTTAAAAGAAACAACGATTATATGAGAACGAAACTACTACAACCTCCTAAAATTATTACAAAGATATTATTACTATTTGCCCTTGCTTACTGGGTTCCGGTGTCACTCATCGCCCAGGAAACCGGAGGCACTCAGCGAGTAACCGGAAAAGTTATCGACCGAAATGGTGAAGCTCTTCCCGGGGCAAACGTCCTTATCAAGGGAACGTCAGAAGGTACGATTACCGATGCTGAGGGTAACTATAGTATCTCGGCAAATCCCAGCGATACCCTGTCTTTTTCTTATATTGGCTACGGTGCAGAGAATGTTCCGGTAAATAATCAAACTCAGATTAGCATCACCTTAATTGAGGATATTTCCCAACTGGAAGATGTGGTAGTGATCGGGTACGGAACGGTTAAGAAAACAGATCTGACGGGTTCGGTGTCCTCGGTAGAACCAAGTGATTTATACCTGGGGCCCGCCGCCAACATAGATCAGGCACTGACCGGAAAGATGGCGGGTGTGCAAATAAATCAGAACAGTGCCCAACCGGGTGGGTCGGTCAATGTGAGAATACGGGGAGCCAATTCCATCAATGCCAGTTCTTCTCCGCTCTACGTCATCGATGGCTTACCGATCGATAACAGTCCTGCCATTACCGGGTCGGGCACGGGCGTTTCGGACAACCGGAATCCTCCCAATCCTCTCAACCTGATTAACCCTAATGATATTCAATCTATTGAAGTGCTGAAAGATGCTTCCGCTACGGCAATATACGGTTCCCGTGGAGCGAATGGGGTTATTATTATCACCACGAAAAATGGCCAGCAAGGCAAAACCAATGTAAATTATGATTTTTCCGGTGGCATACAGGAAGTTGCCCGGAAGGTGGATATGCTTAGCGCCACCGAGTTTGCTACGGTTGTCAACGACATTCGTCAGGCCCAGGGTGGTAATCCTTTGTATGATCTAAATGAAGTAGAAGATACCGGCGACTGGCTGGATGAGGTGACCCGAAGAGGCTATATTCAAAATCATAACCTTTCGGTTTCGGGCGGTAATGATAAGAATACGTTTTATTCGTCTATTAACTATTTTGATCAGCAAGGTATTGTGATTAGTTCGGGTTTGGAGAGATTGACAGCTCGTTTAAACGCCAGGTTTAGACCCAACGACAAATTTACGTACGGGGTTAATCTGACAAACTCCTACACCAATAATGATAACGTTCCCTTCGGGACGGGATTTAACGCTTCTGCCGGTATCATTAACAGTGCTCTGGAATTAGATCCCACCCTGCCCAAATTCAACGATGATGGCACGCCCTATCAGGCCGATGTGGTAGACATGGATAATCCCCTGATGATCGCCCGGGTTGGGAGTGAAGAGCAAACCACTCGTATACTGGGAACGGCTTTTGGGGAATATGCCATTATTCCTGACCTGTTGTTTAAAATCAACCTGGGGTTCGACCGGGTTGGTTCCCGGAAAGACACCTACATCCCTTCGAATACCAAAGTAGGGATCAACAACGGAAGCGGCATTGCCACTATTATCACCGGAGAGCAATCCAGCCGCCTCTTTGAAAGTACGCTGACGTACAATAAGTCCGTGAGTAACCATAACCTGACGTTGCTGGGCGGGTTTACGTGGCAGAATTTTGTTAATCGGGGTTTTAGTGGAAACCTGGATGGGTTTACTACCGATGCAGTTCAAACGAATAACCTGGCGCTGGGAAGTACGGAGAATGATAACCTGAATAGTTATAAGAACTCCAACCAGCTCATCTCTTATCTGGGTCGGGTAAACTACAATTTTCAGCAGAAGTACTACCTGACCGCTTCGGTACGGGCCGATGGTTCATCCCGCTTTGGAGAGAACAACAAGTTTGCGATTTTTCCGAGCTTTGCCCTTTCCTGGCGATTGTCCGAAGAACCATTCATGAGTGACCTGGAGTTTATCAGTAACCTGAAACTGAGAACCAGCTGGGGGCAGACGGGTAATCAGGAAATCGGAAATTACGCTTCGTTAGCCACGCTGGGAGCCGGTGGTCTGGCGTTGCTGGGAAATCAGCAGGTAATCGGTTTTAATCCGATCCGTATTCCCAATCCCGATCTGAAATGGGAAACCACTACCCAGCTTGACATAGGAGTAGATCTGGAGCTGTTTGAGGGGCGAATCGATCTGGTAGCCGACTATTTCGTGAAAAACACGGACGATCTGCTGTTGAATCTGCCGTTGCCCAAGTCCTCAGGATACAATTCTATTCTTTCCAACGTAGGCTCGGTGGAAAACAAGGGCGTGGAAGTACTGCTCAATACCCGTAATGTGGTGGGAAGTAATTTTTCCTGGTCATCAACGCTGACCTATACCCAGATTTCTAATCAGGTAACCAGCCTGGGAGATATTGATGGGTTTACCCAGGGAGGGCTGCCCTTCACCGCTGATATTACCATCGTGCAGGAGGGATCACCGCTCAATAGCTACTACGGGATGATCGTCGACGGCATCTGGCAGGAAGGGGATGATATTGAAAATTCGGCCCAGCCCAGTGCTCAACCGGGATTTCCTAAATTCCGGGATATCAGCGGACCGAATGGCGAACCCGACGGGGTCATTAGCAGCGATGATAAGACCACCATTGGAAGCCCCTTCCCCGACTTTTCTTTAGGATTCAGAAATTCATTCTCGTACAAAAGGTTTGGACTGGATATTTTCTTTGCCGGTGACTTCGGGCAGGAACTGTTGAATCAAAACCTGCTGTACGCTATCTATCCTATTGAGGAGCGGAGAAACCGACTGGCTGTACCCTCACTCAACCGGTGGACGCCCCAGAACCCTACCAATAAATGGCCTTCGGGGGTCAATCCGGATACCTACGGAGGAAGCACCGTGAACAGCCTCTCGGTAGAAGATGCTACCTTTTTTCGCCTGAGAAATGTACGACTAAACTATACGCTTAATACGGAAGCCATTCGCTTTCTCAGTGCGGTGAATGTGTATTTTCAGGGAGATAACCTGCTACTGTTTACCGATTATCTGGGGTTTGATCCGGAAGTAAATTCGTTAGACAATCGGTCTAACTCGGCTCGTGCGGATTACAATGCCTATCCCAATGCCCGGACGTATACCGTTGGGTGCCAAATTACATTCTAAATTACAACTCCTGATCTCATGAAATTACTTAATATCTTTAAAATATTTCTCCTAAGCGTTGCAGTACTGTTGTTCGCTTCTGGCTGTGAAGAGCAACTAAAGGAAGAACCTTTCGATCAGCTGTCGCCGGCAAATACCCTGAGTACGGAAGTAGGTCTGGAGGCGCTGTTGGTGTCGGCTTACGGAAACATGCAGTGGCATCGATTTTCATTAGTGCAGGCCCACTACCTGGAAGAAGGTCCTACCGATCTGTTTTTTGAAACTGGGGGCGGACAGGGCCGTCAGGCGGCCTTGATTCAGGATTTTAATTTTGACTCGGAGCACCCCTGGATAGAAGGAGTGTACAACCAGCTTTGGAATCCAATTCGGGACGTAAACCTGTTTCTGGAAAACGTAGAAGCTGTTGAGTTTGAAAGAACTGATCGTCTGGTACGTATCGGGGAAGCGCGGTTTATCCGGGCGCTGCAATACTACTGGCTGACCAAATGGTTTGGTGAGGTTCCTCTAATTACCAGTCCTTCAGATGAGCTTTATCCTGAAAAAGAATCGCTCTCGGCCTTGAATGAATTTATTGCTACGGAGCTTCGAGCCGCTGCGGATGTGCTGCCCACGGAGCAGATGGAGTATCGAATTACCAAAGGAGCGGCCCTGGCGATGCTTACCAAACATTATTTAAATACCAAACAATGGCCGGAGTGCGCCAGTACCGCCCAGGAGTTGATGGATCTTCAATTGTATAGTTTGTATCCGAGTTACCCAGACATGTTTGCGCCCGAAAACGAGTTAAACTCCGAATTTATCTTCGTGTATCCTCAATCCCGGATCGGGGGCGGCTTAGGGACCGAATGGTTGTCTTTATCATTGCCACCCGGTTCAACCATTCCGGGAGCCAACTTCGCCGCTCAGTTTCGCTACTACGACAATTTTATCAATTCTTTTGATCTGGACGACGCTCGTAGGACCATGTTCTTGACCGTACACGAGAATATAAACGGAGAAACGGTACAGTTATTAGGTGATGATAACACCCGTAGTCTTAAGTTTTTTGATGCAGAACGGGTAGGGCCCGATGCCGAAAATGATTTCCCCGTCGTGCGCTACGCTGACATTCTGCTGAGCCGGGCCGAAGCACTGAACGAACTAAACGGTCCGACGCAGGAAGCAGTAGACCTGATTAACGAAGTTCGGGTAAGAGCCGGAGTGGCACCCCTGAGTTTAGCAGGTTTCAACCAGGCTACCTTACGGAATCATTTGCTGAAGGAACGGGGGTGGGAGTTTTACTCGGAGGCCAAACGAAGAAGCGACCTGATCCGACACGAAATCTTTATATCAAACGCCCAGGAACGAGGGAAAGGAGCCCAACCTCATCAGGTATTATATCCGTTACCTCAGACTGAACTTACCGCGAATCCAAACCTGGTTCAAAACGACGGGTACAGTCGATAAAGAGAGGATTAATAGATCTTTTCCTACCTTACGTTACCATTCGGAGTGCTGGTTGCGGAAGGGAGGTAAGGATAATAAAGAACCGGTTGATAGCAAGCGTAGGTAGTATGAGAATATGTAAAATCATGTTTATTCTGCTAGGGTGGTGGCACGGGAGCTTGGTTGCTCAGGACATCCTGTTCACCAGCTACACCGTGGCCGACGGATTGTGTTCCAATACGGTAACCACTATTGCTCAGGATGATCAGGGTTTTATGTGGTTTGGAACCAAGGGCGGGCTCAATCGATTTGACGGGTACGAGTTTCGTCAGTTTCAGCATACTACGGATTCTTTTTCCATAGGAGAGAATTTTATTCGCGTGATTTATCAACTGAACGGTGAGGCGTTTCTGATAGGTACGGACCAGGGGATCTATGAATTTGACATTAAGACGGAAAGGTTCTCCCGGTTTCTACCCAGTGTGACCAGCAAAGTAAACGATATTACTAAAGATCGGGACGGAAATCTGTGGATTGCCAGTACCAGAGGTGTCTATATTTTCCAGAAGCAGGAAAACGATTCATGGCAGGAATCTGCGCATTACGGACTTAATGTAGAAATACGATCTATGGTCTGTGACCGGTCGGGTAAGCTATGGCTAGGTACCTATGGTAAGGGAATTATGGTGTATGACCCGGAGGTTTCGGCTTTTACCCATCACCGGGCCGATGAGTCGCCGGAGGCTTTGAAAGCAAACTACATTCTTACCCTATACCAGAGTATGGAAGGCGTGGTTTGGGCTGGCACCTTAACCGGCGGATTATGTTACTGGGATGAGCAGCAGGGGCAGTTTGTCAATTATATGCACGAAGCCGGAAAAAACTCCATCAGCAGTAACATTGTGCGGACTATCGCTCAGAGAAAACCCGGTGAACTACTGATCGGCACCGAAAAGGGATTAAACGTCCTCGATATTGCTCATCAGCACTTTAGTGTTCATTCCAGTTCTAATTATGACTCAAGAAGTCTGAACGATAATGCGGTCTGGTCAATCTACGTGGATAAGCAGGAGAACCTTTGGTTGGGAACCTACTTTGGGGGAGTGAATTTCGCCAATATGGCGAAGGCTAAATTTGATTATTACTATCCTTCCGCCCCCTCTTCTTCGCTGAAGGGAAAGGCAGTGAGTGCCTTCTTAGAAGATAATAATAACCTGTGGGTAGCTACCGAGGATGCCGGTCTGCATTACTTTAATGTAAAGGAAAATAAATTCTACCAATTCCCATTTCAGCCTAATCAGCAGGCGCTGAGTTACTACAATATTCACGCATTGTTGAAAGATCATCGGGAGAGATTATGGATAGGCACATTTACGGGCGGATTGGACGTATTTGATCTGACTACCGGCAAAGTGAAGAATTACACCAACCGATCGGATGACCGCACATCCTTAAGCAATAATAGTATTTATTCCCTGCTGCAAGACCGGGCCGGAATGGTGTGGGTCGGGACGATCAAAGGACTGAATCGGTACGATGCTGAGCAGGACGCTTTTGTCCGGGTTACCGAAGACGGACTGGGTTCCAGTGTGATATACGGGATGATTGAAGATGAAAAAGGCAACTTGTGGGTGCCGACTTACGGAAATGGGTTGTACGTAAAAGAAGCGGATACCCAAATTTGGAATCATTTTCCGATTGAGAACAGCGGAGATAAAATCATTTCATTGTGCGAGGACCAACGAGGACGCATCTGGATTGGTACCGAAGGAAACGGGCTAAGTTGCTACGAACAGGGGAAATTTAAACACTACAATAAGGAAGCGGGCGTTCCTATTAACACAATCTACAGCATTGTAAATGATGAGGCCGGTAATCTCTGGATGTCTTCCAATCAGGGAATCTTTTGCTATCATCCCGATACTGGCCGCAAAATCCACTTCAAGAATTGGGATTATCTGCAAAGCAATCAGTTTAACTATGGAGCCGGCATCAGGGCTTCGAACGGAGTTATTTACTTTGGCGGAATAAACGGGTTCAATGCTTTTCAACCGGACAGCCTGTTGCAGTACTACAATCACCGGGAGTTTGATATCTACATCACCGACTTTCAGTTATACAACCATCCGGTCGCTATCGATCCTGAGAACGGTAAGCTGACCCAGGCGATGAACTACTCTGAGCACATTGAGCTGGATCACGATCAGTCGGTGGTAAGCTTTGAGTATGCGGCGATTGACTACGTAGCATCAGGTGCTTTGACCTATGCTTATAAAATGGAGGGCTTTGATGATCATTGGAACTATGTGGGCAACCAACGCAGAGCCACGTATACCAATCTTCCTCCCGGCGACTATGTTTTTAAAGTGAAAGCGACCAAGGATGAAGGTGGGGAAATGGAAAGTGTGAATGCCGTACATGTGAGCATTCTTCCCCCATTTTATCGTACTCCGGTAGCGTATGCGAGCTATCTGGCCTGTATGATAATCTTGTTTATTGTGCTGAGAAAAAGAGCGGTTCAGCAGGCTGAAAAACGTAATCTGGAAAAACTGGAACAGCTCAAACGCAGAGAAGAACGGGCGTTTTACAAGCGGAAAATAGAATTTTTCACCGAGATGGCCCATGAAATCAGAACCCCGCTTTCGCTGATCATGGCACCTCTGGAGAGATTGCTTGCATCCAGGAATAAAGTCGATCCCGCAACGCAGGAGCAGCTCCAGGTAATGCAGGACAATTCCGAACAGCTGTCTTCTCTGATCAATCAACTGATGGACTTCCGGCGGATAGAAAGTGAGCACTACACAATCACTCCGGAAAAAACCGAACTGGTACATCTGGTGCAGAGCATCTATTCCCGGTTTTTGGGCATTTCGTACCAAAAAGATGTTAAGTTCTCTTTTTCTACCGATACCGATCAGCTGGTTGTGATGGTGGACCCGGAAGCCCTTACGAAGATTTTAAATAACCTGCTGATTAATGCGTTCAAGTTTGCCAGGAACCAGGTTTCGGTAGAAATAACCACTGCTTCAAATGATAGCGACAAGTCCAGCTACTTTTCAATCAATATCATGGATGATGGGATTGGAATACCGAACAAAGATCTGAACCACATTTTTGACAAGTTTTTTAAAGTAACCTCCGGTAGCTACCAGTACAACAATTTGGGTGGAGCCGGGATCGGGTTATTCCTGGCAAAATCGCTTAGTGAGATGCACGGGGGGCGGCTAAAAGTAGATAGTCAGCCCAATGCGTATACCAAATTCTGCGTTGAAATACCTTACAAACAAAGTGCTTCCGAGGCTGAGGAACGGCCTTACCTACAGGTTCACCCGGATGCGTCGGAGGAGATAGACGAAAACGCTCCAAAACTTCTGGTGGTGGAAGATAACCCTTCGCTACTGAACTTCCTGGTGGATTCTTTTCGAGAAAAGAAGTATGGGGTGTATGCGGCAAGCAATGGAAAAGAAGCCGTTGAGATACTCGCCGAGCAGCCGGTAGATATCGTCCTTACCGATGTGATGATGCCCGAAATGGATGGGCTGGAGCTGTGTAAATACATCAAATCCAACATTAATGTTCGTCAGATTCCGGTGGTGTTGCTCACGGCCAAGTCCGACCCCGAAACGGAGATGGATGGCTTGGAAATCGGTGCTGATGCCTTTGTGGTAAAGCCATTCAAATTCAAGCATCTTGATCTGGTCGTCAAAAACCTGCTGGACACTCGGACTCTGTTGAAACTGAAGTTTTCGCAGCATCCCTTGTCCGAAGCCGACGCCATCACCCGTAACGCAAAAGATAAAAAATTTGTCAATCGCATCATCGCCAGGATCGAGGACAATATTTCCAATTCCGAGTTCTCGGTGAGTGAGCTAAGTGAGGCCTTAGGAATAAGCCGTTCCGGGCTACACAAGCGATTAAAAAATATCTCGGGTCTCGGGCCCAATCAGTTCATTAAGCTGATTCGCCTAAAACATGCCGCCCGTATGTTAAAGCAGGGAAACTACAATATTTCCGAAGTAGGATATCTGTCGGGCTTTAGTTCGCCTTCCTACTTCTCCAAATGCTTTAACCAGCAATTTAATATGTCGCCCAAAGATTTTATCATCAATGAAACGGATCAGGGAGAACGAAAACTGGGTTCATAATGCCCAATCACTATAACGACCAATGCCGATTAATGACTATACACATGCTAAAAACCTATCAGGTCCTAATCCTGGTAAGCGGACTCTTGCTCCTGACATCGACCTGTGCTCGTAGCCAGTCCGAACGCCAGCCGAATATCATCTACATTCTAGCAGATGATCTGGGCTATAGCGAACTGGGAAGCTACGGTAATACCTTCAACGAAACTCCTAATCTTGACCAGTTGGCTAGTGATGGAGTTCGGTTTACGCAAGCCTACGCGGCGGCCCCTGTATGTTCACCGTACCGGGCTGCCCTGATGACGGGGCAGTATCCCGCCCGGGTGGGTATCACCGATTATCTGCGCCCCGATGCTGCCGATCACCTGGATACGGCCTATACCACGCTGGCGGAGGCTCTGCAAAACAACGGCTATCACACCGGCATCATCGGGAAGTGGCATTTATCCGGGTATGCTTCCCGGAATGCTCTCGAAGAGACCCTGCCTGATCAGCATGGTTTCGATGAGGTCATCACCTCCGAGACGACTGGTATTGCCAATGGCACGTACTTTCATCCTTACCATTTTAATCCGGATTTGAAGAAGAAGCTTCCGGGAGAACATGAGTTTTTGGTAGACCGGATGAACGCCGAAGCAGTAGAGTTCATAGAAAGAAACCAGGATCAGCCCTTCTTCCTGTACCTGAGCCACTACGCCGTGCATACCATGCTGCACGGTCAACCCGAAGAGGTAGATCATTTTCGGGAAAAACCCGACAGTGGCAGCAGCCCCCCTTCCGAGAATAATCCTGACAATGACCCTTACAAAAAATGGCCGGCTGACTACTTTGCCAAAAAAAATAATCCGCATCTGGCCGCTCAACTCAAAGTCATCGATGAAGGAGTAGGAATGGTTCGGGATAAGCTGCAGGAGCTGGGTATTGCCGAAAATACAGTCATTATTTTTACCAGTGACAACGGCGGGGAGAGCCGGGTAACTGATAACGCACCCTTGCGAGCAGGCAAAAGTACCCTGTACGAAGGAGGCATCCGGGAGCCCCTGATCATCTACCAGCCGGAAAAAATCACGGGCGGAAGAGTCGTTGATGTTCCTACAGCCAATTATGATTTCTATCCCACGCTGTGCGAACTCACCAATACCTCCTTACCAGAAGATCAGGTGATAGACGGGATAAGCATTGCTCCATATCTGCTTGAAGACGAAGAAGAACCGTCTGCAACCCGCACTTTTTATTGGCACTACCCCCTGGAAGAAAGACACTTTCTGGGCGGCCGCTCTGCCGGGGCCATCCGCGATGGTGACTGGAAGTTGATTGAGTTTTTTGATACGGGCGAAAAAGCACTGTATAATCTGAAAAATGATCCTGGAGAAACCCATGATCTACACGCATCTTTTCCGGAACAGGTAGAGGAACTACAACAGAAACTGGTAGATTGGCGGCACCAGGTGATCCAAAAGCAGTCAGACTAGCATTTGGGTTTTATTAACTGAAGAGTAAAGCATTCTATCCGATCAAAAGCTAACCTATGAAATATATATTGCTGTTTTTAGCTACGCTCTTTTTTTCCGGCGGGCTGCCTGAGGACCCAGGAAAAGAGACTTTAACCCAGAGAAAAGCGTCCAGACCCAATATCATCATCATTTTGGCCGATGATCTGGGGTACGGAGACGTAGGATACTACGGAAGTGACATCAAAACCCCCAACTTGGATCAACTGGCCCAGGAAGGCGTTATTCTCAACCGCTTCTACGTGACTCCGGTTTGCTCACCTACCCGAGCTGGTCTCCTAACCGGCCGGTATCCCGATCGGTTTGGGTTGCGGCAAACGGTCATTCCCCCCTGGCGGAATTTTGGGGTAGATACCAGCGAAGTGTTTTTGCCGGAAATGTTAGCGGAAGTAGGGTACAAGCATCGAGCGATGCTCGGGAAATGGCACCTCGGACATTCGCAGCTTGCGTATCATCCGCTTCAGCGAGGATTTACCCATTTTTACGGTCACTTTAACGGAGCCATTGACTATTTCACCCATAAAAGGGAGGGCGAACTGGACTGGCACAACGACTATCAACCTTCCTATGACGAAGGTTACACTACCGATTTACTAAGTCAGGAAGCGGCCAAGTGTATCCGGCAGTACCAGGGTGAATCTCCGTTTTTTATGTACGTAGCGTACAACGCCCCACACGTGCCATTGCAGGCCAAAGAAGAGGATTTGCTACAGTACGGATTCGATAAAAATAAGCCTTTGTTCAGTGATAAAGACGGGTACGGTGCCCAGGGAAGAGGGAATACCCGATCTCAAACCTACGCCGCTATGGTAACCGCGCTGGACAGAGGGATTGGTCAGATAATGCAGACGCTGGATGAGCTTGGTATAGAAGAGAACACTCTATTGCTTTTTCATAGTGATAACGGTCCTGATCCGGGGCAGGGAGGCAGCAGCGGTCCCCTGAGAGGACATAAATTTCAGGAATGGGAAGGGGGAGTGCGCGTACCGGCACTAGTCAGGTGGCCTGATGGTTTTTCGGGTGGACGTAGCAGTAATCAGGTGATGGGCTACGTAGACGTAATGCCTACCATCATGGAAATAACGGGAATTCAGGCAAAGGACAACAAGCCGCTTGATGGCATGAGTATGCTACCGGTTTGGAATGGGTCAGAACAGCAAGTGGATAGAAATTTTTATTTGGGCAGTGGCGCAATGGTGAACAACCGCTGGAAACTGGTAAAAGCAACCGGGGAAAATAACAACATGGACATCCAGCACGATATGCTGTTCAACATCGAGGAAGATATTGATGAGTCATCGGATCAGCAGCAAGCATACCCCAAGAGATACCATGAACTTAATGAGATCGTTAGCGAGTTTGAGGCGATTGAATCAGCAAACGAAGTACCCCCTTACCAGCAGGGGCGAGAGGGGTTCAAAGCTCCGAAAGAATGGACAATTGACTATTAGTGCGATTACTAGATTTTAGAATTTACCGGTGAAACAAACGAATTAAATAATTAATAATGCGAAAAATCCTGGTCTTAATATTAGCGGCAGTATTATCATATCACAATCTATGGAGTCAGGTGGCTCAGGACAGTGTATTGCAGTACACGATGAAAACGAGATGGTCGGACGAAGTTAATCCGGAGGAAGTCTGGCCGAATTATCCGCGCCCGCAAATGGTGCGTGATGACTGGCAAAACCTGAATGGTTATTGGCAGTACGCGATTAGCAGTAAAGAGAAAAACGAACCCAAGAATTTTGAGGGTGAAATATTGGTTCCCTTTGCCGTTGAATCTGCGCTGAGTGAGGTAAAACGCACGGTAGGCACAGACAATTACCTTTGGTATAAGAAAACGTTTGAAACACCCGAACTTGAGGCGGGAGAGAAGCTATTACTGCATTTTGGGGCGGTGGACTGGGAAAGCACCGTGTATGTGAATGGAACCGAAGTAGGCACACATCGAGGAGGCTATGATCCCTTTACTTTTGATGTGACCAAGCACCTGCAAAGCGGTGAGCAAGAACTCATCGTTCGGGTGTGGGACCCTACGGATGAAGGTATGCAGGGCCGGGGCAAACAGGTGAACGATCCCCGAGGCATATGGTATACTCCGGTGACGGGCATCTGGCAGACGGTATGGCTGGAGAATGTACCGCAGAACTATATCAAAGACGTGAAAGTAACACCTGATATTGATCAAAAAACAGCCAAGATTGACCTGCAATTTCCGGCATTGTCTTCGGGTTTTACTGTTCTCATAAAAGCATTAGCGGATGGGAAAGAAGTAAGTTCCAAACAAATTCCTGTGGGAGTTAAAAGCGAAGAAGTACAGGTGCTGTTGGATATCAAAGATCCCGTCTTGTGGTCACCGGATAATCCCTTTCTGTATGATCTACAGATTTCGTTACGGGACCAGGAAGGACAGGTTATTGACGACGTTGAGAGTTATTTTGGTATGCGAAAGATTTCATTGGGAAAAGATCCTAATGGGTATACCCGCATCCTGTTGAATAACGAACCACTGTTTCAGTTTGGGCTACTGGATCAGGGGTGGTGGCCCGATGGTTTGTATACCGCCCCTACCGAAGAGGCCATGGTGTACGATATAAAGGTGACCAAAGATTTGGGGTTCAATATGCTACGAAAGCACGTGAAAGTTGAGCCCGCCCGGTTTTACTATCACTGCGATAAGATGGGGATGCTGGTCTGGCAGGATATGCCTTCCGGCTTTAATACTGTTCACAGAGATGAACAACACGTAAAGCACGATGCGCGCCTCGACTGGGAAAGGCCTCTGGAATCAGCCATTCAGTTTGAGCAGGAGCTAAAATCTATGATTGACAATTTTCATTCATTTCCCTCCATTGTCGTATGGGTGCCTTTGAATGAAGGATGGGGACAGTATGATACCAAACGGATTGCCGACTGGACAAAAGCCTACGATCCTACCCGTCTGGTAGATGCGCCCAGCGGTTGGGCTGATCGGGGTGCGGGTGATATGATTGATGTGCATTTGTATCCGGGGCCGGGTATGGAACTACCCGAAAAAGATAGAGCGACCGTACTGGGAGAATTTGGCGGCTTAGGCTGGCCGGTAGAAGGCCACTTGTGGTGGAATAAAAGAAACTGGGGATACCTGACTTATCAGGATCAGGATACTTACCAACAAGAATTCAAACAGATCGTAGAGAATCTGGCCGGCCTGATCAGTTGGGGGCTCTCGGGAGCCATTTACACCCAAACTACCGACGTAGAAGGAGAAGTAAACGGACTCATGACGTACGACCGAGAAATTATTAAGCTGGATTCCCAGAAGGTAAAACAATGGATTGAACCTCTTTATAAATCATGGTGGCATAAGCATATTCTGCTTTCCGACTCCGAGCACGAAGCCCAGGAATGGAAGGTCAGCTTTAAAAAACCTGATGCCAACTGGCTAAGCTCCGATTACGTCGATTTTAATTGGGTAAGTGAAAGAGCACCTTTCAGTACTAGTGAAAACCCCTTTCTCCCATCTTCCACTGCGTGGAAAAGTGATGAATTGTACGCTCGTAAAACCTTTTATTTAAATACAAGACCGCAGCAGATTTACCTGAAATATTATGCCCCCAGAACGAAGGTTAAGCTGTACCTAAATGGTGAGTTAATAACCGAACTAAGCGATGGGGGAGGGCGCAAAAGGCATTACACGCACATTCATTTAGAAAAAGCTGAGCAATACTTGAAAACAGGTGAAAATATACTCGCAGTAGAAGTTTTGAATTTAGATAACCAAGGTGCTTTTGACCTGGGTTTGTATACTACCGACCCCTTAAAGGAAAATCCTGCAAAAGGGGAGAGTACAGCGGTTGGAGCTGAGTCACTTCACTGAACTAAAGTGTATCAGGCATTCTAATTCAAGGCTTTTGATCTTTTATTGGATGCTAATAAGTATCCGACCAAATTAAAGTATCATTTTTCCAGACGTCACCGCGAGGCTCGGCGAAGCGGTCTGCCGTGGTGTAAGATCACCTCACATTCGTTCGCGATGACGTATTTATCATACTTATTTCTGGTCAAGTAAGCACTATGACGAAAATAATCATAACGTCATTGCGACGAGGCACGAGGAAGCAATATCCTGCTAATGGGCCGACGTGGCGCGGGGAGATAGCTTCGTCATTCTTCCTGGCTATGATGCTAAAAATATAAGCTAATTTTGTCACAGTGCTCACTTATCTTATCTGGATACATACAATTACGGTGTCCAATCAAATATAGCAGATACAGTTCGCCATTCGGGGGCAGTCATCGTCTTTAAAGTTTTGGTGAACTTCAAAGATAGGCTACCCTCTGAATTACCCCACCTCAAAACTGTATAGTAGTATGTTAAACAATAGCTTGTCTTAGATACAAGGCTGATTACAAGATGATTAACCTTAAAATATGAGTAACGTTTATAGTAAAAAGTAGCATCTTTCACCTACTTAAAAACTAGATTTTTGGCTTTTACTAAGTACTAATACGGATAAATGCTAGTACCAATTTATCGGGATAAGCCGTAGTGACAATTCTTCATTTTCATTCGGAAAATACGTAGTGTACGAGAGGCCAGCGCAGAAGTTTTATTTTCTTGTATTTCTTCCGGCTAAGAACCTTTATAGCCGTTTATCCTTTAATGAGTTCATGGAAGCGCGCAATATCTTCGGGGGTGCCGGCCAGAAACAAGATGTCATTGTGCTGAATAGCTGTGTCGGCTTTAATATGCGAGAGGTAATCATCGTTGCGCTGAATAGCCAGCACATTGACCCCGAAGCGCGAGCGGATGTTTGACTCGCTTATAGTACGCTCTACCACTTCTTGGTTGCGATTTTGCACCCGTAGCGATGCGATATTCATGTTGGGTAACGTGACCGGTAAGATGCCTTTGTATGATATTTCACGAGGACGCAACATTTCGTAGTTATCCAAGCGGATGTTCTGTACGAAATGCTCAATTTCGTCCTGAGGTACTAAGTATTGGAGCAATAGACGAGAGAAAATCTCCACTGAGGTCTCGAACTCTTCGGGTATTACCTCACTAGCCCCCAGTCGCAGTTGCTCAGCTACCTCGTGTACGAAGCGAGTGCGTACAATCACGTGAACTGTCGGGCAGATAGAACGAATGCTGGAAATCACCGCCCGTGTGGCGGCTGGGTCAGAAATAGCGACGATAGCGACTCTCGCCCGGTAAACATGCACGTGCTCCAGGATGAAGTGTTGGGTGGCATCGCCAAACAGGATCGGCTCGCCCTTGGCCCGTTCCCGTTTTACCGTGTCGGCATTTACCTCGATGATCACGTAGGGAATATTAGCGAAGCGGGCGGCTTGCGCTACATTGCGCCCATTGACTCCGTACCCAATAATGATGGTATGGTCTTTATATTGCTGGGCCTGCTCTTCAGGCAGGTTCGAAGATGGGCCACCTGTATTGGATATTTTCTTAAGCACGTTGCTTTTGCTAAACCAGCGGGTTATTGTTTCTGAGTATTGAATAACGAAGGGAGTGAGCACCATTGACAAAATAGAGAGCGACAGAAAATACTGGTAAACTTCTTCGGACATTAGTCCGTAGTCCATGCCTACTTTTGAGAGAATAAACGCGAACTCTCCTATCTGAAACAGGCTAAGACCGGTCAACAGGGCGGTGCGAAGCGGGTAACGGAGCAGCAGGGCAACAGCACCGACAATGAGGGCTTTGGCAAATATTACCAGCACCAGCAACCCCAATACCACAAGTAGATGATCTATCAAAAAGGATATATCCAGTAGCATACCAATTGACACAAAAAAGAAGCTGGTAAAAATTTCGCGAAACGGTATCACCAGACTTGTAGCCTGGTAGCTATAGTCGGATTCAGAGATTACCAGTCCGGCCAGAAAAGCGCCCAGGGCAAGCGATAAGCCTAAGCTAGCGGTGACCCAGGCCACTGCAAAACAGATCACTACCACAAAGAGAATGAACAGCTCACGGCTGCGGGTTTTGGCCACCTCATGCAACAGGTAAGGAACCAAATAACGCGCACCAAACAAAACAATAGCCACCACCGTCCCCGTTTTGAGCAGCATTTCGCCTATTACAAGCCACAAGTTGCCGGCCTGACCTGACAAAACAGGAGTGAGCAGCATCATTGGTACCACGATGATATCCTGAAAAATCAAAATAGCCAGTGCGATTTTACCATGGGGGGCGTTAATTTCGCTACGTTCCTGCAATAGCTTGAGCACAATTGCTGTACTGCTGAGTGAGAACACGAAGCCTAAAAAGATAGCCGCATTGAGCGCAAAGCCAGTGCTGATGGCGATCAGGGCAGTCACCAGGATGGTCAGACCCACTTGTACTGCTCCGCCAATAAAAACACTGTTCTTAATGGCGGCCAAATTCTTAAGCGAAAACTCCATACCGATAACGAAGAGCAGCAGAATAACTCCGATTTCGGCCATGACTTCTACCTCATGCGAGACGGTAATCAGCCCCAGTGCGTAGGGGCCAACAAGGGCGCCAGTCATCAAGTAGCCTAGAATGGTGGGCAACTTCATCCGTTGAAACAGGTAGGTCACCATCACCGAAGCACCCAGAATGATAACGATATCGGTCAATATGGGAATTTCCATAGTGTAATCAGGTTAAAAAGGCAGGAAAGTTGATTTCTGCTTGTCCGTTGGGTAATTTAATCAATTCTTTTGCCCCAAAATGCCCGATGATGATAAACTTGGAGCTACCATGAAAAATAGGGATTCAGGTTGACTAAAGCTTTTACAGAGTGCCATGGGTGTCATAGACTTCAACTTTAGTTAGACCAGCGAAACATCAAAAAAAGCCAGGTCCGGATTACGCTGAAACCCTAAAACTGGGAAGCCGTTAGTAACAGTTTCTGTAAAAACCCTCTGCTATGCAACGTGAACCTATCGACCGGGTACTAGTCCCCACCTATCGTTTTCTTCAGCAAGACTCAGCCTCCGGTACCGTTTTGATCGTAGCTGTCGTCATTGCGCTCGTTTGGGCCAACTTTGGTGGCGACTCGTACATTAATCTGTTGCATACCGAATTTACTGTAGGCTTCCCCGGCTGGTCGTTGACTAAAAGCATCCACCACTGGATCAACGATGGTCTCATGACGGTTTTTTTCTTCTCTATTGGTCTGGAGATCAAGCAGGAAATCCTGACTGGAGAGCTATCTACGGTGAAGAAAGCGACGTTGCCAATGGTGGCCGCTATCGGCGGAATGGTAGTTCCCGCACTGGTCTTCGTACTGCTTACCTACGGACAGCCCGGCAGCCACGGTTGGGGCATTCCAATGGCCACCGACATTGCTTTCGCGCTGGGGCTGTTATCATTTATCTCTCGGCAAGTACCCACCTCCCTCAAAGTGTTCCTGACGGCCCTGGCGGTAGTTGACGATCTGGGGGCAGTGCTGGTGATTGCCCTGTTTTACACGGATGGCATTGTGGTGAGCGAATTGGGAATAGCGGTGTTATTTATGGGTGCGATGTTTCTGGCCAACTATCTCGGGTTTCGACGAAGCTGGGTTTACCTCACAATCGGTACCCTGGGGCTGTGGTACGCCGTATTACTTTCTGGAGTGCACGCTACCATCGCAGGTGTTCTGGCTGCCATTGCCATCCCGGTACGCACCCGCATCAGCGAGCAGGACTTTACCCAACAGATGCAGAAGCTAATTAACCGTTTTACCAAGAGTCCTGTTGGAGCAGGTAATTTCCTTTCCACCGAACAGACTCACATTATCGACGAGATGGATAGCCTTACCGAACGGGCCCAAACCCCTCTACAACGCTTTGAGCATCAATTGGCTCCACTGATATCCTTCGTCATTATGCCTGTCTTTGCACTGGCAAACGCCGGAGTGGTCATCGAAGGCAACCTGTTAGACATCCTCACCCAACCAGTTTGTTACGGGATTATCGCCGGGCTGCTGATTGGTAAGTTTGTTGGTATTTTTAGTTTTTCGTGGTTGACTGTCAGCCTGGGTGGTGGGCAGTTACCGAAAAAAAGCAATTGGTCTCAATTGGCAGGAATTTCTGTTTTCGGGGGTATCGGCTTCACGATGTCTTTATTTATCGCCGAACTAGCTTTTACCGATTCGGTATTATTACGCGATGCTAAAATTGGTATTCTTATTGCCTCAGTCATCGCTTCGATAGGCGCCCTAACTTACTTTAAAGTATTCCTGCGTAACCGGCAACCTACTGAGCAAAAGCATTTGGCTTGAACAGAAAGCCAGGCTGTTTGATACTCAAAAGTATTTATTAATTACACGTATTGCTTGGCCATTACAAGTAATAGTATGAGCAAGTTCAAGCGATCTATTACGGAAAAGCCACTTGTTACTTCTTGCTCATTAAATATTCGGCCACAGCTTGGTATGCTGGTAGTGCATAGGTAGCATTGGCCGCATTAGCTGGCTACCGGATGAGAGGCGATGCGCACGATTACCCTATCAGCTGCCGGGTCAATGTAGATAGCTTGTCCGTGTACTCCTCGCGCACTGAAAGCGTGGTGTTCATTCTCAGTCATCTACGGTACGACCAACCTTTAAATGATTTGGTAAGCGATATCACGACGTGGACGTTTCTTTCGGTTAGTTCACTCAAGCAACGTTCGTATATCACTTTCTCCTGATGAAATAATAATGATCCCGTCGGTATAGTTTTCCATAACGATTCTTCCCAGTTTATGGGCCTTTGTTCGTCCCACGGCAAAAAGGTGAGCGAGCCAATGGTTTTATCCAAGGAGTAGTCAAAAGACACTGGAGCGCCTAAACCGCTCGATACAACGACCGTAAGCAACAGTTCTCGCATGCGCATCGCATTCCACTGTATCGCCGGAAATTCTAAAAATGAGCCATCTGATACCTTAGGCACTTATTCTCAATTGAGCCAATAAAAAAACATATGCTTTCGGTGAGCGTTTAGCAGGGATAAGGATAATTCGTACCCAAAGGGGGAACCAGACCTGTACACCGCTTGGTTCTTCAGTGCTGACTAGAAAAAAAAGGAAGTAATATGCCTGAAAAGATGTAATTCTTACCCAAAGGAGTGTATAAAAAATTAAATCATCGAGATCAAACTTGTACCCATTGGACTATCAAAAAATTATAGAAGAAGTTTATGCTGAGGTTAGCATTTTGGAAAACAAAGGACAGGTGGCCCAGTACATTCCTGAACTGCGAAATATTGATCCTAACCATTTTGGTGTTCACATAAGTACTCTCGATGGGTACGATGTTGGAATAGGAGACAATCATACAAAATTTTCTATCCAGAGTATTTCCAAAGTACTTTCGTTGACGCTTGCTTATAGCCTGCAAGGAGATGAGTTATGGAAGCGGGTAGACGTAGAGCCTTCCGGTACTCCTTTTAACTCGCTAGTACAGCTGGAATACAACCATGGAATCCCCAGAAACCCTATGATCAATGCCGGAGCGATCGTGATATGCGACATTTTGATGTCCAACTTCAAAAACCCCAAAAATGAACTACTAACATTCATTAGAACCATTACTCAGAATTCGGAAATAACTTTCAACCAAAAGGTGGTACAATCAGAAAAATCGGTGGGATACCGCAATACCGCCCTGATCAATTTGATGAAGGCTTTCGGAAACATCAAGAACAATATCGATCAGGTGCTTGACCTTTATTTTTCTATGTGCTCCATAGAAATGACTTGTCAGGAACTATCCCGGGCTTTTCTATTTCTAGCCAATGATGGGATTGATCCAGTAACCCACAATCAAATACTCACACTCAGCAAAAGCAAAAGAGTAAACGCCATTATGCAATCTTGTGGCTTCTATGATGAAGCCGGGGAGTTTTCTTTCCGGGTAGGGTTACCTGGTAAAAGCGGCGTAGGTGGCGGCATTGTAGCAATTTACCCCGAGCATTTCTCTATTGCTGTCTGGAGCCCTCGGCTGAATAAAAAGGGGAACTCGTATCGGGGGCTAAAATTCTTGGAGCAATTTACTACCCAGACCGGACTATCTGTTTTTTAACTGTACTGTTAAGCTAAATCACGTCGTACTTTTCATAAGTCTGGATCTTACCATGTAAGCATGTATCAAAGGGGGCTGACTGGCTGGTCAGTGGGGCACCCTCAACTAAAAAGTACCAAGTATCCGATAGGGTCATGCGACTGACCATCGTCTCGATGCCGGAACTGGTGGCCAATGCAGCACTCTTGGACAAAATTTTTCTACTCCAGCGGGGCTGAGCAACTTGCCTGTCAAAATGTTGCTTTCAGGAGGCGTTCCTCATCCAATATCGTGATTTTCATCCGGTCAAGATGGATAAGCCCTTCTTCTTTAAAGTCCGCCAGGGTGCGGGTTACGGTTTCCTTCACCGAGCCGGTAATACCTGCCAGATCCTTATGGGCAATCTTGATAACGGGCATCGCATTAGTTTTTGGGTCGCGTATTGCTAGCTTCAGTAATGCTTCGGCTACTCGCTGCCTTACCGAATGATAGGCGATCTGTAATAGTTGCTCTTCCCGCTCGATCAGGTTTCGGGATAGCATTTTGATAAATTTACTGGCTACATCACGGTTGCCATACAGCAAGCGGAAGAAATCGGCCGGTGGGATCAGGCTCACTTCGGTTTCTTGTAGAGCGGTGGCTGTTTCAGCGTATCCCTGGGTATTGTCTAAGAGTGCCATATAGCCCAGAAAGTCGCCAGCACCCAGAATACCCGTTACTAATTCTTTTCCATCTTCACTGGTCTTGTACGTTTTCACCTGCCCTTTGTTAATAAAGTAAAGCCACTGACTAGCGCTGCCTTCCGAAAAGAGGCTGCTTTTCTTCTTATATATTTTCACCTTCCTTTCCGAAGAGAGGTCTTTCAGATCCTCAAATGTGCGGGCTTCCTGGAAGAACTGGTTCAGACCGGTCGCATCAGGGGCGTATTCTTCCCGCAACAAAGCACTTTTCCGAAGGCGGGTTTCTATGGCATCCAGCAACTCCATTTCCTCAAACGGCTTGGTCAGGTAATCATCAGCGCCCAGGTTCATGCCTTTGCGTACGTCGGCTTTTTCGGAGCGGGCAGTCAGAAAAATGAAAGGGATTCCCACGGTTTCCGGTCTTTTTCCCAGGATATGCAATACCCCATAGCCATCCAGTCCGGGCATCATAATGTCGCAAATGATCAGATCCGGGCGATAGGTCACGGCCTTTTCTACCCCCGCCCGCCCATTATCTACTGCAATTACCTCATAGCCCGACAATTCCAGAATATCTGTGGTAGTCTCTCTAACGTCTCGATTATCTTCAATTAACAGGATCTTCTTCATACCGTTTCCAGATTTACTTGTTCCAGAGGTAACGTGACCGTAAAAGTGGTCCCTTTTTCTACCTGACTTTTTACGGCAATCTCTCCATGCATCAGATCAATATACTTCTTCACAATCGGTAACCCCAATCCGGTTCCCTGAATATTGGTGGCGTTACGCGCTCGAAAGAACAGGTCAAATAAATGCTTATGCTCGTCTTCGGGGATTCCTACTCCCTGATCAACGATCTTTACGCTGAAAGTGGTTAATTGCAAGGCGATGGCTATTTCCACCAGTTTTCCTTCAGGAGAGTATTTCAGCGCATTGGAAAGTAAGTTCAGAAAGATATTACGGACAAACTGCTTGTCCAGGTTTACTTGAATAGCAGGCAGGGGGGAAGATATATGCACTTGCTGGCCAGGCTTGTGGGCGTGCTGCAATTCCTGAACGATAGCTTCCATAAACTTCACCAGGTCAAACGCTTCTTTGTTTACACTGACTTTGCCTTCTTCCAGGCGGCCTAGTGAGAGAAACTCATTCAGAATATCCACCAGGTTTTTCACACTAGACCGTATCCGTTCCACATTCTTAATCCGCTCACTCTCTTTTCCTGCTTCATTCTGTCGGGCAATCAGGTTGGCTGAAGATAAGATGGTGCTAAGCGGTGTTCGAAACTCATGGGAGGCCATTGACACGAACCGTGATTTCAGCTCACCGAGTTCCCGTTCCTTCTTGATGGAGTTTAGCATTTCCATTTCCGTGCGCTTCTGCTCGGTGATATTGGTAAATACAAACAGAATTTGGTTGGTGGACTTCTTCTCCCGGAGTGGCATGGTATTTACCCGGTACATCTGATCCTTGAATCGGATTTCGTAGGAAAAGCTCTCACCATTTTGGCGAGTTTCGGCAGGCCGGTCGGCGCCCCGACGGGTTTTCCGGGCATATTCTACCATACGGTTTTTCCACTGAGCAGAAAAATATTTAACGGACTGCACGGGTTTACCCTCAAGATTCTTTCTATGCAAGCCCAGCTTTGCTAATTCCTCTCCATCTATAAATACGATATGATTATCCGTATCTACGACCGCGATCATGACATTGGGAAAGTATGTAGCGATTGCTTCGTAAGAAGCAGGATATTGGTTAGGTGGTGTTTCTGTTGGGTTTTGCTTCATCCGTATCTTCTGTTTTCACTTTCGGGTCAGTATATGCATTGGCATCTGCTCGTTAAAGAAAAGCAACTTGCCGGTCATACGCCAGTTTTTAGGTGACGAAGATCATCGAAACCGGATGACTGGGGTCGTTTTCCCCTTGGTAAAGCTTCCTTACTTTTGAATAAGATTAGTAAGTAATACGCCTATGAGCAAGGAAAATCAATTAATCATCCACCGGAGTAGTTTGATACTGAAGGCGGTAGGTATTATCACTTTTGGCCTGGTGGCTTTATGCTATCCAGGAGAAGATATTCTTGCACTGATGATGCCTTTTGGTATTTTGGTAACACTGAATGCGTTAACGGTCATTGGCAAGAATATACGTTTTTTTACCGGCAATTTTGACTGGCAGCACTCATTTAGAAAAGGATTAGCAGAACTGCTGATCGGTCTTACGGCTATTGTGGCAGTCATTATTGCGGTACCGATTTTTCTAGAATTAATTGCCCTATGGACGATCCTGAACGGAATTAACCAAATAACCAGTTTCTACCAACTTCGGGATCGAATGTCCCATTGGCTGGGGATGGTCGCGATAGGGGGGGCTTCGGTTCTGTTTGGAATCTTCATTGGCGCAAATTTGATCGTGGAAGTAGTTTCACTCACCTATGAAGTGGCAGGCTTTGCGCTGGTATTAGGAAGCAGTTTGGTGTATGCCTACGTGAAACTAGGAAGAATACGTCAGTATCTAGGCAATCGGCCCGGAAAAATCTATTCACCCAAAACCCTCGAAGTATATTACCATGATAGAACCTTTTAAAACCCGGAGAGACGATATCGTCGGCTTCCGGATGGACGGAACCATCAGCGAAGTGGATATTCGCCCTTTGCTACTGCAACTAAACGAAAAACTGCGATTTCATAAGAAGCTACGTCTGTTGGTGGAGTATGTAGATACTAACGGTTTTTCTATGGATACGCTTATGGAAGACTTTGCGTATAGCTTTGGTCACTGGGGTAGTTTTGAGAAAACGGCAATCATTACATTCAAAGACTGGATCAGTCAGGCTTCTCAGTTAGCCCACGAATTAGAGGAAACGAACCTAAAAAGTTTTTCCTATTCAGAAAAGGACATCGCTATTCAATGGATTGAGCAATAACGATAGGTGGACTTTAAGCAAGGTGAAGGGGGTAGTTATTTTTTGGGTAGTGTTTAGTAAGAGTACTTTTTAGTAGTCAACTGCCCCCATTAACCGAACCCAACAGTGTTTATTGCTTCTTCAGCGAGTATAGAAACCCCATTATTTTAACAAACTTAGATCTTACATACGATGAGAGAAATAATCATGAGCAGCCTGGATTTGGCCCGAGTCAGACAAAGAATTCAATGGGTTGAACCAAGAAGCCCCATTTCCAATAGTGAGATTGAACGATTGCAGGGAGAACTGAATCGGGCCAAAGTAATGGAGCCCAGTAAGATTCCGGGTGATGTCATTACCATGAACTCAGTGGTAAGCGTAAAGTATCTTACCAACAATAAAGAATTTACCATTCAACTGGTGTATCCCGAGGATGCTAACATCAAAGAGAACAAGATCTCTATTTTTGCCCCCATTGGCGCTGCTTTACTCGGCTACAAAAAAGGGGACATCATCCATTGGAATGCCCCGGGTGGGAGTATTAGAGTTCAAGTAGAGGATGTATTGTTCCAACCGGAAGCCGCTGGCGAGTTTTCCTTATAAATGTGGTGGTGCAACCTTATCTAGTTTTATTATTGACAAACGAACGCTACAGCAATGCAAGTAAAAGAGATCTTACGTGAAATTCCCAAAAATTTAACGGACCAACTGCCGGACGAGGCTCATTTGAACGAAAGTGTTCATCACCTCCGAGGTAAAGTCTTATTGGATCTGCTGCTTTTTGGCACCGTGCGTTCGGAACACGCGAGCATCCTAATTCTGAATGTCCTTTACAATGCGCCCTTGTTTCAAGCTACAAATCGCCAGAATGACTCTGGCAAGATTTACGGCGACCGAAGGCAAAATATAGAATTACCTGCTGGAGAGCTGCCTTATACTGTGGATAAATATATGGAAACAATTCCTGTGGAGCATCTCAAGGATATTCTGGATTGGGCTATCCAGCATACGTTCGAGGGTTGTGAAGATTCCCAATTAACAGAGAAGGTTGAACGATTCAGTGCCGCTGCTATTAAAACCAGTGGTAGTGTGATAAAATGGAGTATACCAACAGAATCGGAAGATTATGTAAACGAACTGCGAATTAAGATATCACAAGGTTTAGAAAGAGTATTAGCCGGGGCGACTCAAACGGGGTTCAAGCGGAACCGCCTTCAGATGAGAACCTTGAAAAAAATACTCACGCACGGGTGCCTCGATGCTGGTGAAATCGTTACTATTGAGCGGAAATCTGTCTGCCAGACTACCAGCAAAAAATCTAGCGGTGAGTCAGTCAGCTTTGTGGCCTGCCGTGCAAAGACTCTTCATTATCAGGTCATTAATAAATCAAGCGAGTTACCTCCGGAACGAGACGGAATGCTGTTCTTACAGGATAGCAAAGTATATTTCCACGCAGGTGGCGGATCCTTCAATGAACCTTTCCGGTTGGTAGAAGTACTGGACACAGTCCAAGGTAAAAGATTATATTTTATCAGTGATATTTTCGAGCTAAGAGCCGAAACAATTGTTGATATTTATCGTCATCGATGGGACATTAGGGCTTTGTTTCATTACCTGAAACACGAACTGGATATTAATTATTGGCTCAGCCGCTCTTTCAACGGCATCGTGGTACAACTGTATGTATCTTTATTATCGACAATTCTATTGAGTATTTTCAAAACTACGAACCAGATAAAAGGGGGGATGACCTCTAAATTCATGTTTCAACAGCAACTGCTTCGTCATATGTTAGTACAACTGAAATCTGGCAAGCGGCTTATAGATGAAGGAGATTATAAAATGGTATAGAATACGGATTGAATTGTGGCGGTTCTATAAAAGACTATGAACAGTTTGCCTAATAAGGCAGCACTGCTTTGTTGCATCGGCTGATTTGATAGAAACGCAGATTTTAATGTTTTCTTAGCCATAAAAGCATGAAATAAGTATCAAATTGATCGTCGTAAATGAGTAAATGTCCATTTACTCGCTTCTATACATTGGAACAAAGCCAGTAAGCACTATGAAAAAATTAGCTTATATTTTTAGCGTCATAGCCAGGAAGAATGACGAAGCTATCTCTCCGCGCCACGTCGGCTCATTAGCAGGATATTGCTTCCTCGTGCCTCGCCGCAATGACGTTATCATTATTTTCGTCAATGAAGCTTTTTATCTTTTAAGATAGGTTGACCCGATTTCTAACCCTGTGGCTAGTTCGTAGATGCTGGTATTCTCTAGCATTTCCTTGAGATCATCTCGAATTTTGGCAAACTTGTCATGTACCGGACAGGGCTTCTGAGCATTACATTCCTTCAGGCCCAGCCCACACCCGCGGTAGATAGCATCACCATCACCATCAATGGCATCCACTACCTGACTTAAGGTTATTTTATCCAGTCGCTTTTTTCTATATGGAACCCGCCGGTTGGTCCCATCACCGAACTTAGTATATTATTTCTGACCAGTTGCTGTAGAATTTTAGCAGTAAAGGCTACCGGAGAGTCAATTTCACGGGATATATCCTTTTGGCTCGCCCGCTTATCTTCCAGCGATTGTCTTGCCACGTAGATTGTCGAGCGGATGCCGTATTCGCATGCTTTGGAAAACATACTCTTTAAACTTAGGGCCAAGATAAGGCATTTTTTATATAGGATGAATTTGTCCTATATATTTTAGGTTGTGGTTTAAAATGTATGCTGAGTCTGATTTCTGTGATTTATCATCAAACTGATCGCTGATAAATGGTTTTCCTCGTTTTTTGAAAAACATGTTGTTTGTCTTACCAACCTTCTGTTTCTAGCTCTAAAACTAGTGTTGACGCCCTCTATATGTTTGGTG
>JAVKCN010000030.1:0-193103 GCA_040222715.1 Cyclobacteriaceae bacterium | reverse complement strand
TTGCCGTGATCCGAAGAGATACTCCCTACGTAAAGTTACAGTTATCATAGGGTAGATAGGTGACTAACAGCAGTTGGTGAAAGCAGGAAATGCGGGCATTTGCTGCTTTTACCAACTCGTTTGCGGTAGCAAACTCTTGCGTAAGCAGGTCCAACCAGTGCAAAATTTCCAATGCAGAATTTGGACGGGACCTCTATGGCTCTTTCTTAAAAAAATTATACTAGAAAGCTTGTTTTATTAATAGAACGCGATGTTAGCGGTATTTTTCATACCTAAAATTGCCCTGGAACCGGTTCAATCTCAAATCCAAAAGGGATGTTAAAATTTATTTCAAATGAATCTAAGGCTAATGAAACTTTGTCAATAATTATTCCTTTAAGAATCTTTTCTTTAATATTTGTACTGTATTTGACTGAAAATCCTTCTTTTGGTATCAATACTTTAACACTGTCGAATTTTTCCATTCCCGCAGGCTCTGCTAAATCAATAACTACTTCAGTCTCACCTATTGGCTCATTTTTGAATCCTAATTCAAAGGTATAAATATCAATACTATCAGATATACTTTGATCTGTTGATTGCAATAAATCGTGAGAAGATTTGTAACAAAATCCTTCTTCATCAAATAGGGCATAGTTTACTAAACTATCATTTTTATATTCTTTAATCTCTTCTATATCTCCGCTATCACGAAAAATAGCAAAAACTCCTTCTTTCTTCCCGTTTTTGTATGTACTGACAGTGCTTATTTTCCCATTGCTAAAGTAACTTATATGCTTTTTTACATCTTTGTTACCACATGCTATACAAAACCATAGTAAAAGTAGACAAATCCCTCTTTTCCAGATCATGTATTTATTTTTAATTACCGCTAACGAGTGTGTATACGCCATATGGCGTGGGACGCCCCGCGTATATATCCATTATATCAACTGTGCGTTACACGCTCAAAAAGCGTATTTATTATATTTAACAGGGTTTTACCGTTACTATTTTTATAAAAATGCATTGAAGCATAGTAAGTCATGGGCCGACCGGGTAAATGTTTGTAACCGTTTAAAATCATTTGAAAATGTTACAACCTCGAAGAATTTTCTCGCTATCGGAGATTCTGCTTAGATCAAGATAGGATATTTCTGCCGGTGAATCCAGTCAGGTAGTTGGCTAATAATGTCTTATCATCTTCAACAAACTACCGTGCTTTCTCTACCTGACCCTGTGTGAGGCCGACGGCTCAGGAAAGGGCATAAAATGAATATGGGCCAGAGTGGCATCAGCATAACCGGAGGGATCGCTAAACAACGACCGCAGAAAATGTGTTAGGAACTCATTGAATCACTTTTTACCATTCACCTTATTTTTTTTCTCATGGAATATAATGAAAGCTTATGGCAGGATGCCGGGATTGCCGCCATCATACTTGCAGTAGTCGCCGGTATTATTTGGATTGGCAGCGTGATCTGGGTCTATCGAGATGGGCGAAGCCGTGGCCTGAGTAGCCTCACCAGTTTGATCATTACCGCCCTGGTGGGCTTCACTTTCTGGCCACTTACGGTCTTCGGCTGGGTATTGCTACGGCCAAAGGAGCGGGTACACGCTTAGAACGAGCTGCTCTTCAGGCGCAGGGCGGTGGTTTCTTCCCAGCCCATCATCAGGTTCATGTTCTGTACCGCCTGCCCGGAGGCTCCTTTTAGCAAATTATCAATCATGCTGATGATCAGTACCGTATCCTCATGCTGTTGCAGGTGAATGAGGCACTTATTGGTGTTTACCACCTGCTTGAGGTGAGGGTTTTCTGAGGTAATATGTACAAAAGGAGCATCCTGATAAAACTGCTGGTATCGCTGCGTTACCTCTTCCAGCGAAGCGGTTATACGGGTGTACAGGCTGGCAAAAATACCCCGGGTAAAATTCCCCCGCACCGGAAGAAAGCGTAGTTTACCCGCATAATCGGGCTGCAACCCGGTCACACTCTGCATGATCTCATTGAGGTGCTGGTGCGTAAAGGGTTTGTATACCGAAATATTGTTATTCCGCCAGCTAAAGTGCGATGTGGCGGTCGGCTGCTGTCCGGCACCGGTAGAACCGGTAATCGCATTTACGTGTACGTCTTCCTGCAACAGCTCGCCGTAGGCCAGTGGCAACACGCCCAGTTGAATACAGGTAGCAAAACAACCCGGGTTGGCAATATGGCGCGCTTCTCTGATCTGGTTCTTATAGAGTTCGGGTAAGCCGTATACAAAATCATGCGCCGGATCAGCCAATCTGTAATCATGACTCAGGTCAATAATTTTTACATGATCCGGCACTACTTCCTGTTCCAGAAAAGCTTTGGAAGCACCGTGCCCACTGCACAGGAAAAGCACATCGGTCTGGCTCCAATCCAGCGCATCGGTAAAGACCAGGTCCGTATCGCCCAGCAAATCCTGGTGCAGCGAAGCGATCGGCTTGCCACTTTGGCTCTGGCTGTGTACCCAGGCAATCTCCACCTGAGGATGGTTCAGTAATATGCGAATCAGCTCTCCGGCGGTGTATCCGGCTCCTCCTACAATACCTATCTTCGCACTAGTCATTTTGTCGTCGGTTAATGGCGTACCAGATTTTGGTCGCGTTGGCACTGATGGCCGTAAAGCCTTTCACATCGTCTCCCGTCCAGGCTTTGTTTGCCTCACCGTAATCTCCAAATTCAGAAGACATCAGGTCATGGTCGGAGGTTACTCCCAGCAGCTCGAAGCGGTACGGGTGCAGGGTCACCCGCACTTTTCCGGTCACCGGCTTCTGGGTATCCTTTAAGAAGGTTTCAATATTGCGCATCACCGGGTCCAGGTACTGCCCTTCGTGTACCATCATGCCGTACCAGGTGGACAGTTGGTCTTTCCAGTACAGCTGCCATTTGGTCAGCACGTGTTTTTCCAGCAATTGGTGGGCGTGGATGATGATCAGCGGGGCTGCTGCTTCAAATCCTACCCGGCCCTTAATACCCACAATGGTATCGCCCACGTGGGTATCGCGCCCAATGGCGTAAAGCCCGGCCAATGCTTGCAGGGCCTGAATGATTTCTACAGGGTGGTCGTAAGTTTTTCCGTCAATCGCTTCCAGCTCTCCCTTCTCAAATTCCAGGGTAAGGGTGGTCGGTTCTTTTTTATCCAGCTGACTGGGATACGCCTCTTCAGGCAGCGACTGATCGGAGGTGAGCGTTTCCTGCCCCCCCACAGAAGTACCCCATACTCCCTGATTGATGGAGTATTTCGCCTTTTCCCAGGACCAATCGATGCCGTGTTGCTGCAGGTATTCTACTTCCTGCGCCCGGCTCAGTTGCTGGTCACGAATGGGCGTGATGATCTTTACTTTGGGAGCCAGGATGTGAAACGCCAGATCAAAGCGTACCTGATCATTGCCCGCTCCGGTGCTGCCGTGGGCCACGTATTCGGCTTTGGCATCTTTGGCATATTGTACAATGGCCAGTGCCTGAAATACCCGCTCGGCACTCACCGAGAGCGGATACGTATGGTTACGCAGCACATTACCGAAAATGAGGTAACGCAGACATTTTTTGTAAAAGCGCTTGGTTTCGTCCAGCGCCACAAAGCTTTCGGCGCCCAGTTGGTAAGCTCGTTCTTCCAGGCTGGCAATTTCCTCGGGGCTAAACCCTCCGGTATTGACGGTTACGGCATGTACTCGATAGCCCAGTTCCCGAAGATAGACAACGCAATAGGAGGTATCTAATCCTCCGCTAAAAGCCAACACCACAGTTTTTTGTTGATGATCCACCGGTTCGGTACTCATTATTTTGTAAACAGTTTAAGTTTTAAGATCGGTTGTTTTTTTTTAAGAAAAGACTCTCGTTTGATGCGCAACCAACGCTCATATTTTTTGATCTGACTACGGACAAACCAGGTCTTACCTTTTTTTTCTTTGGAGTCGTACAACATGGCCGTACACAGGCAATTCTTACGATCATTCCGGGTCAGAATATCATAGTTCGGACAACTCTGGCACCCCTGCCAGAACTGCTCGTCGGTGGTTAGTTCCGAGAAAGTCACCGGACGATAGCCCAGATCTGAGTTGATCTTCATTACGGCCAGACTGGTGGTGATTCCAAATAATTTCGCATTTGGGTACTTCTCCCGCGACAATTTAAAGGCCGCTTCCTTGATCTGCGTGGCCAACCCGTGTTTACGGTAGTCGGAATGCACAATCAGTCCCGAATTGGCAATAAACTGTCGATGCCCCCAGGTCTCGATATAGCAGAAGCCCGCCACATTATTTCCCTGTAGGGCGATAATGGCTTTTCCTTCCTGCATTTTCCTACGAATATATTCCGGCGGACGCTTGGCAATTCCGGTTCCACGAGCAATGGCTGCCTCCTGGATCATTGTGCTGATCGTCTCAGCATATTGTTCGTGCGCCGCTGTGGCCACGGTGATCATAAATTTCATAGGATAGAGAATAGAGATAAGGATTCGTTATGACAATGCGGAAAAAGTGGTAAACGGGGAATTAACCCAAACAGGGCCTGAGAAAGCCGCGCCTACTCCGAAGGACATAAGAAGATGAGAAAAATGCTTGTGCCATAACGTATAAAGAAACAGCGAAGTTAAGGAAACAATTCCTTATAAGTCAAGCAATACAATCGCGAATAAAAAAAAAGAATGCTGCCCTGCCTACTTCCCGGGTATTTTTGTGTTTACCGGAAGGGCTTCTTTCAGGTCTGATCCTTCCACCCGCTCCCACATCATGGACTGGGTAGCGCAGTACACCGAGCGGCGATTGGATTGCAGATAAGCTGTTTCTTTTCGCACCCGTTCACCATGCGCCAGTTGGCTGGCATCAGCCCGGGAAATTTCTACCGAAACAATACCGGTTGGTACAGCAAGAATGCCATAGCCTAATATCATCACAATGGAAGCCAGGGTTTGTCCGGCAATTGTTTGTGGGGCAATGTCGCCGTAGCCTACCGTCGTCAGGGTTACAATGGCCCAGTAGATGCTCACTGGAATGCTGGTAAAGCCATTAGCCGGTCCTTCAATCAGGTACATGGAAGAACCCACAATGAAGATTAATACCAATACCACTCCGATGAACACGGTGATCTTGGCCATACTCTGCCGCAAAGCGCGACGCAAGACCTCGGCCTCACCCAGAAAATGGGTTAGTTTCAGCACCCGGAATACCCGCAGCAACCTGAGTGCCCGGATGATCAGGGCAAACTGAGATCCCTGAATAAAAATGCTCAAGAAAGTTGGAATGATAGAAATCAGATCAATGATGCCATAAAAGCTGACTACGTACTTCCACCGGCGCGGAGCGCAGTAAATCCGGATGATATACTCTACAGTAAACAAAAATGTGAATAACCACTCCCCTATTTTGATCCATTCACCATATTGGACGTTGATGCGTTGCACACTTTCCAGCATCACCAGCAGAATACTGAGGAGGATCGCCACCAGCAAGGCTACATCGAAGGCTTTCCCGGAGGGCGTATCCGATTCAAATATGATATGGTAGAGTTTCTTTCGCGTGGTCATCGAGGGGGTAATCCGCTTTGCAGTGTGTTAATGTTGATACCTTCCGGCGGGCCATCCAGCACGGCTACCCGGCTTTTGGGTAGTGACTCTGCGTGGTGTTCCCGGATGTAAGTAATCAATTTTTCCCGAACCGAGCAACGTAGTGTCCAGGTATTCGGAGCATCATTGGAGCTCACCAGCACCCGCAGCACCATCGTTCGCTCGGTGGTATCTACCACCTGAATAACATTAGCCTGCTGATCCCACAGCGGTTCTTCCTGCAAAATGGCGGTTAATTGCTCCCGCAACGGCTCAATGGGCAGGTTATAATCCACGTAGAGCATAATCACCCCGGTCAGTTCGGAAGAGGAGCGGGTCCAGTTCTGGAAAGGTTTTTCAATAAAATAGGTAATGGGCAAAACGATCCGACGCTTGTCCCACACCCGCACCACTACGTACGTGAGCGTAATCTCTTCAATCATTCCCCACTCCCCCTCTACGATTACCGAATCATCAATTTTAATGGGCTGGGTAATGGCAATCTGCAAACCTGCCAGTAAATTAGCCAGCGATTTCTGCGCGGCAACCCCGACAATGATACCGGCCACTCCGGCTGAGGTAAGCAACGTGGCCCCCACCTCTCGTACTCCATCAAAGGTCAGTAAAACGGAAGCCAGCACCAGGATGAAGATGACGACTCCCATGATCCGCTTCAAGAACTGTAGCTGAGTGCGCACCTTACGCTCCCGGAGCAGATCACCCCGTTCTTCCTGATAATAGACATAGGCGATATCCTCCAGCACATTGATGGATTTCAGCAGTATCCAGCCTACACTCATGAAGAACAGTGCCTGGGTCGTTTTCTGTACGATATCATCCAACGGTTCGGGTAACAATACGATCGGTTGCAGCACCCAAAATACCAGCAGGGGAAAAAAGAGTCGGGTGCGGTTACCCAGATGCTTGAGAATGGAAGTACCCATCTTCCAGTCGTTACGACGGGTATACAGGCGGATGAAGCGGTAGAACAGAGCCCGAATGATCAACCCCAGTATAAAACTGAATGCCAGGATAATCAATGCCCACAAAACCGGGTCAATTTCTTTGACCGATTTGATAAACTCGTACGTCTGACCTAAAAGCGTTTCCATCTGTTGAAGTATTGGAGCTTCAAAGATAGAAGAATTCAGAACCCCTGCCAGTTGAACGTGGTAATAACTCTGCTTACCTAACTCGCAGAAATTCGATAAGGCACTGTAGCAACTCTCACCTGGCCACCCGCCATTTATTTCACCAATGGCGGAGATGACACTCCGTTAAATGATTCCGTATTGCCTGAAACGGATAACTCGGAGCCTGATTCGGCAAGAATACCCTCGCCCCCATTAAAGTGGATAATGTTTTCCCGGGCACTGCTGCTGTGGCAACCGTCCAGATACGTCTCAAAAGTGATCCCCTGCCCATCGTTCCCCTCCACCAGATTATCCACCACCTGGACCGATTGACATTCGGCAGCCCGCATGCCATGAAAGCCATTGCGGGCTATTTCGTTCCCGCTGATATCCACATCCCGGCTGTGCGTAAGATCCAGTCCACAGCCCCAGGGCGAATCATCCAGTCGATTATCGCTGATGTCGCAACCGACCGTCCGGGTGACGAGCAGATTGTGCAATAGCCGAACGCCTGGTACCACACTCGAGCCATTGTCGCTAAAATCACAGGAAGTAATGTTTACATCGGCTGCCCCACGGATGGCAACTCCATTGTGCGTACAGCCTCGCACCGTGAGGTGTTCCAGGCGAATATTTTTCATTTGTCCTTCCTGCTGGGCAGCAAAGTTGACCCCTCCCCGCACGGGAGCTATCTGCACCGAGCGTTGCCGCCGGTCCTGATTGGGATCTCGGGAAGTTTCTGGGCTCGTAGCCCCTTCCACCACAAAATCACGCAGTACCACATCATGCATATCATCCTGAGCATTTACAATGGCAAATTTATCGGTCCCGGGTTTCATAAAAACCACCGACTCCCGACCTTCTCCGGCCAGGGTAACGCCCGACGGAATTTTTAAAGCACTGGAAATGATATGCACTCCTTTCTCCAACACGACCCAGCCCTGCGTGGTAGCGGCCTGCTCGAGCGCTTGCTGGATAGAATCACCGGGTGCTACCCGTAATGCATTGGTTGGAGGCTGGCTGGTAGCTGCTTCCTGTGCTCCCCGTAACCCCACCATGGGATACAATGTTAAGGATTGATCAGTCGATGTTTTGGTATCCGTGGAAGGGGCACGATAAGCCGTGAGCACTTCTACGGTAGCTTGATCACGGGTACGGGCCACTGCCTGGGCAGTGTAAGGCATGGCAATACCGGCCACTTCGGTAAAATGCTGATAGACGGTCTCGTAGATATCGCGAAAATCACCTCGGTCCTGGGCTGAAATGTGGCCATAGACCTCCACATCCTGGCCCAGCATATATTGGGCAGTGTATTCAAAGGCCAGCGCCAGTCGGTTATCCGCCAGACCGTACAGATCATGTCCCTGCGTCCAGGCGACTTTGCAGGCTTTGGCGAAATAATCCATGCCCAATTGGGTATGTCCCTGATCGCGGGTATTTTCCTGACACTGCCCGTGGGGATAAAAGTACTTGGTAAAGCCGCCATTGCGCTTCCCCCGCAGATAATGGTTAACTGCCCGGTTGTAAATCTCAGGTCGGTCGCAGAAAATACCGATGCACATCATGCTATTGATGATGGCCGCATCCCAGTTACCATTGGCCTCCGGGAAAAAGTATTCAATGATGGGGTAGTACACCGTCAGTAATACCCGTTGAAATGCCTCGATGTCCTGATTCTCCCACCCGGAATCGGTATATCGAAGTATTTCCGCTGCATTGCAAAATTCGTGCACGGCCCAGCCGATGAGTACTTTGGCATCGTTCCCTTCAAAATCCCAGATTACGGGCGACCAGGCATTGATAATCTCGATGGCTTTATCAGCATAGGCCTTCTCCCCGGTGATATACCACATCAAGGCATGTTGATAGGAAGCGCTGGCACTCGCCCGAAATTCATTGCCTCCCACCGAACCCTTCCCGTACGAACCGCGCACCACATGCACGAATGGTGCGGGCTCAAAATCAAGTGAAGTTTCCGCTTTGAGTCGTTCAAAAGCTGATTGCCAGGGTTCTTCTCGCGCCTGAATTTGCGCCTTCATGTACACCAGGTCTTCTTCATTCTGGTACATTCCGGGATGTACAAAATCGTCGGAGGCTGATAGTTGAAGGGAAGATTGTTCGGGTTGCTGAGAATTTGCGGGCAGGGACATGGCCGTCATTATAGCGATGAGCCAGTACGGTTGAATCTTCATGGTAGAAGTAATTGAGGATACAATAGATTTAGGCTGTTGGTATGCAATCATACCATGTTTATTACTGACGAAATTACGTAAATAAGGCTGGTTCTCTAAAAAGATGATGCCCTAAATATGGAATAACATCCGGATGTGTGGTCGATCTTTTTTCGCTGCGCAGCGAATCCCTACCGGATAACCTGTCATTCTACTGCCAATTTGCTAGTTTTGTAGCAAACTCAGTTCTTTTGTATGCCCCTGATCCACTCCTCCGATTACCAACCGCCGCCTTATCTGTTCAATGGACATCTGCAAACCATCATCCCCTCTCAGTTCCGAAACGTGCCCGATGTCCGTTATGCCCGGGAGCGACTGATCACGGAAGACCAGGATTTTCTACTACTTGACTGGTCTCGAGTAGGGTCTGATACACTGGTGGTGATCTCCCATGGGCTGGAAGGAGACAGCCAGCGCCCCTACATCAAGGGGATGGTGCGGGCTTTTAATCGGGTAGGATACGATGTGCTGGCGTGGAATTTCCGGAGCTGCGGCGGAGAAATTAACCAGACGCTACGGTTCTACCACAGTGGAGCCACGGAAGATTTACACGCAATTTTGCACCACGTGCGGGCAAAAGCCACCTACCAGCGCATACTGCTAGTCGGGTTTAGTCTGGGAGGCAACCTCACCCTGAAATACGTGGGTGAACGCCAGGAAACGCTTTTTCCGGAAATAAGCGGAGCTATCGTCTTTTCCGTCCCACTGGATCTACAGGCGTGTTCCCTTACCATATCCGAGCGATCTAATTTTATTTATAGCTGGCGATTTTTAAATAATCTGAAAGGTAAAATACGGGCTAAAGAGAAAATCATGCCCGACAAAATAAGCACCGAGTTTTTTCCACAGATCCGCACCCTTCAGGATTTTGATGATTATTACACCGCCCCCATGCACGGTTATAAAGATGCGGCTGACTACTACCGGCAGTGCAGCAGCATTCATTTCCTGCAATCCATTCAGGTTCCTACCCTGATTGTCAATGCCCAGAATGATCCTTTTCTGGCGAAAGAGTGCTATCTGACCCAGGATTCCGACACCAGCGAAACTTTGTTTTTTGAAGCTCCGGAGGAAGGTGGACATTGCGGTTTTATGCCCAAAGGTTACACCACCGGTGATAATTTCTGGTCGGAAGACCGAGCCATACGCTTTTCCGAGGAGATCCTGGCTTTTCACGCAAGCCCCCGAATACTCAGGGATAAGGGCTAAAAAAGTATAATTATACAATTTCAGCGCAATTCAATATAGTATCACAGGTTATTTTTGAGTTAATAATTTTTTGTACTGAATAATTATTGAATTACAAAATTTTATTCTGTTAATTGCAGCCACCATCACCTTAAACATCGATGACCATGGCTGAATCAATTTCCCGTCGACACTGGTTAAAATCTACCGCCCTGCTTACCGGATTGGCAGCAGTACATCATCCCTATGAAGCGTTTACGGCTACCACTCCTCCCCCGGCGCTTCGCCCACCTGGAAAATCTCCCTGGGATTATGAAAACATGAAGGCGCGACTGACTTCCAACGAAAACCCTTTCGGTCCCTCGCCCAAAGCGCAGCAAATCATGAGCGACGCGATCAAAGACAGCTGGATGTATCCGAAACTGGGTAAGGATCAGCTTAAGAAAATGTTGGCAGAAATGTGGGATGTGACTGAAGATCATATCATGCTGGGAGCGGGTTCTACCGAAATCCTGATGGCTGCGGCCCAGAATTTCGGAAATCCCAATCATACTATTCTGGCGGCTGATCTCACCTATATGTCGCTCATCGGGCGAGCCTGCAACGATTACGAAGCCGGACTGGTCACCGTACCCCTCACTCAGGATTACGATTATGATTTTGACCAGATGCTGGATAAAATCTCATCGGATAATAGTCTGATCTACATTTGTAATCCAAACAACCCGACCGGACGTATTACTGATGCCAGTCAGTTACGACAGTTCTGCAAACAGGCCTCCGAACGCAAACCAGTGTTTATTGATGAAGCTTACATTGATTACCAGGAAGACGCAGCCGCCCACTCCGTGATTGACCTCGTTCGTGAAGGATATCCGGTGATGATTGCTCGCACGTTTTCCAAAGTACATGCCATGGCTGGTATGCGGGTCGGATACTGCGTGGCCACGCCTGAACTGATCACCCAACTCAAAAAATATGGTACCGATGGCAATGGCATGAGCCGTCCTGCAGTACTGGGGGCCATTGCAACCCTGGAAGATTCTGAGTTCATGGACTACAGCCGGAAGATGAATGCCCAGTCTAAAGCGTTTCTCTACCAGACCCTGGAAGCCAACGGCTACGAATACGTCCCTTCCGATACTAACTTTGTGCTTTTCCCCATTCGCATGGATGGTGACCGTTTTGTAATGGAAATGATGAAGCGGGGTGTGGGGCTAAAACGCGTAGTATACCGTGACCAGCACTACTGTCGGGTCAGTATTGGCACCATGGAAAATATGGAAGCATTTGCCGGGGCTTTTGGTGAGCTTTCCTAAGGACCTGTACCTCCTATCATATACCCCAATCGGTATAAGTATCCAACCAAATTCAAGTATCATTTTTCCAGACGTCACCGCGAGGCTCGGCGAAGCGGTCTCCCGGGACGTAAGATCACCTCACATTTGTTCGCGATGACGTATTGATTATACTTATTTCTGGTCGGGTAAGCACTGTAACAAAATTAGCTTATATTTTTAGCGTCATAGCGAGGAAGAATGATGAAGCTATCTCCCCGCGCCACGTCGGCTCATTAGCAGCAGATTGCTTCCTCGTGCCTCGTCGCAATGACGTTATCATTATTTTCGTCATAGTGCTTACTTATGCTGATCATTTTTTTATCCTACTCCGGTAATGCCCCTCAAAATGTGCATGTCGGGGTTACTATCTGTTACTGGCAGGACACCTAAAGAAAAAGAAAGCACAATCGTTACAATTTACTGCGGATTACCTTTTATCCTCTTCTTTAAATTTTAACTTCGCGCTGTGTTATTTTTTACAAGCAGGTTGTTCATAACAAATAGTCATTAAGACATTAACCTTCTGCCATCTGAGGGCATATTTTTAGTGTAGTCCTGTTTGTAATTGACGAAAGTGCGTTTAAAAATCGCTTTTCATCAGTTGATGATCACAGAAACAACATTAAAACCTTACTTATGGCATCTCATATCCAATTAAATGCCACGACAAAACGCATTAGTGTGATTGATGCATTGCGTGGATATGCATTATTGGGAGTATTACTCACCCACTATACCAGTGCTTTTTCCGGATTTCCCGGCTTATTGACCGATGAGCAACTGGCTTCTCTCCCCTTTCCAGCCCTGGATCACACAATTTTCCTCATCAACCAGCTCTTTTTCAAGCTAAAATCCCGGGTGCTGTTTTCATTCTTATTTGGCCTGGGGTTTTATTTTCAGATAAAAAAATCGGAGCGACTGGGGATACCGTTTCGGAAAAGCTTTATCAAGCGACTATTGGTCATGCTGCTTTTCGGATTAATCCATACCTATCTAATCATCTGGGGAGATATCCTGCGCTGGTATTTTGTGGCCGGGTTATTCCTGCTGGTACTTTACCGCCTAGACAGCAAGCTGATTCTTGCCCTCTGCTTTTTACTTACCGTGGTAATACCCGCCAGCGAAAGCATTACGGAAATGATGGTGACGATCCATCATGAAACGGTATTTTCTCCTGAGTATGTGCAAGAGGCTTTTCTGAGTGGTTCGTACTGGCAATCAATCCGGCTGAATTTTCTGATTGAGAACGAAAGGTATACTGATCCCTGGTATTTCATAGGCTATGTCTCGAATATTCTGGGGTTCTTTTTTGTGGGTTTATGGGCGGGTAAAGTAGATCTGTTTAAGAAACTTGCGGAATATGAGACTAAGATTGTTTGGAGTTTCTTCATTGGCATCCTGATTTTTGCTGCCGGTACCGGTATGTATTTATTCAACCCAATATCCAAAACAGAATCACTGTTATGGTATCAGATCATTCATTCGATAGGTTACCGAATGAATACGCTGGGGCTGTTTATGATATACCTTACCGGGTTTATTTTAATCTTTCAGAAAACCAGATTACGTACCTACCTTGAGGTATTGGTGCCCGTTGGCAAAATGACATTAACCAACTACATTATGCAGTCGGTAGTAGCCGTGCTTATCTTCAACGGCGTGGGACTGGGGCTATTTGGTAAGGTGGGCCCATCATTTACCCTCCCGATCGCTTTAGCATTCTTTATAGTGCAGATCATTTTCAGCCATGTCTGGCTGCATTATTATTATACCGGACCGCTGGAGTGGCTCTGGCGAGTGATGGTATCGGGCAAAACGCAACCGCTTCGTAAACAGGCGCATCATTTAGTTAAATAATATTGCCTGGGCTAGTAAGCATTCATGCTTTCTTAAAACAGCAAAACCGCTGAACCTATACATCATACTGTATCATGACGTTAGGCCCAGCGGCTTACTCAAAAATGTTACAAAGCTGATGCTACGATTTTAAAATATCGTTAGCTTTTCAAACTGATCACTCACGTTAGGAATATTAGGGTTGGTGGTGATCTCCGCTGTAGGATAGATATATCGCCCGGGTAGTTCGCCGGTTCTGGTAGAAACAACGGGCTCAACCGGTAAAGTTACCACCGGAGTCGCCACCTGCCATCTTCGGATATCCGTGAAAGACTCGTACTGAGAGAGCGTTACCATGTATTTGGTCAGGATGATCTCATACAGAAGATCCGTCTGAGCGGAAAAATCGCCCATCACATAAGGCTCATATTTAATACCAAAGGCTTGATTCTCTTCACTGATAGTCCGGCCATTGATATACCCAGTGGCCAGTACCGCCCGTACAGAGTTTAATGCTTCCAATGCCGCAGGCAGATTGTTGGTTCGAGCATACGATTCGGCCAGGATTAGCTGATTTTCATAGTAGGTAAGCAATGGCTGATAAGCATCCGCAGCAAAGAAACCATCAGGATTTACATTGGCGTCCAATACTCCACTTTGAATAAGACCAAACTGAAAGAAATGATTATACAGCGCCGTATCATCGGTTTTAGCATTTCGGTTGGAATTCATCAGCGTAGGCAACACGGCCGGAGGGCTAAAATTTGTATCGCCGGAACGGGTAACTACAAAAAACGCATAATTGGAGTTCTGGTCAATACCCTGACTATTGCCATGCGGAGCTAATGCATCCCCCTCCGGTGTACTGATTCCCTTGAGCGCATTCTCAATGGCTGCATCGTAGTTTCCCAGATGCAGGTACAGGCGGGCTTTCAGTGTATAGGCTGCGGCAATCCATTTGTCCAGATCCCCGCCGTATACAATATCCTTATTACCCGGACTGGTACCGGCGGTTACTGAAAGATTTTCAATGGCCACATCCAGGGTAGTTTGCAACTGGCTGTATACCTCTTCCTGAGTGTCATACACCGGAGACGGGAATTCTTCTATGTCAAACGCCTGGCTATAAGGCACTGATCCCCAAAATGCAGTTAACTTAGTAATAATGAGGGCTTCGGCTACCTGGGCAATTCCCTTGTGCCAGGTGTCGCCATTGTCGTCAGCCTTTTGCTGTACAATTCTGGCATCAGCTCCGGTGGCATAATAATCATCCCAGGAAAATCTGTCCGCGGAAACGATATACTGGGAAAAAGCCAGATGTTGACGGGCCGCCCCCGTCATTTGGCCTGACCACATGTAGGATATCCTGGTATCAGTATCCTCATGCAGGGCGGTTACACCTACTAAAGTACCAGACAATAGTGTTCCCATCGGAACCGATGCCTGCGTAACAGCATTCGGATTCGTGGTAATCAATTCATCATCGAATAAATCCTCACAAGCTCCTAATAAGAAACTTGCAGATAGAAGTAAATATTTTATACTGTATTTCATGTTGTTAATCGCTTTATGGTTAGTAACTGATGCGAATAGAGAAGATATAAGACTTGGTGCTGGGATTGATAAACCAGTCCTCACCTCGGGCCTGAGAATCAGCCTGGGTCTGGTTAGATTCAGGATCTACTCCGATATAGTCTGTCCAAAGCCCCAGGTTACGTCCGGTAAACCCAAACTCTACGGAATTAAGCTTAGTCAGATCCCGGAAACCAGGTGAGTTGAGCACATAACTTAAGGACACCTGTCGGAGCCGGACATGAGAACCATCAAAAACGAATTGTCTGTCTGAGGCGCCATCAAAGCCGCCGCCGCCGCCGCCGTTATACCAGGTTTCGGTCAAGGCCACCGGGCCTGCACCAAAATCTCCGATATTCCCCCGAAACGGGGTTCCAGCTGGGATCAACACTCCTGTATTGGTCACCAGATCAACATCTGATACTCGTTCAACCCCGATCAACGCATGGGTACCATAGTTGAATAAAGCACCCCTGGCTCCTGACCAGATATCATTGCCAAAAATGCCACTGAAGAGGAAGGAAAACGAAAAGTTTTTAAAAGTAAATGCGTTGTTAATTCCACCCTGCCAATCTGGGTTAGGGTTACCTAACACTTCATTTGAAGTTCCTACTGTAGGGAAGCCGTTTTCGTCCAGCACATAGTCACCATTTTCTTCTTTTGCAAAATCAGCTCCGTAAAACACCCCGAAAGGCTGCCCTTCAATAATGGCCGATCGATAGCCAATTTCCTGGGCATCTGAACCGGCCAATGAAACTACTTCATTGCGATTGAGTGAATAATTGGCTGCAATATCCCAGGCGAAATTCTGATTGCTGAATACATTGTATCCCAATTCTAATTCCAAGCCTTTGTTTTGTATATGTGCTGCATTCTGCCAGGAAGAAGTAAATCCGGTAGAAGGTGAGGTAGTAAGCTCCAGGATCACATCCCGGGTGTCATTTTTATAATAAGTGGCACTCAAATTTAATTTATCATTAAAGAACCGGAGGTCAGTACCTATTTCAAACTCAGCTTTACGTTCGGGTTTCAGAGCCTGGTTCCCATAGGTATAATCCCGAATATATCCTCCCTGATAGTTGTCACTGCTACCAATGAGATTAGAAGCGTAAGGAACATCATAATCTGCCAGATTAAAGGGCGTGGTAGTCAGATACGGCTGAGGCTGAATACCCACTTCACCGTAGCTGGCCCTGAGTTTACCAAAACTTAGAAATGAGCCATCGGGGAAACCTGGCATATTGGTAAACTGCCAGGCCACAGATGATGAGGGAAAGAAAAAGCTGTTGTTTGCCTGGGCACCAAAGGTAGAAGCACTTTCGTTTCTGCCAGTAAACTCCAGATAAAGCATATTGGCAAATTCGAAGTTCAATTGCGCGTAATAGGCATAGGTTCTAATGAGACGGGTCTCGTTTTCAGCACTTAAATTGCTGTTCAGTGCATTGTTCAACAGTGGAGGCGCATCTGGAATAATAAAGTTGTTGAGGGACACTTCCACCTTTTCATAATAACGGCTATTGTAGTTCAATCCTACCAGCGCACGTATGGAGAATGACGAACTAACTTGTTTGGTTACACGGGCAAACAGGTCATTGTTAAATTGACGCTCCGTTATAGTTTCCTGCGTAAGTTCACCGGTCGTATTAGCCGCGGAATAAATGGGGAAATTATAGCTACGTTTATCCACAAAATTGTCAATGCCCGACCGTCCGGTAATGCTTAACCAATCAGTGGGATTAAGTGAAAGTTCGATATTACCCAAGAAGCGATCAACATTAGTCGTATTGTCGATGTTGTGTACGTTCCAAACCGGATTGGCAAATCCAGGGTTATCGCTTATTCCCAATGGGTTTCGAAATGATATATGACGATCAGCAAAGACATTGCCGGCCGGATCGGTGTAATCTCCCACATCATAATCATTATTAAATCCAGGAGGGGAGCGTAACTGCCCTAATAGCAACCCATTCACATTATCGCCCTGTTGCACTCGGTTAGAATTCATGCTGATGTAATTGCTATTTACATTCACGGTCAGCCAATCCGTCAGGGTGCTGTTTACATTAAACCGGACACTATTTTTCTTATAATCACTGTTGCCCTCAATAATCCCTTCCTGCGTCAGGTTGGCCAGGCCCAGATAAAAATTGGTGCTGGCATTACCACCGGAAACTGCCAGTGCATTGTCCACATAATAACCGGTTCGGAAAACGTCATTGGTGTGATCATCAACAAACTGGGAACGTTTGCCACCATGAGGGTTTTCTTCAGTACCACCCGCAATTGCATACCTGCGGGAGCCGTCGGGAAAAGTCACATAACCGCTATAATTTGGATCGGTCGGATCAGTGATGAACACGTCTTCACCCCCAACCCGATCGCCAATTTTATCACCCCATGAGCGAGTAGTAAACATATCGTACATACCACCCGTGCCCTGACCATAGGTAGACTGGATTGGATGCAGCTTATTGATTTTGTCGATAGACAAAGTAGAAGAAAAATCAATGTTTAATTTTCCGCCGCTATCTTCACCCTGTTTGGTAGTAATCATGATGACCCCATTGGCCGCCCGAGTTCCCCAGAGGGCCGCCGCCGATGCCCCTTTGAGAATTTCCATGGAAGCAATGTCCGAAGGGTTTAGATCATTAAGTCGGGACTGCTGCATCACTTCCTCTGATCCCTCACTGGTATTACTCATCGGAATACCATCGATGACAATCAGTGGCTGAGAGTTCCCATTGATGGTATTCTGCCCACGAATCTGAATAAAGGCTCCTGCTCCAGGGTCACCACCCGACCGGGTGATCTGTACCCCTGCTGCCTTTCCACTCATCCCGGTAAGTACACTGGTCTCACCCGAGCGGGCAATCTTCTCACCTTCTACACTGGAGATCGCGGTACCTAGTTCATCCCGATCTACTCGTTCACCGAGAGCAGTAACCACTACCTCTGAAAGTTGCTTGGTGTCAGAAGGAAGACTAATATCAATTTCTGAGCGACCATTGATGTCTACTTCAATGGTTTTCATCCCGATAAATGAAAAAACGATTGTTTCTTCACCCTCGGGGACTGATAAAGTGTAATTTCCGGAGATATCCGTCAATGTTCCAAGGCTAGTGCCTTTCACAATGATGTTCGCTCCCGGTATCGGAGACTCATCATCTTCGGCAATTACTTTTCCTGAAATAGTTTGTTCTTGTGCTGCTACCCTAAAGGCAATAAATAGGGTAAAGCTGAATAGTAAAATTTTTCTCATAATCTGATAAGTAGGTTAAGTGCGAATATTATAAAATATTATTTTACAATTAAAGTTTTTCGTGTAATAAAATTCTAATTAATATTAAAAGTTTGGTTATATATTTCGTTTTAAAGAGCATTTTTGACTTTACCCCTATTCCAAATCCTGACTTTACAATTTCCAATAAAAGGGAAAACAGTTGTTTCAGAAACGTTTAATTTAACATAATTTTAGTTATTGAACAAAATGGATCGTCCTATAAAAAGTTGTCACGGGGTATTTTAACCGATGTTCTACCTTTTATTTAGACAATCTATGAAACGTTCAAAACCTTATTATCCTATTCGTATCAAGAAACAGGCAGTGCAAATGGTAGCAGCAGAGCTTCTCTCTGAAGATGAAGCTTGCCGAAAGTTTAAGATTAGCCGTACATTACTACATCAGTGGCAACGTTGGCATGATACATTCTTCATCCAGCCCCACTTAAATTCTCAACCTATGGCGAAAAAAAAGCTATCCGATCAAGAAAAGATTGAGCAATTGCAAAAGCTGAAGAAGATCAGAAAAATACGGGAAGAAATGCCTGGTTTAGGCACTAGAAAGTTGCATCACCTTACTGTCTCTTATCGTAGGAAACATGGCATTAAACTGGGCCGGGATAGGATGTACGATTTGCTCAGGCGAGAGAATATGCTCATTAGCTTCCGGAAAAGGCGTACCAGAACGACCTACTCAGATCATAGTTATGTTCGCTACAAGAACCTGATTGAAGATCTTCAAATCACGGCCATCAATCAACTCTATGTGTCGGATATAACGTATATCCCCGTGGGCAATAGGTTCGCCTATCTCAGCCTAATCACGGATGCTTATTCGCGTAAAATAATAGGTTGGCACTTGCATAAGAGCTTACACGCCGAAGGCGCACTGAAAGCTTTGAAGATGGCCTTGCATCAAAAAGATGCTTCCAAAGCAGCGACCGCTATTCCCCCGAACTCGCTGATTCATCATTCTGACCGAGGCATCCAGTATTGCTGTCATGACTACATCAAGATCCTCAAAAAGCATGAGATATTGATTTCCATGACTAATTCACCTGATCCATTGGAGAACCCCCTGGCCGAACGGATGCACCGGACACTGAAAGAAGAGTTCGGGTTAGAGCGAGGCTTTTCCACTTTTGAGTTAGCTCAGGAAGCCATTGCCCGAACCATCTTCATTTACAATAATAAGTACCCACATGGTAGCTTAGGTTACCTCACCCCAAACCAGGTGCATAACGGACGAAAGCCTGGCAAGAAACGATGGAAGAAATACCGCAAGCGCGTTGATCCAGCAGCATTAGAAACAATGGTGGCGTAATCATGAACAAATAAACAACATATTTTTCCCTTTACGGATGCCCCTCACCCAACCAAGGGGTAGGCGGAAAGGGAAAAATGGGCAAAAAATCATCAAAAAAACTTCACTAGAACCGCTCCTTGAAAATGTACAAAATCAGATCACCCATTAAACCCGTAAATCTGACAACTCATAGCAGGTGTATTCAGGGAAAAATGGGCAACAAATCATCAAAAAACTTCACTAAAACCAGCTTCTTAGAAATGTTCAAAATTAGATTACCCGTAAACCCCGCGAATCTGACAACCCATACCCGGTGTATTCACCCTACCGAGCGATGATCCCGGGAAGAGAGGAAATCAGTAACCTGATTGTGCCAGTCTGTTTATCCTCCTCTCATGCTGCCTATGGTTCATTACGCATGGAACCAGTTTTTATGGCACTCGGGCAGGCTGCCGGGGTAGCATCTTACCTGGCGGTAAGGGATCAAACTAACGTCCAGGATGTAAGGGCCTCTGCCATACAGAAACAACTTAGAGAGAATCCTTTGCCCCAAAGGGAAATCCCTCGGCAGTATTCCAAAATATTACCCTTCCGAGGGTAAACTCCCAGCATAGAAGTGCTCAACAAACATTGCTATTTCAAAAGACAACAATACACATATGATTTATTATCGCGAAATAAGGGCAACCAAACTCCTGTATCTTATTACTTTCTTTCTGATCGGAATCAGTATTCAGGGCTGGAGCCAGTCATCTGCCCAACCTAACATTCTCATCATTCTTGCCGATGATTTGGGGTACGGCGATCTGAAGCCTTATAACCGTAATTCTTTAATTCCAACACCCAATCTAAATCGGCTTGCTGATGAGAGTATCCGTCTCACCAACGCCTACTGTCCGGTTGCTGTCTGTTCACCCTCCCGATATTCCTTGATGACAGGCCAGTATGCTTTCCGAAGCTGGAAGAAATCAGGAGTCATGAGAAATTATGAACGTTCAATGATTGATGCAAACCTGCTTACCCTTCCTGAAATGCTTCAAAAGGCGGGTTACACTACCGCCGGGTTTGGAAAGTGGCATTTGGGTACCACCTTCCCTACCCTAGACGGTAAAAATCCCGTAGGTTACGGACAATTTAGAGATGATAATAATGGAGCTAATCTGGATCTCAGTCGCCCCGTAAGTGATGGACCGCTCGATCATGGTTTTGACTACTGGCTGGGCTTTAGTTGCGCCAGCGAGTGCTGGATCCTCGAAAATAACCAGATCATGGGAGCTATTCAGCATGATCTTTATACCATAGAAGCCGCTCAAAACACCGAAACCCTGGAAAAATATTCGCTGGAAGAGTACCTGCCGTATGTTACCAATAATGCGCTTTCCTATTTGGAGGAGCAGGCATCTCAAGATAAAGAGCAGCCCTTCTTCCTGTACTATGCCCCCTATGTGCCTCATATTCCCCTGGCCGTAAACGAAAGTTTTCAGGGTAAGACCGATGCTGGCTTATATGGTGATTATGTGTATGAACTGGATCACTATATTGGTCAGATCCTGGATGCACTGGACCGCTTAGCATTAACCGATAATACGCTGGTATTATTTGCCAGTGATAACGGGTCTCAATTTGTGGTAACTGCCCGAGACATGGACCTTGAAAATGCGTCGAATAGTCCGGAAAATGTACAGGATGATAACTCATCAGGAGAGGTACACCATCCCAATGGTCCGTTAAGAGGTACCAAATGGACCGCCTGGGAAGGCGGCGTCAGAACCCCGCTGATTGCTCGCTGGCCCGGACACTTCCCGGCTACCCAGTCTAGTGATCAGTTTTTTGCCCTTAACGATGTACTGGCGACCCTGGCTTCAGTCGTTGATTACGAATTACCCGATGACTCAGGTCGGGATAGCTATAATCTGCTTCCGGTGCTCATGGGAAAAGAGCCCAATACCCGTGAAACAGTCGTTGTGGAATCCAGTGGTGGAAGAATGGGCTTACGTTGGGGGAAGTGGAAATTTCTTGCTCCGGATAAAAAAAATCCTGACGGTGAGTTGTATGATCTTTCGACAGACCTCTCCGAATCGATAAACCTGGCAAAAAATTATCCAGAAGAAGGAAAAAAGATGCAACAAAAGTTAAATGATATTCTAAAAAGTGAGCGCAGTGCCACTCATCCGTGAAACGGAAAACAGCCTTTTGCCCCCCCTCATGATCTCAAGTTTTTGATTTTTACCAATAATTGAAATGCATATTTTCAAACTAACTACCTATATTTCTTTAATCCTTTTCATGATCGATGGCCAGAGGGTATTCGGGCAAAACGATCAGGATCAGTACCAAGCTGATGTGATTATTTACGGAGGCACTGCGGCGGCAATTACAGCGGCGGTTCAAGCGAAAAAAATGAATAAAAGTGTCCTTGTGGTATCTCCGGATACTCACTTGGGGGGCCTTTCTTCGGGCGGGCTGGGATACACTGATACAGGTGATAAGAGCGTGATTGGCGGTTTGGCTCGTGAGTTCTACCATAGAGTGTATCTTCATTATCAGCAACCAGAGGCCTGGAACTGGCAAAAAAAGTCGGAATATGGGAATCAGGGCCAGGGTACACCGGCTATTGATGGCAATGAGAGAACTCAATGGATATTTGAACCTCATGTCGCAGAACAGATATTCGAAGATTTTGTGGCTGAAAATGGCATTGAGATTTATCGAGACGAATGGTTGAACCGGGAAGGTGGCGTGGCGATGCAAAACAATAAAATAGTTTCTCTGGAAACCCTCAGTGGAAAAACTTTTTCGGGACTTGTTTTTATCGACGCTACCTACGAGGGTGATCTGATGGCTGCGGCTGGCGTAAGCTATGATGTTGGAAGAGAAGCCAATAGTGTCTATGGTGAGGAATGGAATGGGATTCAGGTAGGAGTATTACACCATCAGCACTGGTTTCAGAACGATATATCGCCCTATAAAGTACCGAATGATGCCAGCAGTGGCTTACTCCCGCTGGTCTCAGACGAAGATCCTGGTAAATACGGCGAAGGGGATAATAAAATTCAGGCGTATTGCTTCCGCATGTGTCTGTCTAATCATCCAAAAAATCGTATTTCCTTTCCCAAACCAACCGGATACGATCCGGCCAATTATGCACTGCTGGCCCGGGTATATGCTAACGGTTGGAATCAAACTTTCAATAAATTTGACCCGATTCCGAACCGAAAAACCGATACCAATAACCATGGTCCGATCAGTACCGACTATATTGGCATGAATTACGACTACCCGGAAGCCAGCTATGATCGCCGAAAGGAAATCATTCAAGAACATGAAGACTACCAAAAGGGGCTCATGTATTTTCTGGCAAACGATTCAAGTGTTCCATCTGACGTCCGTAAAGAAATGAAAACCTGGGGCTTGGCTGCTGACGAATTTAACGATAATGGTCACTGGCCTCATCAGCTTTACATACGAGAGGCCCGACGAATGATTGGTGAGTACGTGATGACAGAACATGATTTACTAGGGAAAAGAGAAACACCCGGTGCCGTTGGTATGGGATCGTATACCATGGACTCTCACAATATCCAGCGCTATATAAAGCCAGACGGGTATGTGCAAAACGAAGGTGATATTGGGGTGAAAGTTCCCAAACCATATTCGATTGGCTACCACGCACTAGTGCCCCAAAAAGAGGAATGTAAAAATTTGCTGGTGCCAGTTTGTGTCTCCAGTTCTCATATCGCTTTTGGGTCTATCCGAATGGAACCGGTTTTTATGATCTTGGGACAGAGTGCAGCCACCGCTGCCGTAATGGCCTTGGAGCAGGATATTGCGGTGCAAGATGTAAATTACGAGCAGTTAAAAGACCAATTGCTGAAAGACAAACAAGTTATTAGATAAACTACGAACGATACATACCTTTACTACGCTTATGAAAAACCTACTTCTCTTACTGTTATCTCTCCTGGCTATTGCTTGTACCAGTCAATCGTCTGACGAAGCTGAAAATCAATACGATATTGTGATCTACGGGGGCACGTCCGGTGGTATCGCTGCGGCCATTCAGGCTGCCCGATTGGGCAAATCGGTTGTACTCATCGAACCTACTGATCGATTGGGTGGATTGACGACCGGGGGACTGGGCCAAACGGATATTGGTAACAAACAAGCGATTGGGGGAATCTCCCGAGAGTTTTACCAGAATATTCGTGACTATTACAATGATCCCCAACACTGGAAGTGGCAAAAACAGGAAAGTTACCTGGATGGTGGTCAAACCCGTACTACGGAAAATGAGGATGCCATGTGGACGTTTGAACCATCTGCTGCGCTGAAAGTGTACGAGGATATGCTGACGGCTGAAGCAATAGAAGTCATTATTGGTGAACGGTTGAATCGAGAAACCGGGGTAAACAAGGTAGACAACCGAATCTCAGAGATTTCGCTGGAAAATGGGACTACATATGCTGGAAAAATGTTTATTGATGCCACTTACGAGGGCGACCTGATGGCCGCAGCCGGCGTTGATTATATCGTTGGTCGCGAATCCAACGAAGAGTATGGCGAAACCTATAACGGAGTGCAACTGCTCGAAGGTCATCAGTTTCCCGATGGAGTTGATCCCTACACCATTCCTGGTGATCCGGAAAGTGGGTTATTATGGGGCATCAGCCCAACGTCTCTGGATGAGCAAGGTAGTGGTGATTCCCTGGTGCAGGCTTATAACTTTCGTATCTGTCTGACCAATGCGGAAGAAAACAAAGTACCCATCACTCGCCCAGAAAACTATGATTCTACTCGGTATGAACTTTTAGCAAGATTGTTCGATGCGCAACCTGAGATGAGTGCCATCAATCAGTATTTCATCTGGAGTCATATGCCTAATGCCAAAACCGATATTAATAATCGAGGAGGTTTTTCAACGGATATGATCAACTGGAGCCATGCTTACCCGGAAGCCAGCTATGCCGAACGGGCTGAAATTATCAAAGCGCATGAAGATTATACCAAAGGCCTTCTCTACTTTTATAGCACTGATACCCGGGTTCCCAAGGTTTTACAGGAAGAAATACAGCACTGGGGATATCCTAAAGACGAGTATACGCAGCACGGAAACTGGTCACCTCAACTCTATGTACGAGAGGCCCGCCGGTTGATCGGGGCCCTGGTCATGACACAGGCCCATTGCCAGGGAAAAGAAACAGCCGAGGACCCTATTGGTTTGGCGGCTTATACGATGGACTCGCACAACTGCCAACGCATTGTCGTAGACGGACAGGTGAAGAATGAAGGCAATGTCGAGGTCGGTGGATTTCCCCCCTACCCCATCGCTTATCGGTCGATCACTCCCAAACAATCGCAGGCTACCAACCTGCTGGTGCCCGTTTGCCTGTCCGCCAGCCATATTTCGTTTGGTTCAATTCGCATGGAACCGGTCTTTATGGTACTGGGGCAATCGGCTGCCACGGCCGCCACGTTGGCAATTGATGCGGATCAAAGTGTCCAAAGCATTGATTATGCCCAGCTCAGAGAAAAGCTGCTCAGTGATGGGCAGATACTAGAAAATTAAATATAATAGGTCTGATGAGTGAAGTGATGATTGAGAGTAATCCGCAAATTTATCGCGGACGGCTAATCATCACTTTTTACTACTTGCCTCAGCCTCCTCTTTCAGTTCCAAAGCATACGAGAGTGTATAGTTTCTTCCGGTGGCCGTCAGCATGTTTTCGGCGATACCAATCAAGGCATCGGCTTTGATCAACTTGGGCTCAGCCGCATTCGGGTCCAACGCTAACAAGTAGTCAGTCAGGGTGGCCGCCCACTGGTAATCCTGCTCGTCTAGCGCTTGCTGAGCCGTAGCTAATAGCTTATCTTCTCCGCCTACTAAGGTAACCATTCGCTGAGCTTCTTCTTTCGGAGCCAGCGGGTCCAAGTTGATAGGATTGCCATCAAACCAACCCAGGTAGCCATGAAAGATAGAGCGCACCGACCAGGCAACCGCCCCGTAGTACTCTTCCAGATAGTCTTTATTAGCCAATGAATCCGGTAACTGAACGTAGGCGACCAGTTCATCCGGGGTCATGCCCATATTCATCCCCTCAATCGTTTTATCAAACACAAACCGGATGGCATCCCGATAATTGATCAATGCCAGACTTGTTTCCCGTTCTCCTATGATCGGGCGCGTATGCCCGGGTACCACGTGTTTCGGTCCTTCTTGCAGCATCTGATCTATACTTCGGTACCAGTCCTGTACGTCCCGGTAGGGTGCCCCCCGGATGGTATACAGATTGGGAAAAGACTTGTAGAAGTTATCACCAGTGAACACTACCTTTTCTTTTGGTAGCCAGACGTACAGTTCATCGTAGGTTTCCCCGGTAGCCGCCACCAGATCCAGTTGAATACCACCGATGTCCAAACTCACTCGATTGGTGTCGAAGGTGTGGGAAGGCTCAATCAGTCCCTCGTCCGCTGCGGGATTGGCATTTTTGTCAGCCTTAGCAGAAGGCACCGGAGCAACCCCGTTGTTGATATGCCACTCGTCGGGCAAGGTAAGGCCCGCCTGCCGAACTCCGCGTTTGCCGTTGATTGTCAAGCCCGCCTCGTCCAGGGTACGAGTTTCCAGGTTAAAACCCTCCTGTTCCAGAAAGTGGCCGGAGCGGGCCCAGATTTCCGGCTCGCCCTCACCCGCAAACACGCTGGCTCCCCCGGTATGGTCACCGTGTCCGTGCGTATAAATGATGGCTTTCACGGGTTTGTCGGTGATCTTACGAAACTCTGCCAGTATCTTCTCCGCATCCGCTGGTTTGAGTCCGGCATCTACGATGACTAACCCGGTTTCACCGATAATCATCGAGACGTTGGAGACGCTGTAGCCCACGGCGGTATATACGTTATCAGTAATCGGTATGATGTCGGGACGAAATTCTTCATTCCGAGCTTTCAGCTTGCAGGTCGCTTCCGATTCATCCTGCGCCTGTAGCAAAAAACTGGCGAGCAGCAGGCTGATGAATACGATAAATATTTTATTTGACTGGTTCATAACAGTATTGAGTTAAAGTGAAAAAATGATGTTGGCGCGGTTAGGATTTTTGAAAGTATCTCATCGCATCCGGGATGCTGATATGCTTTCGGCCAGCGGCTTTCTGATAGTCAGATGGAACGTCCATGTCGCCGTTTCTGATACCCTGGTAAATGCCCGCAATGACCGTCCCCATAAATTCGCCCAGTTCATCAACACGTTGCTGACGATATTCCTCCACACTCAGCGGTTCGTAATGAAGGTCAGTATCGAATACCTCGTTCATCATGTACGCTAATTCGTACTGCGTGATGGCCGGGCCGGTGAGGTTGTAGGTCTGCCCGTTATGCTGGTCTTCGGTGAGCATCCGGGTATAAGCGTAAGCCAGCGCTGACCGCGTGGTGTAGGCGCAACGCCCGTCTGCGGCACAGTTGGTGATCTTACCGTCTTTTTGATAGTGGTCCAGGTATTCCAGGTCGGGCTCCAGGTATATCCCGTTGCGTCCGATGGACCACGCCAGTCCGCTGGCTTCCAGATACTCTTCCGTATGGCGATTGCTTTGCACCACCGGCGAAAAGTCAGAGTCACGTATGGGGCCGACGATGCTGGTATACACCACTTTACGCACCCCATTAGCTTTAGCGGCATCAATAACATTGGCGTGCTGCTGTTTGCGTTTCTCGGGATCGTCGTTCCCTGAAACGAGCAGCAAAGTATTTACTCCTTTCAAGGCTTGGTCAAAGTGTGCTTTCTGATTATAATCTCCAGCTCTTACTTCAACTCCGAGAGATTCGGCATGTTTTGGAGTGCGGGCGATGGCGACGACATTGTCTTTTCCTATGACGTCAATCAATGATCGGATAATGGCGGTTCCTAACTGTCCGCTGGCAGAGGTGACGGCTATTTTCATGAGTGGGTAGAGATTTAGATAAATAACTGTGTAACGATACGAAGGTACGTTAGTGAAGGTGAGTGTGGCAGGTCAACCTGAGCGTAAGAATGGTAAAAATGGGAAAAGCGCTCTCATCGCAGTATCTTCCTCAGCTCAACAGGAGTCGAATGGGTATGTTTCTTCACAAATTTTACAAAGTTGGTAGGCTCTTCAAAACCGGTTTCATAGCCTACCTCGTTCACCGTCATGGATGAATTAGCGAGTATCCGTTTGATTTCTAAAACAAGGCTAGAGGTAATATAGGTCTTCACAGGCATATTCACCATCTCCTGAGTGATCATATTAAGCTTTTTAGAGGACATGTTGAGCTGCTCAGCGTAGTAGCTGACTCTGCGGGAAAGAAAAAGATCCTTCCTCAGCAGTTGCTGAAATTGGATAAATTCCTGATAATAGCTTGAGTCGTGGTAGTTGGTATGCTCTTTCCTTAGTCGCTGGGATTTTAACAGCAGCAAATTCAGGTAACTCCGCAATATCCGTTCACTAGCAAAATCACTGGACTGTTCTCTTTCGTGTTGAGCCATCGCCACAATCGTTTTGAACTCGCTAAATTGTCCAGATGTTAGTTGAACTACCGGATGGTAAAGCTGATAGTTGAATAATTGCTGTAAGAAGATCGTGTCCTCATGGGCCATACTTTTGGTGAGGAAGTCTTCGGTAAACAGCACGATATAGCCATCATTGTTTTGTAGTGACGAGAAGGCGTGCACCTGCTCTTTGGCAATGAAAATCAGATTACCTTTTTTGTACTGATAGGTGTTAAAATCAATATAATGGGTGCCGGAGTTGCCATCGGTGATAAAAATGATGGCATAAAAATTCAGCCGGTGCGATTTTAAAGGATCGTGATCGGGAAACGTTTCCTGAAATAGCTTAGGCAAAGGAGTGACTTCAAACTCAAGGGTATGTTCGGTATCTTTCTTGAACTTAATGTTTGGTACTTCACTCATGATTAATATGCTTGATTCGTTAACAGCCGTTCACGGTACAATTACGAAACAATTATTAAATCCTCCTACCAAAAGGCCCTCATTGACTAGCCGTCCGCGACTAGCCGTCCGCGACTATTCGTGTATTCAGACAAGCTTCCTTTCGGTCTGGCTAGCTTCATATCTTCCGCTTGCTATCTGGCCCGACCATGATTGGATACAAAAAAAGCCATCTCGATGAGATGGCTTACTGGTATGCATGTTGGCATAAATTCTATCAGACGGTAACCAAATCTTCTTCGGCTTTAACCATATCGGTTAATTGTTCCCGATTCAATTCACAATTGATCCAGTTTTCATCGAGGTCAGCAGCCGCCCGCTCGTAAAAACGGATAGCACCGTGGTTGTCGTCCGCTACCTGCCATTTCATCTTTTGCGCGCCCAGGGCCACAGCTTCCTCAGCCAGAGCCTGCATAAACAGTTTCCCAATACCACGTCCCCGATGGGATTTGGTAATAATGAGATCTTCCAGGTATAGGCTCTTGCCCTTCCAGGTAGAATAGATGAAATAGTAGATTGAGGCCCCTACGATCTTCCCATTTTCTTCGGCTACTAAAAATTCAAAATAACGCTTGGTCCCAAAAGCGTCCTCCAGCATCTGCTGCGGGGTATTGCTAATGTAATCCGGATCGTGTTTGTGGTGGATCGCGAGTTCTTCAACCAGCTGAAACACCGATTCAATGTCTTGTTTTTCTCCTTGTCGTACGATAATTGTTGATGAATCTTGCATCACAAAACTGCTTACTTAGCATCCGGGGGGTACTAACATAAGCGAAATAATTTTAAGGGTGAAAAATGATCCCGGAATAACTTCTTCACTTTGGCTGATGAATGTAATCATTAAGCAGCTACTTCTTAACAACGGGTTTTCTCCCGCAAATGATTCGCAAAATGTGGATTTAAATTCCCTATTAAGAGATTCCAGCTTCTTGAGCTGCAATAAATGATATAACAGATATTTTGTTCTGTAATTCAACTCATTGACAAAATAATCATCACCAAAACAGCAAAATGAAAGGTGTCTTTCTTGCTATTTCTGCCGTAATTGTAAAAATGTCTACTCTTAATTTCACTCCTTTTCCAATCGTTGCACAACTGCCGGGAAGCAATTATCTTAGAACCTGACATGTCTTGTAACAATATAGTTTTATGAATCATACACTACGTTTTCTGGCCCTATCCTCACTCATTCTGGGCCTGTGTTTCCTGTATCCTGACCTTGCATCTGCGCAAAAAAACAAAAAAAATACAGAGGCAGCACCCACCTACGATGAGGCGCTTTATGATGCAATCAAATATCGGTTAATCGGCCCGTTTCGGGGTGGACGCTCCGGAACGATCACGGGTATTCCGGGCGACCGGGACACATACTACTTTGGCTCCGTTGGGGGTGGCGTATGGAAAACCGATGATGGAAGTACTACCTGGAAAAACGTATCGGATGGCTACTTTGGTGGTTCTATCGGATCAGTAGCCGTTTCCGAGTCTGACCCTAATGTTATCTATGCGGGCCAGGGGGAGAAAACAATCCGGGGCAATGTATCGTCGGGCTTTGGTGTCTGGAAATCCACCGATGCGGGTAGCAGCTGGAAATTTATTGGCCTGAAAGATACCCGCCACATTGGCCGCATTCGAGTACACCCTACCAATCCCGATATTGTCTACGTGGCCGCGATGGGTGATCTGTGGCAGTCGAGCGAGGAACGGGGAGTGTACAAAAGTACGGATGGTGGTGAAACCTGGACCAAAATCCTTTTTGCCAACGAAGATGCAGGTGCAGTTGACCTGATCCTGGACCCGAACAACCCTCGCATTGTGTACGCCAGTACCTGGAACGTGAACCGTACTCCCTATAGTCTTTCCAGTGGTGGTCCGGGTTCTGATCTTTGGAAAAGCACTGATTCTGGCGAAAACTGGACCAAGCTAACCGAACTACCCAACATGCCCAAAGCACCTCGCGGCATTATTGGCGTTACGGTTTCACCGGTTAATTCTGACCGGGTTTGGGCGTTGATTGAAGCCAAAGATGGGGGCGTATTCCGCTCAGATGATGCCGGAAAAACCTGGGAAAAGATAAATAGCGACCGCGCGCTGCGCTCCCGGGCCTGGTACTACACCCGCATCATCGCTGATTCACAGGATGAAAATAAGGTGTACGTGATGAATGTTTCCTACGCAAAATCCACCGATGGCGGAAAGACCTTCACCCTGCACCGCGCTCCCCACGGTGACCACCACGACCTTTGGATTGACCCTGCTGATAACCAGCGGATGATTATTGCCGACGATGGCGGCGCCCAGGTTTCCACCGATGGAGGCGATAGCTGGTCTACCTACCACAATCAGCCGACGGCTCAATTTTACCGCATCGCTACCGATAATCACTTCCCCTACCGAATCTATGGCGCCCAGCAGGATAATACTTCCGTGCGCATCCTGCACCGCTCCGATGGGAATTCCATTACCGAAGATGACTGGGATATTACGGCGGGCGGCGAGAGTGCTTATCATGCCATTGATCCGGAAGACAATGATATTGTGTATGGTGGCAACTACAAGGGTTATTTATACCGCTTTAATCACGAAAATAACCAGCGTCGCTCCATCAACGTATGGCCCCTCAACCCAGCGGGTTCCGGCGTTGAAGTGATGAAATATCGCTTTAACTGGAATTTCCCCACTTTCTTCTCGCACCATGACCCTGACAAGCTCTATGCTTTCTCTCACCGCGTACACGTCAGCACTACCGAAGGAGAAAGCTGGGAGACCATCAGCCCGGACCTGACCCGAGCGGTGCCTGAAACGCTTAAATCATCCGGTGGGCCCATTACCCAGGATAATACCGGCGTGGAATTTTACGCCAACATTCTCACGGCCAACGAAAGCCCTTACCAGGAAGGTGAGTTGTGGACGGGTTCGGACGACGGAATGCTGTATCTGACCCAGGATGGTGGAGCCAACTGGGAAGATGTAACCCCGGAAGAAGCTCCGGACATGATCATGTGGAATTCTATCGATATGCATCCTACCATCCGCGGCGGGGCCTATGTAGCCGGAACCATGTACAAAAGTGGCGACTTTCGCCCTTACCTGTACAAAACAACCGATTACGGCAAAAGCTGGACTCCCATTGTAACGGGCATTGATAATTTACACTTTACCCGCGTTGTTCGGGCCGACCCTAAGCGAGAAGGCTTACTTTACGCCGGTACTGAATACGGGATGTATGCTTCCTTCAATGACGGAGCTTCTTGGACACCCTTTCAGTTGAACCTTCCCATGGTATCCATCACTGATTTGCAGGTGCGGGATAATAACCTCATTGTAGCAACCCAGGGCCGAAGCTTCTGGATTATCGATGACCTCACTCCACTACACCAACTTAATGATCAGGTGGCACAAGCTGAGTTTCATCTCTTTAAACCTAAACCAAGCTACCGTATGGCGCAGGATGGGCGCGGGAAACCCAACCTCCTGCTGGAAGGGAAGAACCACCCGGAAGGTGTGATGATCTATTATAATCTGAAGGAAAAGCCGGACAGCAGCGATGTGGTCAGCCTGGAGATTGTAGAAGCCAATGGAAACGTGGTGCAGACATTTTCTCCCGATGCTAAAGAGTCTAAGAGTAAACTATGGCCCAAAAAAGGGGCTAACTTGTTTGTATGGGATATGCGTTACCCGGATGCTGTGTCCTTCGAAGGCCTGGTGCTTTATTCTGCCGATACCGATGGCCCCAAAGCGGTTCCAGGCACCTATACCGTACGATTAAATGTAAATGAGGAGAGTGCGGAACAAAGCTTTGAGATTCTCAAAGATCCGCGCGTCAATAGTTCTATTGAGGATTTACAGGCCCAGTTTGATTTTCTGATGGACGTACGTAACAAGCTTTCCGAGGCCAACCAGGCAGTAATTGACATCCGCAAGGTACGCAAAGACCTGCAATACGTGGAAGAGAAAATTCAGGACGACCCCAATGCCGAGCCAATTATCAAGGCTGCGAAAGCGCTGGATGAGGAAATGACGATTATTGAAAATAATATTCATGAAACCCGGAACGAAGCGCATCAGGACCCGCTCAACTTCGGAATCAAGCTAAACAACCGGCTGGCTTATCTGGCCACGCATGAGTCTGCCGGAGATTTTCGTCCAACCCAGCAGTCCATCGAGTACAAGAAGGAAGTGTCGGAGCAGATTGACCAGGAAGTAACGGCTTTGCGGAAGTTGCTGGAAGAGAAGTTACCCGCCTTAAACCAGATGATGGAAGAGCAAAACATTGAAGTAGTTACCCCACCTAAAAAGGCCGGGAACGAAATAGGCATGCGGTAGATTACCGTGGCCCCAAAAAAAGAAACCCTGAGGCGCAACGGCGGCCTCAGGGTTTTTTGTTTACAAAGGAGTATTTTAAGGCTTATTGTCCGGAACCCGTAGGTTTCTTTTCATCATCAGCCGCGGCTCCTTCTTCAGGTAGCAATACTACGCGCACATAACTATCAAAGTTAAAATACTTATTCGCGGTATTCTTTAACTGCTCGGCCGTCAGACTATCGATAGATTCTTCGTAGTTCACAATTTCCTGAGGGTCCTGTTCCAGAAAGTAAGCCCGCTCCAGTGAGCGTAACCAGTAGCGGTTATCCTCCAGGTTCGTTTCCATATCCCTACGCTGGGTTTCCTTCACTTTCTGCAAATCAGTAGCAGTCGGCCCATTCTCCTGCATCTTTTTGATTTCATCGAAAACGGCAGATGATAAATCTTCTACATTCTCAGGGGCACAGGGAAAGCGTACCGTGATTTCGTAATGCTCATATGGGAATTTGGTTGGGCTCGCGTTCGCACCAATTCCGTATACCCCGCTTTTCTTCTCCCGGATCTCCTCAATCAGCTTGATATTCAGGGCCTGTACCAGTGCCTGGAGCTGATAAGCCTCCTCCCGGTCATACTCAAAGTCGCCGGTAAAGGTAATGCTGACCATGCTTTTGGGATCAGTTCCTTTGTGTACTTCCTTGTCCACTACTCCCGCGGGCGGTCGCACTCCCACATCTTTCCAGCTTTCTTTACGGTCGGTTGAGGGTAGGCTGCCCAGGTACTGAGCGAGCAGTGGCTTGATTTCTTCTACCTCAAAGTTGCCGACAAAAAAGAAGGTAAAGTCGCTGGCATCCGCGAAACGATCATGGTATACCTTATATGACTCCTCAAAATCAACCTTTTCCCAGTCTTCCTGGGTAGGAAAGCCCCCTCCCCGGGGATTGTCCTGCGACATAATGCGGGAAAGCTGATCCTGGTAGTAGTACTGAGGATTAGACAGCAGGTTGGCGTAAATCGATTTGTTCTTGGAAATGAATGATTGAAACGCCTCCTCGTCCTGTCGGGGTGCCGTAAAGTACAGGTTCGTTAGTTGCAGCATCGTCTCCAGATCTTTAGGAGTGCTATTGCCGGAGAAACCTTCGGTCAGACTACCGATGTAGGGGTTGACGCTGGCGTTTTTATCAGCCAGGTACTTGTCTAGCGCGGTAACTGAAAAATCTTTCACTCCGCTTTGGGCAACAATGCCGTCTGCATTCACGGCCGAGTAATAGGTGTCCAGATCGTAGAGAGAGTGTCCACCTGGGCTGGATGCGGTCATGATGATTTCGTCGTCTTTAAAATCAGTGGGTTTCAGCACCACCTTTACCCCATTAGACAGAGTGAGTTCAGTAGTACCAATCTCATCTAAAGTCTTTTCATCGGTTACCTCTCCGGCCGGAGGTAACTCTTCCATCAGCGAACTGGCCACGGCTTCGTCCTCGTAGGCCGTCACTTCCGCATTCTCCATGTCATTTAAGATCGCCCGTACCTCATCTTCCGTGGGTACTTCAATACCTTCCTTCTCCGGTGCCATCACCACGGCCACCCGGTTTTCGTTCTTAATCCACGCATCTGCCAGTTGATTGACTTCTTCCAGGGTGATGTTGGGCAGATATTCCTTCATGAACTCATACTCATAGGCAATGCCGGGAATCGGTTCGTTTTCCAGAAAGTTGCGGACGTATTCGGCGGCGTACTGGTCCGACTCGGTTTTCTCCCTTTCGTTGTAAGCGCGATCATACTGGGTCAGCATCTGCCGCTTGTAGCGGTCCAGCTCGGTTTGGGTAAAGCCATATTGCCGGACGCTTTCGTTCTGTTCCAGTAAGATTCTAAGGCCGCGTTCGATGCCATTCTCCGGCACATAGGCGAAGAGCTGGTAGGCTTCCTTGGTGCGAAGCACTGTGCCATGAAAGGCTGCGGCATTCATAAAGGGCGGATCGGCCTGACGGGTCAGTTCGGCCAGTCGCTCGTTGAGCATTCCGGTAAACAGGCGGTGGACTACCCCTTCCCGATAATCCTTGACCAGTTTCTGCGCTTCCGCATCACCTTCATCCTTATAAAACAGAATAATCTGATTATAGGTAGCCTCCGGGTCAGTGACGACGGATACTTTGGTATCTTCGTGGTAGGGTATGTCGTACATGTCACGCGTTTTGGCCTCGGAAGGGTTTTCCAGATCACCAAATCGCTCTTTGATCTGCTGTTCCATTTCCTGCGGATCAACATCTCCTACCACCACCACGGCCATCAGGTCGGGACGATACCAATCCTGGTAAAATTCCTTTAAGGTACTGTAGTCAAAGTTCTCCAGAATTTCTTTGGTGCCGATGGGCAGGCGTTCGGCGTAGCGGGAACCGTAGAGGAGCTTGGGAAAATATTCGTCACGCATCCGCTGTTGAGCGCCCTGCCCCAGTCTCCATTCTTCAATTACCACTCCGCGTTCTTTATCTATCTCTTCATCATCCAGCGAAAGGCCACCGGCCCAGTCTTCCAGTATCTGCAAGCCTTTTTCAAGGGTAGTATCCGCAGTCGGCATGCGTAACATGTAAACCGTTTCGTCAAAGCTGGTATAGGCGTTCAGGTGGGCTCCGAAGCGTACTCCCGCCGACTGTAACACGCTGACCAGTTCGTTCTTCTCAAAGTTCTCGGTGCCGTTGAAAGCCATGTGCTCCAGAAAGTGGGCCAGCCCGAGTTGGTTGTCATTTTCCAGAATCGAACCGGCATTCACCGCCAGACGCAGTTCTACCCGGTTCTCGGGTTTGCTGTTTTGCCGGATATAGTAGGTCAGCCCGTTGTCCAGCGTTCCTTTGATGACCTTATCGGTCATGGGCAGTTCGTTAGACAGGCTGAGGTCGTCGGTCATGTCCATTTCCTGGGCACGTATTTCCGTCCACCCAAAGGCCAACAGACACAGACATATTGTAGGAATCAGTTTGTGCATTGTGATATAGGTTTCTTAATAAATATTCCTTCTTAATGTAAGATACAAATCATACCGGTCAAAGAACGCATAAAAGTCCGGGAAATTTTGAGGTTTCTGTAATCCGGAAGGTTCTTTCACCCAATTGAGGGGATTATAAAGCAGTAGTATAGAAAGTATGCTCCTCCTGCTTTTAGGTCAGTTATGCTAACCCAAATTAGCAAGCAGGGTTCGGGCATTTCCTTCAATCACACCGTAATTACCCTGACTGATGGCCGTTTTATCGGTCAGGGCACTGCCCATGCCCAGGCAGCAGGCTCCGTGCCGAATCCATTCAGCAGCATTCTCCAGGGTAACCCCGCCAGTAGGCATCAATTGTAGTTGAGGCATGGGGGCCTTTACAGCTTTCAGATAAGACATCCCAACAGCCTCAGCCGGAAATATCTTCACCACATCGGCTCCCCATTCATGGGCTTGCAAGATCTCACCTGGAGTAAACGCCCCTGAGAAAATAGGCACCTGATAGCGTAGTGCCACTTCAATGACGGCCGCTTTGGTCACTGGGGTCACCAGAAACTGCGCTCCGGACAGGATGGCCATACGCGCCGTCTCAGCATCCAGTACCGACCCGGCCCCCATCAGCAGGTTATTTTGCCCGGAAAATTGCTCAATATGACGAAGCGCACCGGGAGTGCCCATGGTCACTTCAATGGCCTGAATACCGCCTTGCTGCAAGGCTTGTACGACAGGTGCCACGCGGGAGGCGTCATCCATCCGAACGATGGCGACTACTTTATGGGCTAAGATATGATTGAGAATGGATGCTTTGGTCATAGAAGTCATGGGGGTTAAGTCGCTGTTTTTTACAAGATTATATCGCACATTTTTTTGCTGATTGTCAAATCTTCAATCTCAATTGAATTTGGTCATTCCCTCTATTACCTTTTCACTCTCCCGGAGACATTCCCTTCGGCTACTTCCAGAATCTCCTCCTCGGTAGAGATGTTGATATCCCCGGGAATGGTGTGCTTAATCGCCGAGGCCGCCGTAGCAAACTCCACCGTTTTCTGCCCGTCCCACCCCTGACTAAGCCCATGAATGATCCCCGCCATGAATGCATCCCCACCGCCCAGGCGATCGATGATCTGAAAGCGGTACTGTCGGCTTTCGTAGAAGTGATTGCCATCGTACAGAATACCGGCCCAGCCGTTTTCAGTAGCGGAATGATGGGCGCGGATGGTCAGGGCAACCCAACGGAATGAACGATAGTTCATGAGTGCCTCGGCCGTTTCCCGGGTGGCAATCACCAGGTCATCCCAGGCTTCGCCCTGATGCTTTGGCTGAATGTCCAGCACATCGGAGGCGGAACCGATATTGCTGAATAGAATATCTACATGCTGCAACATGGGTTGGAGGGTGGACCGGCCCTGTTCCAGCGTCCAGAGGCTGCGACGGAAATTCAGGTCAAAGGCCGTTTGTACACCCAGCTCCCGGGCGGTAACCAGAGCGGTTTGGCAAGCCTGGGCACAGTGGGCAGACAAGGCCGGAGTAATACCTGTAGAAATAAACCAGTCCTGATCCTGCAGAATCATGCGCCAGTCGAAGGCATCGGCGTCGGCATCGGCAATGGCGGAATGTTCGCGGTCGTAGATGATGCGGGTCGGACGGATGGAGGAACCGTGCTCGATGAAGTAGGTGCCTACCCGTTTGCCTCCACGCAGGATATGATCGGTATTTACCCCAAACTCCCGCAACGAGCGGATGGCCGCATCACCCACGCCATGGGGGGGCAGACGGGTGACGTACCGGGCCTGATGTCCCAGCAGAGATAAGGATGCGGCAGCATTGGATTCGGCTCCGGCATAGTCCATTTTCAGCTCATTGGTTTTGGAGATTCGTTCGTAGCCATTTAAAGGAGACAAACGCAGGAGAATTTCACCGAAGCACACAATGCGACTCATAGTTATCAGTAGGTTAGATCGTATTTGCTCTATTGAAGCATAAATAAAGGAAGGTTTGAGGTTCTGCCCAAGCCAATTATGGGAATGTTTTATCGTTCCGCTGCGCGAAGGTAGTAAAAAGCCGTGTTTCCTGAGGTATCGTTGTTCAGCAGTGCACGCCTACTGTCCGATATTGAACATAGCTTGTATGATAAATCCCTGTTTAAAGCCTCTTCAGCCCTGTTTCCGGGTTTGGCATAGCCCTTGACTATAAAACAGTATAGATAACAAAATAACATTTACCCAAAATACCTTATCATGAACGCTTTAATTCACACCACCCCCGCTTTATTCATTGACAACGAACATGCAAACATTCCCTACAGCACGGCTACTTTGCAGTTGAATCGTAATATCGAAATGAAACGGAACACGACTCCTTATTCTCATATGGAAAGTGGTAAGTTTCGCCGGTTATTCAACCGACATAGCACGGCTTTTCGACGCTGGTAACACCAGAAGTCCGGGTTAGAAGTCTGGCTATTGCACTTCTGACCTATGGCTTCTCCTGGGCTTCATCTTTTTCTTTTTCCTGATGGACATCCTGTAAAGTAGAAGCCTTGATCAACCCCATATCCAGGGCATGCTTTGCTGCCATTTCAGTATCGGCACAGCGCACCATCGCCACTCCCTCCCCGGTAAGTTGATCCCGGATCTGGTCAATCTGCACATCCCGGGGGCCCTGAGATACATCACGGATGTAAATCACCAGAATACGTTGGGGATACTCCTGTACCACCTGCCGATAAATCTCCGGGTCGTGTTGCCCGCTATCGCCGATCAGCACAAACTTTAAATCAGGGTAAGCATCCAGGATACTGCGTATCTTCTCCAGTTTATGATCGTTATGCTTCTCTTTAATAAACTTGGTCGGACTAATGCCGATGTCTCTCAGCAGGATCGGCCCTTTGGGAATGTTATTGGCCTTGAAAAAGTCTTTCAGCACATCGTATAAGTTCCACGGGCTACTGGACACATAGAAAAACGGGTTATGATAATTACCGTGACTGCCTTTGGCCAACGCCCGGTAAAATCCAGCCGCGCCTTCAAATGGCATACGGGTCAGGGCATTCTCCATCACCGAAAGTTTGATTACCTTGAATAACTGATTCGTCTCGGAGATCAGTACGGTATCGTCAATATCGGAAATTACACCGAACTCAGATTTCTGATCGGGAATGAGCACCTCTCCTACCGCTTCCACTTCTTCCTGTCCATTTACAATCTGATCCAGTAGCTCCAACTGTACCGGGTACCACATCAGATTCGGGTCCAGCATTGCCTCTTTAACCGGAAAATTGAGATGAAAATAGCCTTCATCGTCCGACTGCACATCCTGAGTCTGCCCCTGAAAGGTAGCCCGCAGCCGGGCAAAAGGAATTTCATCGCTGTTAAATCGCTTGAACATAGATACCATATTACGCCAGCGTGAATCGGTATTCATAGCCGGGGTAATTCCCTCATCTTCCAGAATACGTCCGGTGAGGCGCACACTGCTGCGATTACCAAAGCCCCGATAGGGCATAATGAGTACGGGATCGATGAGGTTGAAGCGCTTCTTGATGGCAAACTTAGTCCGATCCAGGGTATCATCTGCCTTACTTAAATAGTTTAACAAGGGATTGACCGGCAATTCTTCCGATGATGGCATGAGATTGAGATTGAGTTAATAATTATTCAACACCACCACCACCCAAAGGTTACAATAAGCAGTATGCAGCTTGCCATGAAGTTGTCAAAGCGTGTAATGGCTGATAAAAAAATATTACTGCCCGCGTGGTGATGGATGAATATTTGATATACACTAACCTATAAAAAATATCACTATTATGTTAGCATTCATCCTGATCCTCGGCTTACTTCCCCCAGCTCTGGCTATTTACAGCCGTATCCGACTTAAAGCGATATTGATCCGCAATCATTCCCCACGGGATGCCCGGATGCTGGATAATCACTTTGCCGATCATCAAAATGGAGTGCAGTATTTTGACTAACATGTCTTCTTTATATTGCTAATTAGCAGCACCTTATCTACTCTACACTAAAGTATTACTCCAATTCCCGATCTGCCTGAGCTCCCTGGGTTACTTTCGACATGGCGCGACTGGCGATAAAGCCCTTCTGAATGGCATGGTGGGTAGCCTCTTCCGTATCCTGACAGAGTAGCATATCCACTCCATGCGATTTAATGGTTTGAGCAATATGATGCACGTCTTCATCCCGTCGGCTTTCTTCATCGGGAGACACATCCCGGATGTAGATGGCCAGCACTTTATCGGGGTAGTCGTTGACCACGCGCTGATAGATTTCTGCATCTTTCTGCCCGCTATCCCCAATCAGGATAAACGGGAGGTCAGGGTACATCTTAAATATCCGCTCAACCTTCTCCACCTTATAATCGATGTGGCCGGACTTTATGAATTTTTCTTTGGAGATGCCCATATCGCGCAACAGAAATGGCCCTTTCGGTATATCATTCACCTCGCAAAAGCCTACCAGCAAGTCGTAGAGGTTCCAGGGACTGCTGGACACATAGAAGATGGGGTTGAAGCGCGCACCGTCGCTACCGCCCTGCAAGGCCTGATAAAAAGCGGAGACACCTTCAAAGGGCATACGGGTTTTAGCATTATTCAAAAAGGTGAGTTTCCCTTTTTGCAAAAGGTTGGTAGAACGGGATACCAGGATGGTATCATCCACATCGGAGATCACACCAAACTGGGCATCGTCACCAGGCACCATGACTTCACCGATCGCCTTCACCTCGGGCTGGTCTTCTACCAGGGTGTCCAGCAATTCAAACTGTACCGGCTGCCATACCTCACCTTCGGGCAGTGCCTGTGTATTATTAAACTGTGCTTCAAAGTAGCCTTCATGGTCAGTGACAATCTCCTGCTCCTGTCCCTGAAAGGACACCCGCAACCGGGCACCGGGTATTTCATCGCTTTCGTAGCGGTGCAGCATGGTGACCATATTCTTCCAGTAAGAGGCATCTTTCCCGGGCTTTTCCAGTCCCTGGTCCTCCAGCAGTCGGCCCATGATCAGTACCATCTCGTGGTTCCCGTAGCCATAGTAGGGCAGAATGGCCAGTGGCCCCAGGGTGCCCAGCTTCTTTTGCACAAAGAAGTTGGTTTTATCAAACGCAGTTTCTATCCCGCTCAGCGCGCGCAGGAAAAAGTCTTTAGGGTTCGGCATATGGTATAGTAGAAATCTGATTCTGTAATACAAAAAGCATGTTCCGGCAGAAATTGTTTGGCTACGCGATGACGATGCCCAGTACGCTGGCGATTTCCTGCTGCGAACGCTTCAGCAGCTGGAAGTCCCTGAGAATCTGTATTTGCTCACCATCGTCGGTGGTTTCCCGCAGTTTTTGCCGCTGATCATCCATCAGTTGGCCCAGATAGGCGAACTTCAGTTCCAGGATGCTACGCTGAATGACATGGTGGAGGATGTCCTGCTCGCGGGTGACTAAAATGTTGTGCAGCAGCTCCCAGTTTTCGCTTAGCACGTAGTGTTCTACTACCAGATCAATCACTTCTTTCCGGATGTCTTCTGAGCCACGCTCCACCAGCCAAGCTTCGGTAACCGTAGCTCCCTCCAGCGTCTTTTCCCGGTAAAGCTGGTAGATGTCCGCATAGAGTGGAGTTTGTATCTGGATATCCTCCAGCTCGTGGTAGATGTAATCGTACACTTTTACGGTTTCCTGCTCCACCGGAGCTGATACATCCGCTCCCTGCGCCGCCGGAGCCGGTTCACTCTGGATCGGGTTCTGTCCGTAGAGTACCAGCACCCGGATCAATTCCCGCTCTTTGAAGAAGATGCTGGGCTGGATGTTGGGCAAATCACTTTTATCAGCCGGTAGTTCGGTAACTGGATCTGGTGTCGTATGGGTTTCTTCTTCCATGATCCGCTCCCGGCGCTGCGTGGTGCGCTGCTGCTGGATGTGGATCTTGTTCATCTCGGTAATCAGCAGCGTTTCATCCATATCCAGTTGGGTGCTGGTGGCTTTGATATACACCTGCCGCTGAATGGGGTCGGGCACCTTGGCAATGCTGCTTACCACCTCGCGGATCAGCTCGGCCCGCCGGATGGGGTCGCTTTCGGCCTCTCGCTGGTAGATCTGGGTTTTGAAGGTGATAAAGTCAGTGCTGTGTTCTTTGAGGAAGGTGCGCAGCCCGGAAGCATCCAGCTTACGCGACAGGCTGTCGGGGTCATCACCTTCGGGCAGCATTACGGCTTTCACCTGCAAGCCCCCTTCCAGAATCATGTCAATACCCCGGAACGAGGCTTTTAATCCGGCGGGGTCGCTGTCAAACAGCACGGTGATGTTTTGGGTATAGCGGCCAATGAGGCGGATCTGTTCCTGGGTGAGGGAGGTACCCGAGGAGGCCACGGCATTCCTGACTCCGGCCTGATAAAGGGAGATCACATCGGTATAGCCTTCTACCAGGTAGCAGTTGTCGTCCTGCCGGATGAACTGCTTGGCCTGATACAGTCCGTAGAGCACGTCGCTCTTGTGGTAGATGGGGGTTTCGGGAGAGTTGATGTACTTGGGCTGCCCCTCGGCTTTGCCGAGCATACGAGCCCCGAAGGCCAGTACCCGCCCGGCCAGGTTATGCACCGGGAACATCACCCGCCCCCGGAAGCGGTCGTATTGTTTGCCACTGTCTTCCTTATCGATGACCAGCCCCGCCTTGATCAGGTACTCTTTGCGGTAGCCCTGCTGTTCAGCAGCACGCATCAGCCCGTCCCACTGGTCGAGGCTGTAGCCGAGGGAGAAGGCTTCAATGGTTTCGTCGCTGAAGCCGCGTTCGTGCAGGTAGCTCAGCCCGATGCTCTGCCCTTCCTCGTGCTTCCGGAGGGTATCCTGGTAGTACTGGGCAGCGTATTTGAGCACAATGAAGATGCTATCCCGCTCGTTGCGGGCCTCCATTTCCTCATCGGTGGGCGCTTCTTCGGGAATGTCGATGTTATAGCGTTTGCCCAGGTGCTTGAGGGCTTCCACGTAGCTCATGCCCTCGGCATCCATCAGGAAAGAGATCGCGTCGCCCGCCTTGCCCGAACTGAAATCCTTATAAAAGCCTTTGGAGGGTACTACGTAAAAGGAAGGGGTGCGCTCGTTGTTGAAGGGGCTATGCCCCCGGAAATTGCTACCCGCCTTCTTCAGGTTCACATAGTCCCCGATCACCTCCAGCACATCGGTGCGGGACTTGATCTCATCGATAATCTCCTGCGGTATCATAAGAACGAAAGTATAACAACTTGGGTAGTTGTCCTACCCTTCCCCCGGCAAAATTTAGTGAATACAAACGAACAAAGTTTTTCTCCGGTAACAATGGTGATCTTGTCCATTGGTCAGTCTCTGCAATTTCCTTCCTCCGAGGGCCATGTACCAATTTTCCCCAGAATAAAACCAGTCGTGGCCTGAGGGTGCCCCCTCCCCCTTCCCGGCACATAGTATAAAAAGCCTAGTGGGGTTCGATAGGTGGGTAGGAATGGGCCTGACCGGGGGTCATTAGTCGCTCTTCCCGGCGGCAGGCGACTGACGGATGCTCCCACTACCGATGCCCTACCGCGCGGCAGGCGATCCCCATCGCTGGTGCCCACTGCCTCCGGGGTTGGCGGCAAGGCACCGACGCTCCCGGAGGCAGGCTACCGCCGCCGACGGCGACGCACTACCGACGGAGGGCGCCGACCGGGCAGCGGACACAAAAAAAGCCGGAAGAGGAGGTCTTCCGGCTTGAAAAGCACCATGTATTTACCCGGAAAGCAGGGCAAACGCTCTTGCGTTGGGTTAATTGATGGGCGTACCGATGGGCGCGCCAGTGGCTACCACGTTAAGGGTTTGTTCCAGCGAGCCAATCCGTAGGGTCTGGCTGCCTTTATATCGGTTACGTACCTCTAGCCGGTACCCTCCGGATGCCAGCGCATCGGGAATCTCGAAGTGCAGTTCGGATGCCACATTCTTGGAAAACAGCACCACTTTGGTTTCCTGGCTCTGTCCGTCGATAAAGTATACTCCCTGCTCCGGGTCTTCCATATCCACCTTAAGATCGCCCCCGGCCAGCACCCCAATGCGGCCCGGGGTAATCTGCGTATTCACCGAGTCCGATTTCAGGTCATGGAAGGTGGTTAGCAACGGGCGCTTCAAAGTAGAGGTCACTTTTTCCAGGGTGATCAGTTCCAGTTGCTTTTGAAGGCTGTTTCCGGCCTGCAGGTTCAGCATCAGCGAATGCTTGGCCGGGTCGAACACCTCGTTTTTGTGGTGAAACACTCCCTGTATGGTAATAGATGAACGCAGAAAGCCCAGGTTCACATTCTCGCCCCGCTGAACCACCTTCTGAATACAGCGCTCCAGGGCAGCTATCACCATCCGCACCTCTCCTTCGGTGAGTCCACTGCCGGGGTGGGCCATGTCCTCAAGCAGATCGTCCAGCGTACGGGTGGGGGCATCTACCACCTTGGCGGTGAAATCATTCGGGTCGGGAGTTAAACCGTTGGGATACAAAGCGTACTTCATAGCGAAAAGTATTTAGGTGAAACAAAGAAGATATCCCTACGAAGTTCGCGCCCCCGGCTGAGCAAAAGAAGCCAAGCTTCTGCCATCTCCGACCAGTGTAAGAAAAGCAGCCTTTATCCGAAATAGGTTCGGGAATCTGCCCGGTTCTGCTATCTTTGTCGGTGGAGCAATCAAGAAGATAATGGCAGCATCCCCTCAAGAGACCGATCATAGCCGTTGGGTCAATGAACTGCTAGGAAAAGAACCGCTGCTGCGGGAAAAGGTGCAGGCGACTCAGCCGTCCGATGGCCCGGAGGCCCGCGTCCTGCTACGCGAGGCCCTGCGCTTTCTCCACCTGATTGCCTTTTACAACCGTAAGCTCACCCCTTCCCTGCCGGTGGACCTGACCTGGCACGAGTTCATTCTGTTTACGCGCCTGTATGCGGCGTTTTGCCAGGAGCATTTTGGTCGCTTTATCCACCACCACCCGGGGGGTAAAGAGCAGGAGAACCAGCGAAACTTTCAGAAGACTATCCAATTATATAATCTGCACTGGGGGCCACCCGAAGCGCGCATCTGGGGGGCGGAAGCCGCCCGCCTCTGCGAAGAAGCCCCCTGCGGCAGTTGTTTAGGAACCTCCCAAGAACCATAAGCCCATGTATTTCTCCGGAACCCTCACCGTAGACCCTTCGCAGGTAACCCGTATCAATAAGGTAGTTCCCCAAAAAGCCTTCAAGCGCATGCTCTACCACCTCACGGCCGGACTGGTCTCGGATCAGGAAGAGCAGGAAACTTTTACGGCGGTGGCCATTCTCCAACAACTGAACCATACCTTCCGGCAGATGGGCATCGACAACCTCATTCGGCTGGCCCACGACGATATGGATATGTACGTGGACACCGAAGGCAAACAGGATGACCTGAAGGAAGCCCTTGATCACTACGACCTGTCTATTAATGAGGCCATGGCCGAGGTATTCAATCAGTTATTTCTGGTACTGGAGCATGATCAGGGAGCCTTTCATTACCTGATTGAAGTCGTCATCAACCGCACCCATGCGGTGGGAGCCTATCCGATTGAGATCAAGGTGAATGGATTGCTGCAGGAGTTCCGCGCAACGCCGGGCACCAATATCCGAAGTTTGCGCAAAAGAATGGAAGGGGTCTTCACCACTCAGGATGAGTACGATGCCTACGTGCAAGCCCGTTCGCTGGAGTTCACCACCTTTTTGTCCGAGCTGCAAATGGCCCTCCAGAAGTTTGTGCGGGTAGATGATGTAAAAGTTGCCATGAAGCAGCATCTGGTGGCTCCCCGCGAGAAGATCAAGAATGTTAAACAGGCAACTTCCCCCGAGCCACATCGCCGGGGATACGAACCAGTATACGGGGACTACTACGGTAACAGTGATTTCTTCTGGTACTTCCTTATTTGGTCAGACCTGGCGCACGACCAGCACATTCATATTCAGGAAGCCGATATCTACACGGACGATGGCGAACTGCTGGGCACTGTGGAGGATGCGGATGCCGGAGACTTACCGGTGCTTAGTGAAGAGACCACCTACGACGAAGGCATGGAATCTTCCGCCGACCATATGGACGTGCAGCACGAAGACTACGCCAGCGATACCTCCGACGACGGCGGCTCCTGGTTCGATGGCGACTGGGGAGGAGGAGATACCGACCGTACCGCTTCCTGCTCTTCATGCAGTTCTTGTTCTTCCTGTAGCTCGTGCGGAGGGGATTAGAAAAGGGTAGCAGGGAGTTAGTCCCAAGCATTAAGCCATAGCATCATCTATCGTGTAAACATGTAAGAAGTGGGCTGGAATGAAGGGTATAGATCGGATTCATGGTGGATGATACGCTCTCTCACATGAGTAAAAAAACGTAACCCTGTTCATATATTGTGCCCGAGACGAAGCTCCGCTACTCAGGCAGGTGGCACACTAACGCCAGCAACCCCGGACGGGAAAAGGGCAAAAAAAAACCGGAAGATTACTCTCCCGGCCACTCGGTATATGAAAAAGAAACACACTACTCATATCTCCCTCACGGCTTTCTATACAGTCATGCGAGCGCCACGATCACCACTTCACATCTTCCTGCCTGCCTCGTTCAATTGGTGGATGGGCTCCGATCATCCTCCTTTCCGGGTTCCTTGATCAACAGTAGCAAAGTTCGCTCACCGGGTGGGATAAAAGAAAGCAACTTGGTAACCCAGGATAGGGATGTAATAAAATCACTGACTACCACCCGGAAAAGCTCCTCAACCCAATGCATGAAAAGTGTGGCCGCCCGGCTTATGCAGCAGTAGTGTAAGCCATCATCCTTCAACCCCACGGAATATCCGATCTCGTGATTGATGGCAGTGCCTGGCCTGAGTTTATCCCGTTCCCAAGAGGAGTATTAACGACGGATATAGTTTCTGAAAAGGATTACTATCTTTGCACAACCTTTCCGTGGTTTAGCGGTAATAGTAATAGAAGTAACGTGGCAATGCCCATTTGCCAGGTTATGGTTGTATAGCTCAAAGAACTCATGATGAATATTACGCAGGAACAAGTCCTTAATGCCCTTCGCACCGTAGATGATCCCGACCTGAAACGCGACCTGGTAACCCTGAACATGATTAAGAACCTTCAGATTGAAGGCAATACCATCCGCTTTGTTGTGGAACTGACGACCCCGGCCTGCCCTCTTAAAGAAATGATCCGGCAAGCCTGCGAGACGGCGATTCACGAACAGGTTTCTCCGGAAGCGGAACTGGAAATCACCATGTCGTCTAATGTAACCACCACCCGGCTCCAGAATACCCCAATGCTACCGGATGTCAAGAATATTATTGCCGTAGCCTCCGGGAAAGGTGGTGTGGGTAAATCTACGGTGGCCGCCAACCTGGCTGTCACCCTTTCCCAGATGGGAGCTCGAGTTGGGCTGGTGGACGCTGACATCTTCGGCCCATCCATTCCCACCATGTTTAATGTAGAGTTTGAGCGGCCCAACGTCAAGCAGGTGGACGGCAAGAATATCATCATCCCCCTGGAGCAGTATGGGGTCAAACTGATCTCTATTGGCTTTCTGATGAGTGCCGATGAGGCAATTGTCTGGCGAGGCCCGATGGCCAGTAAAGCCTTACAGCAGTTCCTCAGCGATGTGGAATGGGGAGCCCTGGATTACCTGATCATTGACCTGCCGCCCGGCACCAGCGACATTCACCTGACCCTGGTACAGTCCGTCCCGGTAACCGGCTCATTGATTGTAACCACACCGCAGAAAGTAGCCCTGGCTGATGCCCGAAAAGCCCTGGCCATGTTCCGGCAGCCACAGATTAATGTGCCTATCTTGGGAATTGTGGAAAATATGGCGTACTTCACCCCGGCAGAGTTGCCGGATAGCCGTTACTATATCTTCGGGCAGGCCGGAGGTAAAGCGCTGGCGGAGAAGACGGAAGTTCCGTTCTTAGGAGAGATTCCTTTGGTGCAGAGCATCCGGGAAAGTGGTGACAAGGGGTATCCGGCTGCCCTGAGCCCTGAAGAGGGATCGGTAGAACGAGCCGCTTTTGAGGCCATGGCTCAGGAATTTGCCCGTCAGGTTGCCATTCGCAATGACCTTCGAGCTAAAACCAAACCGGTAGAAATGAAAACATTTAACTAGTCATTTGTTCTGAACTCAGCCGGCTTAACTGTTGCCAGGGTAGAGAAAAAAAGAAACAAACGACCAATAACCCAAGATAATACACCTATGGAAAGTGATCAATCAGTATTAATTCAACGTATTGAGAAAGCGCTTGATGATATCCGGCCCTATCTCGAGACTGACGGTGGGGATGTAAAAGTGCTGGGCGTGGATGACAATAATGTGGTGATGCTGGAGTTATTAGGCTCCTGCGGCCATTGCCCCATGTCGGTCATGACGATGAAAGCGGGCATAGAAGAAACCATCAAACGGCAGGTGCCCGAAATCACCGATGTTCAGGCTGTGAACATGACCTCCGCGGATGATCCCAACGCTAAACTACCGGAGAATTTACAATAAGACGAAGGCTGGAAACCGGAAAACAGCGGCATAGGAATGCGTTTTTCACTTTAAGCAGTTGTTTCTTTTCCGGTATTCGGTCTCCTTCATCCGTTTTATGCACCCATCTTAATATATCTAAATAGTCGGCACGCATACATATTTTAAACACGAGTTCGACGTTATCTTTCCAACCTGGCCATATTATTGTTTTAAACCCTTAGACTTCGGCCCTTTACATTGACAAATGTTTCCTTCATGAACTGGATGCTCCTGCGCTTTGGCTGGTTTGGTTTCGCGATGTTGTTATGCCTCCCTGATCTTCAGGCTCAGGAAGAGCACTGCGGCACCGTTTCTTATAATAAAGATCAGAACATCCCCCGCTTTGAACGATGGATTGATGCCAAGAAGCTGGCGCGCCGTATCTCGCCGCAGGCAAAACTTTCCGCTGAGGAAGCAGACCCAATCTATCGGATACCCGTGGTGGTACATGTCATCCACCGGGGTGAGGCGGAGGGAGTGGGCACCAACATTCCCTTCGAACAAATAGAAGACCAGATACGCATCCTGAACGAAGATTTTCGTCATTTAAATGCCGACTCGGTCAATACCCCGGAAGAGTTTCAGCCACTGGCCTCCGACACCCGCATCGAGTTTGTGCTGGCTCGCCAGTCGCCGGATGGCTTTGAGACCAACGGCGTGGTGCGGGTAGAAGGCGGCAATGATGATTACGGGTTACTCGATGGCGACCTGTTGGCTGATCTAAGCTGGTGGAATGCTGAACTATACCTGAATATCTGGGTGGCTCCACTCCGGAGTGGTTTACTGGGCTTCGCTCAGTTCCCGGTTTCCGATCTGGACGGATTAGAGAGCACTTCCAACAATCCTCTAACCGACGGGGTGGTCATTGATTATAACTTCTTTGGAAGTATCGGCAATGTGGTAGACCGGTCGGAAGGGCGCACCACCACCCACGAGATAGGACATTACCTGGGTTTACGTCACATCTGGGGCGACGGAGATTGCAGTTTCGATGATTTTGTGGAAGATACCCCGCTTCAGGAAGCAGACTCGGAGGGATGCCCGGTGCATCCCCAGTTCAGCTGCAACTCGAATGATATGTTCCAGAACTATATGGACTATACCAACGATGCCTGCATGAACCTCTTTACCCTGGGGCAAAAAGAGCGGATGCGGATTGTGTTGGAAAACAGCATTCGCCGCCGCACACTACTTACCTCACCGGGACTTTCCGAACCCGTGGTGCTGGATGATGATGCCGGCATCAGCCGCATCGATACCCCGCAGCGTAGCGAATGTGACGGCGACATCATTCCCACCCTAACGATTATCAATGCCGGACAGGAGCCACTTACTTCTGTCAAAATAGCCCTTACCGTGCAGGGTAATGCCCGGGAAGAGCAAACCTTCACTACCGAGCTGGCTCCGGGGGCCTCCACCCAGGTTTCTTTCTCCCCCATCACCCTACAGGGTAACTCCTCCAATACCCGGTACGACTTTTCCTTTTTTATCACCGAAGCCAACGGTGTTACCGATGAGAATGCCACCAACAATATCCGCTCGGTAGAATTTATCATACCCCAACGGTCTTCATTGCCTTTGGCTGATGATTTTGAAGCTGATTCCGAAACCTCATTGCTCTCGCTGGGGTACCTCAGCAATACCGATGAACTGACTACCTGGGAGGTGATCTCAGCCCCGGGCTTTACAGGACAGAACAACAATGCCCTTTGGCTCAACTTCTTTGATTATGACTCCGGCATTGGCGAGCAGGATATCCTTTATACACCGGTTTTTAGTCTGGATGAGGCGCGTTCAGCTTCCCTTTCATTCCGATATGCTTATGCGCCTTACGAGGATGAAAATGGCGAGTTGAGTAGTGATGGTTTCGCAGTAGGTCTCTCCACCGACTGTGGGGCAACGTACGACACCTTACTCTTTGAGGCTTACGGTGATGAGCTGGCCACGGCTGACCCTTTGAGAGCTCCCTTTACCCCTACCTCCCGGTTAGAATGGCGACAAATCACCATTCCACTGGATGCCTACATTGGCAATCAAAACATGCAGGTGTCCTTTATCGGGTATAATGATTTTGGGAACAATCTATATCTGGACGATATTAATATGACTACCGAGCCGATAAATGAAGTAGACATCGCCATTACGGAAATTAGTACCCCCTCGTTTCTATCGTGTGATTCCCTGCCTACTCCCACGGTTACTGTAACCAATGTAGGAAGCGCTCCAGTTGCTTCATTTACCGTCATCTATCAGTTTGATAATCAACCATCTACCGAATTCACTTACGCAGCTTTCACCTTAAATCCCGGGGAAGATCTGCTATTTGATTTTGATGCTACCGCGCTTTCAACTGGGCTGCATTCCTTCCGGGTGCAGGTGATAGAACCCAATTTGCGGACAGACGATCAGCCGGAGAATAATGCCCGACAAATTAATTTCGTCATTGATGATAAACGGGATATTATACCTCTGATTAATGAGTTTCAGGACTATGAAATCCCGGATGTTTTGAGCGGAGAATCCGTGGAAATTCCCGAAGCCTGGCAGGTGGTGAACCCGGACAGCAGTATCACCTGGGAAACTCTGGAAGCGGCGGGCAATGGCTTTAACAATCTGGCCGCTGCCATTCAAAATAATCAGTATTCCCGCATTGGAGCGAGAGATCTGCTGGTGAGCCCTACGCTGGACTTTAGCGGTACTTACGAAGCAAGCATGTTTTTTCAGGTGTCTTACGCGCAGTTCAGCGAAAATTATGTAGATACTCTGAATGTGTTGGTTTCTACGGACTGTGGGGCAACCTACGAATTAGTATACCAACTCGAGGGAAGCACCCTCGCTGCCGGGCTCACATCCAGCGAGGAATGGATTCCTCAGCAAGAGAGCGACTGGCACGAAGAATTCGTAGATCTTAGCCGCTATGCCGGACAAACCGACGTACGAGTGGCTTTTGAGTCGATCAACGGATATGGTAACAATATTTACCTGGATGATGTAGAATTCTTCCTGTCCGGGGATGATATGCCGGTGACCACCAATGAAAACTCGTACAAACTGTTTCCCAATCCCACTGCGGATTTCTTAAACACGGTTTTCAATCTACGCAACCGGGAAACGGTGCGTATCGCCATCTATAATTCCCAGGGCCAAACAGTGTACCAAACTACTTTCCCCAACACACTCAACCAGACCTACGACTTTGATTTGACGACTTTTCCCCGGGGCATGTATATTCTTCGGGTATTTAGCTCAACCATTACCGACAGTAAGCAGTTTATACTAGAATAAGGGTATCAATTGCGCATACTACCCATGGACTGATTTTGTGATATTGGCAAAATCAGCCCCCCTGACCTCCGATTAATTTTTCTTTTTCCAACATTTATCCCTTTTTGTTGGTATCTAGTACTATAACCTTATACTACTTTGTACGCATTAGAAACCAAAATCAATACCCAATCCGCTGAATTTCTGGAGCAGCAACAGGCTTATCAGGAATTAATGGATGGATACCGGAAAAATTTACGTAAGGCATTACTGGGAGGTAGCGAAAAAGCCCGAGTCAAACATCAGGAGCGGGGCAAGCTACTCGCCCGGGAACGCATCAATCTGCTCGTAGATCCCAATACTCCTTTTTTAGAGCTCTCCCCCTTGGCAGCCCACGGTATGTACGATGGTCAGTTCCCCTCAGCAGGAGTGGTATCCGGCATTGGGATCATTCATGGCAAAGAGGCCATTATCTCAGCCAATGATGCCACAGTGAAAGGTGGAACCTACGTAGCCGAATCTATTAAGAAACATTTGCGCGCCCAGGAGATCGCTATGGAAAACCGCCTGCCCTGTGTCTATCTGGTAGATTCGGGCGGCGTATTTTTGCCGGAACAAGCCAATGTGTTTCCTGATCGTTTTGATTTTGGCCGCTTTTTCTACAACCAGGCCCGACTTTCTGCCGATGGAATTCCGCAGATTGCCGTGGTCATGGGTTCCAGCACAGCCGGAGGCGCCTATGTGCCAGCGATGAGCGACGAAGTCATCATTGTCAGAAATCAAGGCACCATCTTTTTAGGTGGTCCACCACTGGTCAAAGCAGCGACCGGTGAAGAGGTCACGCCAGAAGAACTGGGCGGGGCTGAAGTACATACCACGATGTCGGGCGTAGCGGATCATATGGCCGAAAACGACCGACATGCCCTCCAGATTTGCCGTAGTATTTTTGAAACCCTGCCCATCCGGGAGAAACAATTTCTGGAACGGTATCCCACCGAAGCACCGCTGTATGATCCTCAGGAATTGTACGGCATCGCCCCGCTCAATTTCAAGAAGCCGGTAGACTCCCGTGAGATCATCATGCGGCTGGTTGACGGAAGTAAATTCCACGAATTCAAGGAGCGCTACGGCACCACCCTGGTGACTGGCTTTGCCCGTATCCACGGTTTTCCGGTGGGAATCATCGCCAACAATGGCATTATCTTTTCCGATACCTCCCTGAAAGGTGCTCACTTTATTGAACTGTGCTCGTATCGTAAAATCCCTATCTTATTCCTGCAAAACATCACGGGTTTTATGGTGGGCAAAGAGTACGAACGCAACGGGATCGCCCGCGATGGTGCCAAGATGGTGCATGCAGTAGCCACGGCGAATGTGCCGAAATTCACGGTGGTATTCGGCGGATCGTTTGGCGCAGGTAATTATGCCATGGCAGGCCGGGCGTACGATCCCCGGCTGCTATTCATGTGGCCCAATGCCCGTATCTCCGTAATGGGTGGCGAGCAAGCCGCTAATGTACTACTGACCGTCAAAGAAGCACAACTTAAGTCGCGAGGTAAATCCGTGCCGACAGAAGAATTCGAACAACTGAAGCAGGAAATCACGGATAAATACGAAAGCGAAGGTTCACCTTATTACAGCACCGCTCGCTTATGGGACGATGGCATCATCGATCCAGTGGATACCCGCAGCATCGTTGCGATGGGTATTGCGGCTTCCCTTAATCGTCAATATCCCGACCCCCGCCCGGGAATCTACCGTATGTAACAGTAACCAAACAACAACATTCAACATACATGAACCCATACGAAACCATAGCATTAGAAGTACAGAACGGTATTGGCACGCTCTGGCTCAACCGTCCGGACATACGCAATGCATTCAATCACCACATGATCACTGAATTGATGGACTGTATGCAATCGCTGGAACATGATCCAGGCATTACTGCCCTCGTGATCCGGGGGCGAGGGACAACGTTTTGCGCCGGAGCGGATATTCACTGGATGAAGAGTTTCTCTACATTATCGTATGAGGAAGATTATCAGGAGAATATGCATCTGGCCCGTTGCTTTTATATGATTTATACCTTCTCTAAACCCACGATTGCCCTGGTGCAGGGTGCAGCCATGGGTGGTGCCAACGGACTACTGGGCGCCTGCGATATGGCTTACTGCCTCACCGATACCAAATTTGCCTTCAGCGAAGTAAAGATCGGGATCATCCCCGCCACCATTTCTCCTTATATCATTAAGCGTATCGGTGAATTTAACGCCCGGGAACTGATGCTTACGGGACGTAAATTTTACGGGGAGGAGGCCGCTCGTAAAGGATTGGTGAATGCGGTTTTTTCTTCTCAGGATGCCATGGAAGAACATGTAAGCCAGATCACGCAGGAGCTGAAAGTGAATGCTCCGGGAGCCATGACCAACTGCAAAGAGTTAATCTTTAACATCACCAAAAACAACAATTTCAACGAAACCATAGACTATACTGCCCGCATGATTGCCGATGCCCGGGCCTCTGAAGAGGGACAGGAAGGTATGAGTGCATTTATTGAAAAACGAAAGCCCCGCTGGGCCACCAACTCCCAACCTACTCAGGATCATGTTTCGTAAGCTGCTCATTGCCAACCGAGGAGAAATTGCCGTACGGATTATCCGTTCGGCTCACAAGCTGGATATTACCACCGTTGCGGTATATGCCCCTGCCGATTGGGGCACACTGCATACCACGATGGCTACCGAAGCGTACGAATTGCCGGGAGAAGCATTATCCGAAACTTATCTGAATATTGAGCAGATTATTACCATTGCCAGGCAAAATGGATGCGATGCCATTCACCCCGGCTACGGTTTTTTGTCGGAAAACGCGGATTTTATTCGAGCATGTGAAGCCGCCAATATCATCTTCGTTGGCCCCAGTGAAGATGCGATCCGAATGATGGGCAATAAACTGGAAGCCCGGGCTTTTGCCAAACGACTGGGCGTACCGGTAAGCGAAGGTATTACCGGATCGCAAGAAGAAATTCTGGCTCAGCAAGCTACGCTACCTTACCCGATTCTGGTGAAAGCAGCCGCCGGAGGTGGCGGCAAAGGCATGCGCATTGTTCGCGAAGCGACCGAACTTTCGGAAGCGTTGAAGGCTACGAGTCGGGAAGCTAAAACCTATTTTGGTGATGCCACTGTATATGTGGAAAAATATCTGGAAGGTCCCCGTCATATTGAGATTCAGTTGCTTGGCGATCAGCATGGTAACCTGATACATTTATTTGAACGGGAATGTTCGCTACAACGTCGGTACCAGAAAATTATTGAAGAAGCCCCTTCCCCTAGCCTTAGTCCCGAATTGCGTCAGCAAATAGCCGAAGCGGCTTTGACACTGGGAAGAGAAATTAAATATTACAATGCGGGCACGGTGGAATTTCTGCTGGATCGGAATCAACAGTTTTACTTTTTGGAAATGAACACCCGCGTGCAGGTAGAGCACCCGGTTACGGAACTTACGACGGGAGTGGATATTGTTGCCGAACAGCTTAGGATCGCTGCCGGTGAGCATTTATCTTTTACCCAGGAAGCAATCCGCCAGCAAGGGCATGCCATTGAATGTCGGGTGTATGCCGAAGATCCTGCGCAAAACTTCATGCCTTCTCCCGGCCAGATTACCTACTATCACTCCCCGGCTTCGGTCCGATTGGATACTGCCATCACTGGGCCTGGCATCATTGAAAGTCGGTACGATCCGATGATCAGTAAGATGATTGCGTATGCTGAAACCCGTGAATCATGTATAGCACGATCAGTGGCAGCACTGGAGCAATACGCCATACAGGGTATTGAAACCAACATCAGTTACCTGAGCGCACTATTACGATCGAAGGATTTCGCACAAAATACCATTTCTACCAAGTACTGCGATCAGCATACCTCCGAAATCATTGATCGAATGGAGCAGGAAAAGCAATCTCTGGATCAGTTGCCCATGGTGGTGGGTGGACTGTTATACAATTTACATACGCTACCCGACCGTAAAACTGACAACGTCTGGCAGGAAATCGGATTCTGGCGCCACATTCCGGCCATCACCGTACAACTGGATGAACAGGCATCTTTTCCGATAGAAATCCGCCAGCAAGGGATGGGTTATTCCCTTTATTACAATGATACCATTTACCGTATACACGGAACCTCGGTAGAAAACGGAGTGGTTTCATTCTATCTGGACGATACGGAATACACCTGCTACGCAGATGCCCAGAAAGATTTAAGCCTCACTATTACCTGGAAAACTTACCAGTTCCATTGGCAGCGAAACGATATGCTGGCAGAAGGACGTTTTATGCGGGAAGATGCTGAAGAAGCCATATCAGATGATCGCATCAGTTCTCCCATGCCGGGTAAAGTCATCCAACTGAATGTACAGGCCGGTGACAGCGTGCAGCGAGGCGAGACGTTGCTGATTGTAGAAGCCATGAAAATGGAAAACCAGATCGTTGCCCCCCGTGACGCAACGGTGAAGGAAGTGCATGTTTCCGTCGATGAGATGGTAGATCGCAATAGTACCCTTATACTGTTAGAATAAAGCCATAAACCACATTAACTCAAACCCCATGTATACGAACGAACAACACGATTTAATCCGCCAGAGCGTGCGTGATTTTGCGGAGCAGGAAATAAAACCGGTGGCCCGCGAATTGGATAAGCAGGAGAAGTTCTCTTACGAGCTTACTAAAAAACTGGGGGAACTAGGCCTCTTCGGCATGATGATTCCCGAAGAATACGGCGGGCAAAACATGGATTATGTCTCGTACATTATTGCGGTGGAAGAACTGGCCCGGGTGGATAGTTCTCAGGCGGCTACACTTGCCGCCCATAATTCACTGGGCATCGGGCCACTGTATAATTTTGGTACCGAAGCGCAAAAGAAGAAATACCTGCCTCAACTCTGTACCGGAGAAGCACTCTGGGCCTTTGGACTTACCGAATCCGAAGCAGGCTCCGACTCCCGGGGAACCAAAACCGTGGCCAGCCTCGACGGTGATGAATGGACCATCAATGGTTCTAAAATCTTTATCACCAATGGAGCGACCGATATTACCATCGGCACAACAGTACAAACCGTTTCCGGTGATACCGATGGCAATAAAGAATATTCAACCATTATCATGGATGCGAACACTCCCGGCTTTGAGGCCACTGCCATGCATGATAAATTGTGCTGGCGTGCCAGTAACACCGCCCAGCTTTTCTTCGACAACTGCAAAGTGTCCAAATCCAATTTGTTGGGGGAAAGGGGAATGGGATCGAAGATCATGTTGGAAACGCTGGACAGCGGCCGCTTGTCCATCGGCGCGATGGGACTGGGCTTAGCCCAGGGAGCGTTCGAAATGGCGCTGCAGTATGCGCAGGAACGCCAACAATTCGGCAAACCTCTGACCCAGTTTCAGGCGATTGCCTTTAAACTGGCGGATATGGCTACCAAGATCGAACTGGCCCGTAACCTGCTTTACAAAGCCTGCTGGCTGAAGGATAACCAAAAGCCTTTTGGGAAAGAAGCGGCCATGGCCAAGCTTTACTGCTCCGAGATTGCGAAAGAAGTGGCCGATGATGCCGTGCAGATTCATGGCGGATACGGCTTGATGAGCGAATACGACATCGAGCGATTTTATCGCGATCAGCGAATTCTGCAAATCGGGGAAGGTACTTCGGAAATTCAGCGCCTGGTTATTTCCCGTTATATTGGATGTTAATATGGGTAATATCGTAAGTATTACGGAATGTCCTCGAGATGCGATGCAGGGGATAACAGCTTTCATTCCGACGGAAGAAAAAGTACGATACATCAATGCCATCCTGGACGTTGGTTTTGATACCGTTGATTTCGGTAGCTTTGTTTCTCCCAAAGCCATTCCCCAAATGCGCGATACGGCTGAAGTCCTTCGCCAACTGAACCTCAGTCCATCGACATCCAGATTATTAGCCATCATCGGAAATCAGCGCGGGGCAATGGACGCCGCCCAATTTGAAGAAATCACCTATCTGGGATTTCCTTTTTCTATCTCTCCTACCTTTCTGAAACGAAACATCAATGCTACGATAGACACATCCTTTGAGCTGGTGCAAGGGTTGCTAAATATTGCCCAACAGCACGATAAACAGCTGCTTACCTATATTTCTATGGCTTTTGGAAACCCATACGGGGATGCCTGGGATACGGAAATGCTACTGCACTGGGTGGATCAGTTGCATCAGGTTGGAGTACGGCATATCACCTTGGCCGATACGGTGGGCATCGGGCAGGCTGAAGCAATCGGTGTAGCGCTGGGAATGGCCATTCCTGCCTATCCGGACGTCACGTTTGGGCTACATTTACATACGACGGCCGAAGACTGGCGTGCGAAAATTGATGCCGCCTACCAGAGCGGTTGCCTCCACTATGATGGTGTGCTTAGTGGGCTGGGCGGATGCCCCATGGCCGGGCCTGATTTGGTAGGAAATATCCCCACCCGAAACCTGTTACATTATTTTGATGAGCAGCAGGCTTTACACAACCTGGATCGCCATGCCTTTGATCAGGCGGAGATAATAGCCACGGAGATTATTCCTCAGGCATAATCCTATGCCAAATTTACCGTAATTCAATTGGCAAACTTACATAACTACCCCTAGAGACACCACGCACGCTTTTTTTTCGTTTTACGTTTGATGAAAAGGCGTAACTTAGGCCAAATTTTTTACAATGAAGAAAAATATTGCGGTAGTTGCGGGAGGTAGTTCCAGCGAGTACATTGTTTCTATGAAAAGTGCTGGGCTGATCATGGATTGTATTGATCCTGCACGTTTCAACCCTTTTCTGGTGGTGGTTGAAAAAGCGCATTGGTACGTCAAACATCAGCATCAGTCTTACCCAATCAATCGAGATGATTTTTCTTTTGTGTTAAACAATGAGAAAGTTCACTTTGACTTTGTATACAATATTATCCACGGCACACCGGGCGAGGACGGTAAAATACAGGGTTATTTCGACCTGCTTGGTATCTCTTACACTGGCTGCGACGTGCTGACCAGCGCCATCACTTTTAATAAGAGTGTTTGCAAACAACTGGTGCGCAGTCATGGTATTACGACTCCCCAATCTGTGGTATTGCAACAACATCAACCCTATGTTATCGATAAACTCATCAGTGAATTAGTTTTTCCCTGTTTTGTGAAACCTAATAACGGTGGTTCCAGTTTTGGAGCCAGCAAAGTAGAGCAGGCCAGTGAATTAGCTACTGCTATTGAGAAAGCATTTGAACATGACCGTGAAGTGCTGATTGAAGAGTATATCCTGGGACGTGAACTTACGTGTGGGGTCTACCGGGAAGATGGAATGGCACGCGCTTTGCCTATAACCGAAGTAGTGTCGAAAAACGCTTTTTTTGATTATCAGGCGAAGTACGAAGGGGCCTCAGAAGAAATTACCCCAGCCAGTGTAGATGCAGAGATCACCGATCGCTGCCAGCGACTGACCGAACGTATTTATACATTACTCGGTTGTCGGGGACTTGCGCGAATCGATTATCTGCTGAAAGAGGGAGAGCTTTACTTTATTGAGGCAAATACGACCCCTGGTTGTTCCCCAGAGAGTATTATTCCTCAGCAGATCAGCGCAGGCGGCCTGGACATTAAAAAAATAGTGAACGATCAATTATCGATATAAACCTTATTCAAACAACATTACGCTATGAAATTGTTGACCATTCACTCCTGGAAAGGATTGTTACTTCACCTGGGCATTATCACAGGATTGGGACTGGGCGCGATGCTGCTCTTCTTCAATGTCTACCTTCCCGCGACGACCAATCATGGTGAGACAGTGACGGTACCTGACCTGGAAGGCCTGCACCAGCAAGAGATCAGTGAGTTTCTGACCAAACGAAACCTCAAATATGAAGTGATGTCCGACTCTGGGTTTACCCAGGAATACGACCCACTCACCGTGCTAACGCAATATCCGATGGCCGGCTCAAAAGTGAAGGAAAACCGTAAGATTTTTCTTACCCTGAATGCCGTAAATCCGCCGCAGGTAAAAATGCCCCGCCTCATCGATGGTTCCATCAAAAATGCTTCCTTACTCTTGGAGAGCTACGGACTGGAAATTGGACAAATTAAATATGTGCCGGATTTGGCGCAAAATGCTGTGCTGGAGCAAAATTATAAAGGTGAATTAATCGAGGCAGGTACTTTTATTCCCAAAGGTGCAAAAATTGACCTGGTTGTGGGAGACGGTTTGGGGAATACCACGCTGGAAGTGCCAGAATTAGATGGACTGGTACTGGACGAAGCCGAAGTTGTGATCCTGGGCTCCGGGCTTAAAATCGGTAATATTCTGTTTAGAGATCCCTCCTTGTCCGATCGAGACCCAAAAGATGATCTACAGCAGTCGCAAGACCGCCTGGTCATTGTTAAACAGAACCCGGCTTCAGGTAAGCGCATTCACATTGGCGAAGAGGTTGATATCTGGCTGGATCGGCAGGCTGAACAAGAGGATAGTATTTTAGACGAGGAAGAAGAGGAAACTGAAGAAGCTTTGCCCCAGGCCAACATTCATGAGTAGCTAATTCTCCTTCCTGAACTACCGTTAGAATATAATCCTTTGCGTCAAACAGCCTTTTTACTTGCCATTTTTAGTAGCATTTTTATCAGTTCACTTGCCGTGGCCCAACAGAAGGGATTACGGCTGGTTCCACTGACGGCCCCTTCGCAGCAGGCACGATTTCACCAGATGCAGGCATTAGACACTGTGCTGAATCTGCCTTTTTGGGATGACTTCTCGCAGCCGACCATTACAAATTCAGGATATCCTATTCCCGATACGCTAAAATGGTTGCCGGAGAGTGAAAACACCCGTGTGAGTACCGGATTGCCCCTTGCTCCCCCTTCAATCGGAGTCGCGTCTTTTGATGGTTCACGACTAGACGGCACTCCCTACAGTACCAGCGAAGATGATGATGCCAGCGATAGCCTGGTTTCACGTCCAATCAACTTAGCAGCGGTGGCGCAAAATGAGCGGAATTCTGTGTATTTCAGTTTTTTTTGGCAACAGAGCGGCAATGGAGAATTCCCTGATCCCGGCGACTCTCTTCGCCTACAGTTTTTGAACAGCGAGAATGTATGGCGTACCGTATGGCTTGGCGATGGCGGAGATTCACTTTCTACCGATGTGTTTACCCAGGAAATAATTCAGGTGTCTGACCCGGGGTATTTTCATGGCCGGTTCCGATTCCGGTTTCAGGCATTCAGCCGCCTTACCGCAGCCTTTGATACCTGGAATGTTGATTATGTCTACCTGAATAAAAACCGATCAGCTTCCAATACAGCGTATTTAGACCGGGCACTTACAACCTTACCGACCTCTCCTTTCGGTGAGTATACCGCCGTGCCGATGGAACAATTCAGGGAAAACCCGGCTCAATATACGGGAAGTGCTTCGGTAGATTTTTATAATCTCAATATTGAACTGCAACCGGTACGTTTTACGGCCCTGCTTCGTGATACAGTGACCAATCAGATAATTACCCTGAATGACTCAACCGCATTAAGCCCCGTACCGGTGGGACTGGAAAGAAGAACAATCACGGCTAATCCGTTAAATGCTAACACCCTGAACCTGGATGCGGAGTCTATCTACCTGGAAACTGAATTCCGGATCATTGCGGGAGATACCATTTTTAATCAAACCATTGATTACCGGGCCAACGATACCGTTCGGGCCGTCTATGCCCTGGATGAGTCTTTTGCGTATGATGACGGAAATGCGGAATTCGGGGTTGAAATCAACCAGCAGGGAGGAAAAGTGGCTTATCAGTTCGTAGCCCAGAAAACAGGACTATTAACACATATTGATATTCATTTCCCCCTCTTAAGTCAAAATCAGCGTACTCCTATTCAGCTTTTGGTCTGGCGAGACATTTCAGATTCCTCCGGACAAGAGCTGGTGCTGCGTTCTTTAAATGCTTCTGCCAGTCCTGATACGGGTTATAATGGATTTACTTCCTATGAATTGCTCGTTGATAGTGTCCCTTTTTACGTGAATGTGCAGGATACTTTCTACATTGGCTATGAGCAACAGAGCGAAGAGTTCGTCGCCGTTGGGTTTGACAAAAATACGGATGCCAGCAGCAAAACTTTCTACAATGTAGATGGAAACTGGCAGCAAAATGAAGAACTCCACGGCAGCCTGATGATCCGTCCCCGATTTGATCGCGACCTGATTGATTTCCTGCTCGATATCCCAGATGATCCAGTATCTACTCCTCAAAAAAAGCTTAAAATCTATCCCAATCCGAGTGAAGGATTATTCTGGATTGAGGGAGAGTTTGACCGTATTACCGTACTGGATCTTTACGGTCAGCGATTGTTCGAGCAGATTAAATTATCGGGGAAAACTGCTTTAGATCTTTCAGGTCTGCCACCTGGCCTGTACCTGGTGAGTGCTGAACATGCCAACAACATCACCACCGAGAAGATTCTTATTCGCTGACCACGTTCGCTGTATTACTCACTGTTTCTTCTACCCCAGCCATAGATTCTATCAGCTCCAGTTTGTAGTTATCCTGCGACTGTATATATCCGACCCGCTCCGTCAGGGTAGCGCCATACTTACGCTTCTCCTGGCTGGAGGTCAATCCCAGATAAATCCGTTGCTTGTTGAGCGCTCGGGCTCGCATGGTGGCATGAAACAGAATCTGCTTGTATACTTTATATTCTCGCGAATACGCATAATCCATGCCCAGCAATACTCCACAGTAACTTTCCTGGGTTTTATAGGTAAAAGCAACTCCCACCAACGGTTCATCGCCTTCAGCCAATAAATTATCTTTTAAGCGGAACAGAATAAATTCCCAATGAGGGCTTTTGTTCATTGCTTCAAATAATCGGAAGGGAAATTCTACATTGTTGAACGCATAGTTGCTATTACTGACTTCCAGGTACAATTTATACGCCCTTAGCAACTCTTCAATTTCTAAAGTCTCTTTAGACTCAACGGTAAAGTTTGACAGATTCTTTAGTACATCTTTTCTTACATGCGATCGTGATTTGGAAGAGAGGCGATTTAGATAGTCTTCCGTATCTTCCCAATCCAGTGACTGAATCACGGCACTTTCCGGTAAATCAACCTGTAAATAACCTTGCGTATGGAAGAGATGATTCATATCACGCTCATCTGCGGCAATATCTCGCATCATGACCATACTGCATTGATGCTTTTCTTTGAGCATTTCCACTTTTGCACTCATCATCTTCAACGCCATATAATAGTGCGGGTCAGACTTGTCGAGATACAGATGCTCGCCATCGGTGATCAAGGCCCCCATTGACATCACACGGGAGGTAAGGTAGTCGGGGTCGGTTAGTCTGACCTGTTCAATCTGTTCTGAAACAGCAGTAGAAGCCAGCACATCATCTTTCCAGAGGGCCACAGTAAAGAACGTGGCCAGCAGCACTTTCCCCTGGGCATCGCGAATGATCAGATAGATAAAATCCCAGCGATACCGGGGATTAGGATGCTTGGCAAATACTTCTTCATAGAAGTTTAGCGCATTCCAGTCGAAGGCGCCCCGTTCCCCCATCAGCGCATCCCACTCCTGCTGGTCTACATCCTGAATCGTGGTGGCGGTTTCCAGTTGTAATCCTTCTGATGAGTCTGGAGCGGCCACTGTCTTTTCTTCCAACAGGGGCATTTTAAATGCTTTTCGCACCTGATTATGGCTGTATCCTTCACTCTCCAGTGCTTTCGGATAGTGGTACTTCATGGCATCTACCAAATCCCGGATTTCATCGGGCTGATTGTGCCGGGAAATTGTGAACCGGATACCGGTATTCTTCACCGGCACTACCGGAAAAGTCGCTACATTGATATAAAAACCTTCGTTCATCAGGCGGCGGGCAAAATTATAGGCAACCGCCGGTAATGCCGTTCCGACAAAATGTACGGGGCAGGCATTTTCCTGAATCAGTGGTAAATCAGTATCTCGGAGAAGTTGATTGCAAAGCGATACCTTTTCGGACAACTCCTGCTGCATGCTGTAGATCTCATCTGAGAGGTGAATTTTAGCCGATGCCAGGGCCGCTGCTACGCTCGCCGGCTCAAGCTGCGCCGAGAAAGTTTGCGGTCCGCCAAAAATTTTGAATGCATCGTATAATTTATCATCGCCAAAAGCAACTACTCCGCCACTGGCACCAAAAGATTTACTCAGTGTTCCTACCAGCACAATGCGCTCGCGCAGGGTTCCCAATTTGCTCATCACGTATCCGGCTCCATGCTTGCCGGCCCAACTCATGCCATGAACATCATCAATATATAAATGCAGTTGCGGGTATCGCTCCATCAGTGGCAATAGCTCATCCAGAGGCACAACATCACCAAACATGGAGTATACACCATCCGCAGCGTACCAGATTTTCTGATGCTTGTCACGAAGTCGCTTAAGCATATTTTCCAGCATATTGACATCATTGTGTTTTACCAACTGCACCGGAATGCCCCGGGGTTTTAGCAATTGACTAGCATTTTGTACACTGGCGTGCACCTGCTGGTCAAGAATCAAAACGTCTTCATCACGAACAATCGTTGGAATGACACCGATGTGGGCCAGCGTGCTATTTTTGGTAATAACAATGGGACGGTTATAAATCTTTCGGAGGGCTTCCTCCAGTTCTTTATAGATAACGAATGAAATATACGTTTTGGATAATGGAAACTGGGTACCGTAACGTTGAATCGCATCAATAGCAGCATCCTTCAGTCGTTGATCCTGCTCAAGTCCCAGATAACCGGTGGTGCCAAAATGAAAGAGCTCTCTGCCTTCAATTTGTATCCGGCGGCCGTCAAAATGCCCTCCTTCCGTATACAAATGAACCAAACCTTCTTTTTTGGCATTGAGGATTAAGTCACCGATCGTATCAAGTAAATGATTGTGTTTTGATTTTGCCATAGTTGATAGTTATTACTTTGTGAACTTGAGCAAGATTATAGAAATTAATACTGGGGAAATAACTATTTACTGGTGGTATACCACATATGTAATAAAATAATTCATAGATAAAATTTTCCCCAGATGATATATGTACCTTTGATGTATGGAAAAGCGGGTTTTTGAAAATGACTATGTTTCTTTTCAATTTCACAATGGTATCCTGTACGGAAAGTACAAAGTTTCTACCATTGACCTGGCTACTGCTAAAATTGCCACTGCTTTCAGAAGAGAGATCACCGGTGGAAAAAAAATTCCTGCAGTAGCTGATATTTCCTGTGTTAAGCACGTCGACAAATCCACGCGTTCATTTTTCTCTTCTGAAGAGGCCGGAGAAGACTTACTGGCCCTTGCTGTAATACTGAGTAATCCCGTTACCCGCATGATGGGAAATTTTTTCTTAAAATTCTACCAACCAGAGTATCCTTTCCGATTTTTTACCAACCTGGAACAAGCTACTATTTGGATTGAAGAATTTACCGATTAATTATGCAGCTCAATAATCAGTATTATACTGCTACATTTATTGATGGTATCATGCAGGTAGAATATCGCCCTTTAATCGATATTACCCTACCCGATGCGCAAAGAATTGTTGAAGATCGCACTCGTTTCTTTAAAAATTTGCAATTTCCGGTACTAATTAAAAATTCTAAGATTAAAAGTATTGATAAAGCTGCGCGGGATTATTTATTTGACTTACATTACGGTCTGAAGGATATCAGAGCCATTGCATTTGTAGAAACCAGCCGGGTTGATCAAATTATCATACGAATGATATTTCATCGTCATACCCCTGCTATTCCGCACCGCTCCTTCCACAACGAAGCCGATGCGATGCGCTGGCTTGAACAATACCGCTAAACCTACTCATGATTTATATTATTTATGTCATTACCCCGTGATCAACGAATAGATGCAATCAACCAAGTATTATTGGAAATTGCCGAGGGGAACTTTCAACAACTTGCGCCTGTATCCGATAACTTTGATGAGATTGATGCGATTGCCTCCGGTATCAATATGCTTAGTGAAGAACTGCGCGATACTGTCATCTCCAGGAATTACTTGAACTCGGTATTGCGCAGTATCGTTGATATGCTCATTATCTTTGATGAAGATTTCCGGATCAAGCAGGTAAATCGGAAAGTGTGTGAATTATTAGAGCAACCGGAATCTTATTTTTTAGACAAACCTTTCGAAAGTTTGTTTGATGGACGGAAAGCAAAATTTATCAGGCAGCTCAAAAACTCCTTACGGGATCATGAGCACCTGTATAATGTTGAAACGACCCTGAAAGTGCCCCGAAAAGGACAGTTGCCAGTGGTGCTTTCCCTTTCTTCCCTAAAAAATAATCATTCCATTACAGGCTACGTGCTTATTGCCAAAGATCTCAAGCAAATTCAACTTACTGCCAATGCCCTGAAGGAAAAAAACGAAGAACTTAAAACCTTTATATACCGGGTATCACATGACCTGAAGGGGCCATTAGCCAGTATGCTGGGCTTGTTTCAGGTAATTGAACAAACCGATACCGACCTTCCTACGCTACAGTATTATGTATCTTTAATCAAGAAAAGCGCCTTAAAATTAAATACCACACTAACCGGACTGCTTGAGATTGGGATTACTGATCGCACGAAAGTAGTAGTACAAACCTTCAATGCCACCCAGTTGATCAACGACACCATTGATAGTTTTTTAAATTACCCCAATCGGGATCGAGTAAATATTTCCCTCCAGGCAAATGCACAGGTGAGATTTACCAGCAGCGAGAAACTCTTTCACTCTATTTTACAAAATCTGATTGAAAATGGCATAAAGTACCAAAATCCCAGGAATGAGTCATCTTTTCTTAAAATAAGTGCAAAACCCAACCACGGGGGGCTTGAGTTATTGGTAAGAGATAATGGTGAAGGAATGGAAAAAAATGTCTTAGATCGGGCTTTTGATATGTTTTACCGGGGGCATGAGGCTTCAAGTGGCAGTGGATTAGGGTTGTTTATTGTAAAATCCAATGTCGAAAAACTGGGGGGCGACCTGAAAATAAAGAGCAAACCCCGAGAAGGCACCGAAATCAAGATTTATCTCCCATCGCTGGATAAATTCAAGCATCCGAGTGCTTAAAATCATTTATTCGCAGTATGCTTCAACGCCTTTTACTTAAAAATACCCCAGCCGATGTGCTGGTTACTCCATATAGGAATACCAGCGCGCGTCAGGAGTTACTCTCTTTTCCCCAACAGAATACCGAAATACCATTTTGTACGGTCTGGATCACGCAGATAGAACAGATTCACCAATTTGTGCAGCAGATACCGGATCTTGCCTGGGAGCTAATGGAATATGCTACAGAGCCTTTATCCCTCGTATATACCCGCGCCAAACCCTGGCCTGGGGAGAGAAAAGTACTTACTGAAGTCTGTGTTCGCTTACTCACCCATCCCAAAGCGCTGAAATTACTGGGGAGCAACCAACCCTGGATTAGTGTTGAGACAGATCATTTGATGGATAAAAAACAAGGAGTTGCCTGGACAGAAAAAGAAGTAGATTGCTTTGACGCCAGAATCGCTCCTCAAAAACTAAAAATTATGAGAGTCTACGATGATGACAGCTTTACTTTCCTCCAACAATAATGTTCAAAATTATCGGGTGGCCGTTTTGACTTTCAATGCCTGAAGATATTGCAGAGCAATGGTACCGATCAGCTCAGTACGGTTGATGCGAACTTCCTCGGCAATCACTGATTTACTGTGCTTATTCATAATAGTGTATTTTAATGCAGGCAATATACCAAAATATTCTTAAAAAAAGAATTATTCATCAAAATAAATACCTATATGAAGTATATGCAAAAAAGAGAATGCAACAGACATTACCCGGTTAGAAGCACGTTAGCCAAAATTATGGGGACTCGTATATTATTTTCCCCATATTTCCGCATCATCGGGGAAAATTTTCCTCATAAAACCACCTTAGTCGTGTCTGGCAAGTAAGTATGGGGGTTGGCAAAGTTGTTGAATATTATATTGACAAGTGAGGGCATATGTAGTTTAGATTTTTTCAACTATAGCTTTGATTTTTTTAGCTTTCTATCACCTGAACTGCATATACAAATATTTGAAAAGCGACCCATTTTGGTGTCGCTTTTTTTGTTTTCTCATTGTACAGCTTTTTTACTATCAGATACTAACTGCGAAAGCCCTTCGCCAAGCGTTTAGCAGTAGTTTTCGTTGAATTACGTGACAACGCTATGTCTTTTAGTATGAGTTTAAGTGACACTTATTTTCCACACTTTTATCTACACAGTGGGGATAATTTTCTATTGTACTACCTGCAAATGCCCTTTCAGGCCGACTTAGAGGCTCTGGCACTGTAATCGCCTAATAATAGGTAGTAGTTTAAACTTTTTAACACTAGCTGATTTCAACAATGAAATACATTTTTTAACCTGACCAAAATTAAACTATAGAAAGCGATGTACTGAGGGGGTACATCGCTTTTGTTTTTATAAAAACCTGACATAAAAGGTTGCAGGGCTTAACTTCTATTAATTTTTGCCGGAAATTCTCTATTATAACACCTTTCTACTTCAATTATTAAAACTGGAAGATGATACACCTGGCTAATAAACACGCAATTTCTCTATAACTATGGTCAGTCGTAGACAAAAAAAAGCCATGACAACATTACCGTTGCTTATTTTTGGAATGTACTTTTTTTCTTAATTTTTAAACAACTGCCGATAATCGGTTGTCCTCTGATTGCCTCCGTACACCCTAAAAGCGAAAAGCTTGCTTGCCCCCGCCCTTTTATTAGCTAAAAATTACCGATTGCCATTCATCCTGCTTTTATAAAATCAGTGAATACATACCATCCTTATGTATTTCAAACCCTTTTAGTTTTTGGGCTTCATACATCTAACTTTTATCATTATTCTACTCTCACCGTGTGCCAGACTGATCTTTCCTTCCTGGGCAAAAAAAATCCTGACACTCCACCCGGAGATCAGGATTCTTACATCACTAGCTAAATCCTCTATACCAGAAATAAGCTGGCAATAGCGGTGACTTCCTCCTTCGTCAAAGGCTCATCGTAGGATTCAGTAGCACTATCGGCACCGAATGCGGTTAATGAGGTAAGATCAATTCCGGCTTGCACCAGTTGGTCTTCTCCGTCGTACACCGCCTGGGTAGCAGCGGGCATACCATCCCCACGTTCATCTTCGGTAATCCATCCTTTTAATCCCCGTATTCTCCGTACCTTGGAGGCATGGCTGGCTTCTACTGAATGAATTTGCAGAGCAGCGGTGAGCACAGCATCGTTGCCGATGAGGTTGGCAGCCTGCCCTTTATACGCCCGCACTCCGGTATCTTCAAAAGCCTGAGAGAGTACCAGAAAATCCTTATACTTATGAAAGGGCCAGAAGTTTCCGCGGGCGGAAAAATCAAATTCAGGTTTATCAATCGGATCGCCCCCTGACCCGCTGATGGCTGCTTTCAGAAACTCTACGTGGGCCGACTCGTGCTTGCTGATCTGCATAAACACTTTTTCTTCGTCCGAACCACTGGGAATGACTCCGGAGTCCAATCCTTTAATATAGTATTCCGACTCCAGGTACTCCAACAGCAGCGCAAAGTTCAAAACATCAATAACGCTGTTTTCCTGCGCGAAAGCTTTGGGAGAGTAAACGGTTGTGGCGGCTCCAATAGGTACGGCGGCCACAGCCATTTTCTTGCCCAGATCCGCTACGGATGTAAAAAGGGCTCTTCGAGACGTAGCCTGCTGAGTATCGGGCAGGTTCGCCGAAATACGATCTAGTAAGTTAAATATTGTCATGATAGTATAGGTCTTTAAGATTAAGCTTTAGGTAAGTCACTGCCATCGATTTCCGTCTTGATGAAAGCGGCAGCGCTCGCTAATACGGTTTTGGTAGACAGCGCCTGTCCCAGGCCGTTTTCATCAATCACATCGTCTCCGGCAAAAGCCGTAGGATCGGTGTCAAACACGCTCTTGATTGCTGCTGCGTGGCGGGCTTCTACCGATACAATTTTACCGGCGATGAGCAGCAGGTCCGGGCTTTCCAATAGCTGACCAGCTCCATTATAAGCAGCAACCCCCAGATCCTCAAAGGTACGGGCAGTGCTGAGTACGCTGTGGCGACTGCTGAAATCAATACCACTGAAATCAAATTCCAGGGCAGGGATACCATCTTTGCCTAATACTTTCTGATAAAATTCGCGGTGGATGACCTCATGACGCTTCAGGTCTTCCAGGATGAGGGCCTCTTCAAACGTCATACCACCGTAAGGCTTGAGCATGACCATCTCGTAGAAAGCGGCCTCCAACTGCTCGAGGGTGTAGGCGTAATTCAGAATACCGATATCCCCACTGCCCAGGCTCACCATTTTTGGTTTATCCTTGGGTGGTTTAGGAATCAGGTCTTCCAGTTCTTTACATCCCGAAAACACAACTCCTGCGGCGGCAAGTGAAGCACTGCCGTACTTCAGAAACGAACGGCGGGAATTACGCTGGTTTTCCTTTGGCTTCGCCAGCCCATCAGGTCGACTCGTAGTTGTAAACATACCATGTATAGTTATAGGTTAGAAAAAATAATTACGTGTTTAGAAAAGTATATGGTTGCTCGTGATGTGTGTATCCCATGATTGCCCACGGATGTAAAAAAAACGTTGCCTGGAGATGCTTTTTCTTTGAAAAAATAACAGGTCATTAAACGTCATTCGCTGGTCATTCATGTGGTAGTTTGCCAGTTCTAAGGATTTGCTGTACTTACGAAGTGACTCCCACTACTGGATTTAGTAGATGGAAAGTTTTTTTATAAAAGATTCAGAGACCACTTCGCCAGATACAGGAAAACGGAGTAAAATATCTTAGAGCTATTGGTTGGTGCGAGATGCTGACTTCGGTATAGCATTCTCCCTTTGCAGTGCATTTATAGCGCTCTGAGGTTTGATTTACGCCTCTTTACTGGGCATGGTTTTTTTCTCATACTTTGCATTCGGTTGGCGAAGTCTTTAACTTAGTTCTGTGAACCAATTTTTAGATTACCCTAATTTTTTATTGTTATGCACCGCACCATTTTTTTCATCACCGTTGTTAGTTTGACGTTTTACAGTACGCTGAGCATGGCTCAGCATGAGGAGGAAGCCGAGCAGGCGCAACAAGTAGCCAAAGAATGGCTCCCATTAGTGGATAAGGAACAGTATTCCGAAAGCTGGGATGTAGCCTCTCCCCTGTTTCAGCAAAGTGTTACCCAGGATCAGTGGGCACAGGCAGCAAAACAGGTACGAGACCCATTGGGAGCATTGCAGTCCCGCGATGTAAAAAAAGCAGAATATACTACTTCCCTGCCCAAAGCACCTGAAGGCGAATATGTGGTTGTAGAGTACGCTTCGGCCTTCTCGAATCTGGAAGATGCCGTAGAAACTGTGGTGATGACCAAAACAGAGGAAGATGATTGGGCTACCGTTGGCTACTTTATCCGTCCTGCCGCCCAGTAGTACCTCAGCCTAAAGGCTTCAGAAAGTATTTATAAACCTTTGCCGTAGGCAGGGTCTTTCTGGAAGATACGATGGAATAGTTGCAGGTGAACTGGTTACTTTTTCAGGATATGGGTTACTAAACAGTAACCTGAATATTACTACCATGCACTATCCAGCCTCCTTCTTTACAACATTTTTATTTCTGTTATTCACGATTGATATCAGCGTAGCTCAGGTGAGTGGCCCGGTCAGTCTACCCCAGTTGGGCGTAGAATTCACGATTCCCGAGGGATGGGTTGGGCAGGAAACTGAGGCTGGGTATGTATTAGGCTCGTACACACAACCGGGCTTTGTACTACTCACCACCCACTCCTACACCACCCTTGGCCAACTGGAGGTTGAAGCAAAAAAAGGCATTGTAGAACAGAATGGCACCCAGCTACAGTTACTTGGATCACTCGAAAAACTAAATGCAAACGGGATAGCCGGTAGTTATCATGGAACCTTGGAGGGACAACCGGCCCAGGCCTACGTGATCGGTTTGCTGAACCCCCATGGTAGTGGAGTAACCATCATCACGGCTACCACCCAGGATCAGTATTCGGAGCAGTATCCCAAATTAGCCCGTACGCTGGCCGAAAGTTTTGTATTCTCTCCCGCTAAAGTCCTGCCTATCGTAAATGAATGGAAACAGTTGCTACAAAATACCCGGCTTACCTATATGGATTCGTACTACAGCAGCGGCCCAAGTTCCGATGGATACAGCACCGGAGGCGGATATAGCAGTGAAATCGTTATTTCGCTCTGTGACAAAGGGCATTTCTTCTACAGTAGCAACGGTCAAATGTCAGTGGATACAGGAGGTGCATTTGCCAATTCTCATAATAATGATGGCGGTCAGGGAAATTGGAAAGTGACGGGATATGGAACCCAGGGTGCTATGCTTCAGCTTAACTTCGTCAATGGGGAGGTCTACGAATACAAACTGGCCTACGAAGACCAAAAAACATATCTCAACGGTCAGCGCTATTTCCGGACAGATGTGAATGAAAAAGGACTGGTATGCTATTAATGCTGTTATCCGTCGTTACCCTTGGTTGCAAAGTCTACGATCCTAAAATTCCCTTTGACTGGCTCCATTCTCTGAAACTAATTTTCCAGACTGTTTTTAGCACACACTCCATTTTTCATTCTTAAATATATTACCTTTCGCAGAACTATATTTTTCAGGATTCGTTTTACCAACGTTACTAGTTGCGTATTGCACGAACTTTTTTTTTGGTAATACATTTTCTTATGATTCCAACCATCGGAGCAAATTACCATCAGGGAAAAACCACCTTTACCGTATGGTCTCCTCTTGCCAATTCCATTGACCTTATTCTTAATGATCAACTTCCTCAGCCACTGCAATCTGATGCTTTTGGGTATTGGAGCAGCTTTGCTTTAGAAGGAGTAAATCCTGGAGATCGGTATCAGTTCCGTATTGATCAGGATGCAGTACACCCCGATCCGGCTTCGCTTTCACAACCGCAGGGAGTACATCATGCTTCGGAGGTAGTGGATTTACACAGCATTGGCTGGGACGATACTGACTGGAAAGGGATTGCCCTGAAAGACATGGTGATCTATGAATTGCACGTAGGAACATTCACCCAGCAAGGCACTTTTGAAGCAATCATTGACAAGCTGGATTATCTGCTGGACTTAGGGGTCAACACCCTGGAGCTCATGCCGGTTGCTCAATTTCCCGGAAGCCGCAACTGGGGATATGATGGAGTCTACCCTTATGCCGTTCAACATTCTTACGGTGGGGCACCGGGTTTGCAGAAGCTCGTGAATGCCTGCCACCAGAAGGGTATTGCAGTGCTGCTGGATGTGGTGTATAACCACCTGGGTCCGGAAGGAAATTATCTGTCTGCCTTCGGTCCTTATTTTACTGATAAACATCACACCCCCTGGGGGCTCGCGCTGAACTTTGACGATGCTTATTGCGACGGAGTCCGCCATTATTTTCTGCAAAATGCGCTGATGTGGCTGCGCGACTTTCATATCGATGGCCTTCGGCTCGATGCTATTCACGCCATTAAAGATTCGGGTGCAAAGCATCTGCTGGCTGCCATTAGTGAGGCGAAGGAAGCGCTCGCCGCCCAGACCGGCAAAAACTACGTGCTCATTGGTGAGTGTGATCTGAATGATCATAAATTTATCAGCCCCCAAACAAAAGGTGGCTATGGGCTGGACGGGCAATGGATCGATGAATTTCACCATGCGTTACATACTGTGCTTACCGGGGAAGACAATGGATATTACTCTGATTTTGGAGAGTTACCCCAACTGGCAAAAGCCTACGAAAAAACCTTTGTATACGATGGCATTTATTCGCCCCATCGCAAGCGCACCTTTGGCAATAGTGCGGAGGGAAATCCTTATTCCCAGTTCGTAGTATTTACGCAAAACCATGATCAGGTTGGGAATCGCATGATGGGTGACCGCCTGACACAATCCCTGCCTTTTCCCGCCCTAAAGCTGGCGGCAGGCGCAATGTTAACCTCTCCTTACGTGCCCATGCTCTTTATGGGAGAAGAATACGGTGAGACCAAACCATTTCAGTATTTTGTAAGCCATACTGACCCACAGTTGGTAGAAGCCGTTCGGCAGGGACGGAAACGGGAGTTTCAATATTTCCAGAAGGAAGGCTTAGAAGTACCCGACCCGCAATCGGAAACTACTTTTGCTGATTCCACCCTATCCTGGGATTGGTCCGTCCTTGAATCGCAATTGTTATTTAAGTACTATCAGGCCCTCATCAAACTAAGGAGAGAGCTCCCAGCCTGGCAGGATGATAGCCGTCCGGCCATGGAGGTGAAATTAATAGAACCCAGTATACTGCTGCTTTCCCGATTTCATACCAATGATGAATCCGTAGCTCCCACGTATATTGTGATGCAATTTAGCAAGGAAAGCTCCCTCTTCTCATTACCCATGGGAAAAGATGAATCCTTCGAAAAGATTTTCGACTCGGAAGATACGGAATGGGGCGGTGATGGAGCAAAAGCCGAATTGTTAATGGCCGCAACCAGCCAGAGCAGAATATTACCCTACAACCTCCTCATATTTCAAAGAACAGCCGACTAATGTTATCCCGTACATTCTGCGATTCCTCAATGAAAAGCAGTGGTTAGTCTGACCAAGCTCAACCTTTCTCTCAATCAATTTTACGAGAAAGAAGTTATTACATAAACCACAATTTGAAACACACGTACTGAACTATACCATTATGAGCGATAAAGACAAATATGTATGTATTCATGGTCACTTCTACCAACCTCCCCGGGAAAATCCCTGGCTAAACCGCGTAGAAGTGCAGGATTCAGCTTACCCCTTTCACGACTGGAATGAGCGAATCTCGGCGGAATGTTATTCCCGTAACTCAGCTTCTCGTATCCTGGATAGTGAAGGGCGCATCCAGGATATTATTAACAATTATTCTAAAATCAGCTTCAACTTCGGACCTACCCTGCTTCAGTGGATGCAACTTCAGGCCCCCGACGTATACGAGGCCATCCTGGAAGCTGACCGGCTCAGTCTGAAGCAATTTGGCGGACATGGGTCAGCCATTGCCCAGGCATATAATCACTTGATCGTCCCACTGGCCAACCCCCGAGATCAGGAAACCCAGATTGTATGGGGTATCCGAGATTTTGAAGCAAGGTTTAACCGATACCCGGAAGGCATGTGGTTGCCCGAAACAGCGGTCAATACCGAAACACTGGAGGTACTAGCCCAGCACGGTATCAAGTTTACCATTCTGTCACCCTATCAGGCGCTTAAGGTCCGAAAGATTGGCTCGAAGGAATGGAAAGACGCTACCGGAGCCAAAGTCGATCCTCGCCAGCCATATCTGTGTAAATTACCTTCGGGTAAGAAGATCGCACTATTCTTTTACGATGGCCCGGTATCGCAGGGTATTGCCTTTGAAGGACTTCTCAATGACGGCGAGGCTTTTGCCAATCGTCTGGTGGACCAGTTGGATCTGGAGTCGGATGATCCACAAATCATGCACATTGCTACGGATGGAGAAAGCTATGGGCACCACCATCGGTACGGTGAAATGGGACTTTCGTACTGCCTGCACCACATCGAAAACAATACCGATGCTTCGCTGACCATCTACGGCGAATACCTGGAAAGATACCCGCTCCGATACGAAGCGAAAGTAATTGAGAATACCGCCTGGAGTAGCACGCCCCATTTGGAGCGCTGGTCAGACGAAGGAGGGGGAAATACGGGCGGTCGCCCGGATTGGCATCAACGTTGGAGAAAACCTTTGCGGGGTGCCTTTGACTGGCTGAGGGATACCATTAACCCCATTTACGAAGAAAAAATGAGCTCCTTTGTGGATGATCCCTGGGCAGTGCGCAATGATTACATTGAAGTGGTGCTAAACCGGGATCGGGAAAATGTGGAACGCTTTATTGCTGAGCAAACAAAACGAGACCTCTCCCACCCCGAGAAAGTAACCTTCCTGAAATTACTGGAGATCCAGCACCATGCCATGCTCATGTACACCAGTTGCGGCTGGTTCTTTGATGAGGTAACGGGGATTGAAACAATGCAGGATATTCTATATGCTGCACGAGCACTCCAACTCGCCCGAGACGTTACCGACACGGATTATGAAGCGCATTTCCTGGAATTGCTGGCGCAGGCAGAAAGCAATATTCCTGATCATGAAAATGCAGCGGTTGCCTACGAAAAATTTGTGCGTCCTTCCATTGTGGATATGCCCCGGGTGGGCGCCCACTATGCCGTATCCTCCCTGTTTTCGGAATATCCGGAAGAAGCCAGGATTTACAGCTACGATGCCAAAGCCGAAAACTTTGAGCAGCATGTGGCTGGTAAATACAAACTTGCCATTGGCAAAGCCGTCCTCAAATCCGAAGTAACGTTGGAAGAAGACCAGATTACCTTTGCCATTCTGCACCTGGGAGATCACCATCTGTTCGGTGGAGTAAGGGATTATTCGGGGGAAGAACCATTCCAGACCATGCGCGAAGAAGTGGTAAGAGCGTTTCAGAAAAGCCGGGTCCATGAGGCAATTGTATTGCTGGATAAGCACTTTGGCACCCATAATTATTCGTTCTGGCACTTGTTCAAAGATGACCAGAAAAAAATTCTGAACCAGGTACTGGAAAATACGCTGACCAGCGTAGAAGGCACTTTCCGCCGTATCTATGAGGATAATTATTCCTTATTACAAGCCATGAAAGAACTTAGCATTGATCCGCCCCGCCCATTAAAATTCCCGGGAGATTTTACGGTGAATGCTCAGTTACAGCGTATCCTGGAAAGTGAAGAAATTGATATGCGGGAACTCAGCATCGTGGCAGACAGTATCCAGCATCTTTCCGTAGAACTGGATCAGGTAGGGTTAAATTATCTGGCCGCTGACCGGGTCAATAAGATGATGAACCGGTTGAAAGAAGACCCTCTGAACGACCGTTTAATCGGAAAGGTTGTAAAATTCATTCAGGTCTGTAAGCAGGTTAACCTTTCCCCTGACTTGTGGGAAGCACAAAACATTGCATTCCTGATTCGCCGCAAACATTATCTCGAGCAGTGCCACGAAAGAGATTCGGGAGATGGCAAAGCCCAGGTTTGGTGCGAGGTTTTTGAATCATTGTTCTACGAGCTGAATATCCTGGTGACAGAAGATGCACCAATGCCCCAGCTCTAATGGCGATACCCCATGAAACAGGCAGCAATTGTTTTAGCACAATTGCTGCCTGTTTTCTTACTGATACTTCCGCATGTGGTTTATTCATGGTGTATTGATTATTTTTAGATTGAACCCTGCCTCATTGAATTTCATTTTTTACATTACCTGCCTTAAATTTTTAACCTATGTACGTTCCCCAAGCGACCTACCGATTACAACTACACGCTGATTTTACCTTATCCAATGCTCTGGATCAACTGGATTATCTACAAACATTGGGCATTTCTACGGTGTACGCCTCTCCATTTTTTGAGGCAAGAGTGGGAAGTACCCACGGCTATGATGTGATTGACCCAACCCGGATCAATCCCGAAATTGGGTCAATCGAGGAGTTCGAAAAATTATCCAAAGAACTCGCATCCCGGGAGATTGGCTGGTTACAGGATATCGTACCCAACCACATGGCTTTTTCCACTGCAAATCCCTGGATCAAGGATATACTCGAACTCGGCCCCCATTCCCGGTATTTCAGGCACTTCGATGTTGACTGGTGGAATACCCACCCCGACGGTTACGGCAAGCTGATGATGCCTATTCTCGGAGGACCCTTAGTAGATGTATTAGCCCAGCACCAGCTTCGACTCGCCTTCGACGAACAGGGATTGGCCTTTCGCTATTATGATCATCGTATTCCTCTGAAGGCTGGTTCTTATCAAACCGTGCTTGGGACACACCTGCATCAACTTTCATCACCTGATGCATCAGCACGCATCGCTCCTTTTCTCTCCCAGCTGGAAGAATTTTTGCCATCCATGAAAGAACAGCAGGAATCCGAACGTTGGCAGGCGTTGATCTCGCAATGGCCCGACCTGATAGCGGAGCATGATATTGGGCAATGGCTACAGCAAACCTGTCAGCATTATAACCAGGACATAAACCGCCTGGAGGATTTACTAGCCGAACAATATTTCCGTCTGGCTTTCTGGAAAGATACTGAACAACAGATATCTTACCGGCGCTTTTTTACGGTGAATGACCTGATCTGCCTGAACATGCAGGAATCTCAGGTATTTGAAGATTACCATCAGTTTCTTAAGGAACTGATTCAGAAAAACCACATTCACGGAGTACGGGTCGACCATGTTGACGGGCTCTTTGATCCAAACCAGTACCTGCAACAATTGCGTTCAGCATTGGGACCTAATACTTATATCACGGTTGAGAAAATACTGGAAGGACATGAGCAACTCCCCGAGGCCTGGCCCATTCAGGGCAGCAGCGGCTATGATTTTCTGGTGCAGGTGAACCGCCTGTTTACCAGTACCCAGTCTGATGCGGCCCTGACCACCCTTTATCAGGAGTGGATGAGCGATGCTCATGACTATGCCAATTTGGTGTACCAGAACAAAATGTTCATCCTCCAGGAACGCATGCAGGGAGAGCTCCATAATCTGTCGGCGCTTTTAGAATCGCTGGAAATCATCCCGGAATCCAATGCGGCTTCCCCGGCAGAAATTCAGGAGGCCCTGGCCCACATACTGGTTTCGTTTCCGGTATATCGGGTATACGACAGCACCCTTCCACTTTCGGAGGAAGCACTTAAAATTCTTTCTGAGGTTTTTGAACGAGCTGAATCCAAAGCATCTCATCTGTCGGCGGCATTTGACACGCTGCGGATAATTTTTAATGGAGTGCCGGACAAAGACGAACAGACGAATAAAAATACAATCTATTTTATCCAGCGCTGCCAGCAATTTACCGGGCCGCTGGCGGCCAAAGGTATTGAAGACACAACATTCTATCAGTATAACCGGCTCATTTCCCGCAACGAGGTGGGCGACACTCCTGACCAACTTGGGACTACTGCCAGCGAATTCCATCAGTGGATGCAAACGCGCCCCCTGCTAACAATGAATGCCACTGCCACCCATGATACCAAACGGGGAGAAGATGCCAGAATGCGCATCAACTTACTCAGTGAGATGGTAGACACCTGGGGAAAAATTTGTATGAACTGGCGCTACGAGCATGAAAAATATAAAACCAGTCATGCTGCGGGAGCTTACCCAACGACTAACGACGAGTACTTTTTGTACCAGACGCTGATAGGCACTTATACTTTTCATATTTCGCCGATTGAAGACCAATACGATTCCCGCTTGAAAGATTACCTGCTGAAAGCCGTTCGAGAGGCCAAAGCACAAACCAGTTGGTCTGCGCCAAATGAGGCTTATGAGAAAGCTTTTGAAAAGTTTACTGTGGATGTACTGTCGGATGAAGATTTCCTGACTTCATTCCGGGCTTTTGCCCAGCCGATCGCCCATCGGGCCGTTACCTATTCTCTGGGGCAAACCGTGCTAAAAATTACTACTCCCGGCATCCCAGACATTTACCAGGGCACAGAATATTGGGATCTGAGTATGGTTGACCCTGATAACAGACGCCCGGTAGATTATGCAGCCCGTAAGTATCAACTAGACCAGTTCAGTGCACTGGAGCAGCCCCTGAAAACAATACGAGCGCTTACCAGCCACCTGGATGACCCGGCCATCAAAATGTTTACGCTGCACCGGGCTTTACAATTACGGCAGCAATGGCCTGCCCTGTTTGCGGAAAGCATGTACCAACCCCTGGTGACCACGGGCACGTATGCCAACCATGTGCTTGCCTTCCTTCGGCGCCATCAGGACCGCTTTGTCATCGTAGTCATTCCCCGAGAAATTGTCGGATTACTTCCTGAAGATCAATCACTTCCTATTGGGAAGTTATGGAAAGATACCGCCATTGCCATTCCTGATTTGCCGGGGGATTTATGGAAAAATCAGTTTACCAATGAGATTTTAAGCACTTCATCCGCTTCTTTGTCTCTTTCTGCTATCTTGCAACACTTTCCGGTAGCTATACTAACCAACCAACTCGCATGATCAAGCAACGTCGGAGCGGGGTACTGCTCCATATTACCTCATTACCTTCCACCTTTGGCATCGGCAATCTGGGTCCGGAGGCCTATCGCTTTGCAGATTTTATGCATCGTTCCGGACTCACGTACTGGCAGATTCTTCCGCTCAACCCGGTAGACAAGGCCAGTGGTTACTCGCCCTACAGCAGTTTCTCGGCTTTTGCGGGCAACCCGCTGCTGATCAGCCCCGAATTACTGGTGAAGGACCGTTTACTGGCGAAAGAAGCCATTACCAACCCTCCCAAATTTTCCGATAATCAGGTGGAATTTGGAGAGGTAGTTCCTTTGCTGAAGTCATTCCTGGACGAAGCCTTTGCGCGGTTCTCCCGCAGCCGAAGCAAAGTCATGCGCAATTCGTATGAGCAATTCTGCATGTACCAGGCCGATTGGCTGGATGATTTTGCTGATTTCACCGCCTTCAAGCATCACTTTAATAATGCCAGTTGGGACCAGTGGCCCGCTGAAATTCGGGACCGGGATGTGCTGGCCATGGATGAGCTCCGGCAGAAAGTCCAGCCAACCATCCTACAGACAAAATTTGAGCAATTTATCTTCTTCCGTCAGTGGAATATTCTGAAAACCTATTGCCGTAAAAAAGGCATTCATCTTTTTGGCGATATCCCATTCTACGTCGGTTACGACAGTGCTGATGTTTGGGCGCATCAGGATATGTTTAAGCTCAAAAACAATAAACTCCCCAAATCAGTAGCAGGTGTTCCCCCGGACTATTTCAGTGAAACCGGCCAGCTATGGGGTATGCCGATCTTTGACTGGAAACGCCTGAAGAAGAAAAATTATCACTGGTGGATGCACCGGCTCACCCATAATTTTGAGATGTTTGACCTGATCCGGCTCGATCACTTCCGGGCATTTTCGGCTTTCTGGGAGGTCCCCGCCAAAGAGAAAACAGCCATCAACGGAAAATGGAAAAAAGGGCCGGGTAAAAAATTCTTTAAACGCCTGCAAAAGAAGCACAAACAGCTCGCCATCATTGCCGAAGATCTGGGCGATATTGATCAGGATGTTCATGATTTGATGGATGCCTTTGCATTTCCCGGTATGAAGGTATTACATTTTTCCGTAGGGGAAGGCATGCCTAAAAATGGTTATATTCCCCACCACCACCAGCCGAACGCGGTAGTTTATACTGGTACACACGATAATAATACCACTTTGGGTTGGTTCCAGCAACTGAAAGTAGCTGATCGGAATCGGCTATCAGACTATATTCAGCAAAAGGTTACGCCCGACAATGTGGCCTGGCTGCTTATCAGCATGGCCATGCGCTCGGTCTGCCGGCTCAGTGTCATACCCATGCAGGACTTCCTGAACTTAGGCGAAGAGGCCATCATGAACCGCCCGTCTACCGCTACCGACAACTGGCAGTGGCGCATGGCACCGAAAGTTACGACGGCGGCACTGGCCCGGAAGATCAGAAAGTTGAACGAGCAGTTTGACCGTCTGCCAGAACCCAATGTGGTGAAGAAAAAGAAAACCTCGACCAAAAGTCCGAAACAACCCAGCCCTAAAAAAACCAAGACCAGGACGACGAAGAAAAGGGAATCTTAACCGACAATATGCTTAAAAACCGCTACTGAGCGCTCAGCTGTTGTTCTCTCGGTTTGGGCAGAGATGGTTTGTGTAAAGTGATTTTGATGTTCTGGGTCTGGGATTGCCCGGTTCCCCGCCAGATCATCCATTCCGGCGAAACTGTCAATTCCCACTCATGATGAAGGGGTTGAGAGACAACCCTTCCGTTGAGGTCTTTGATCTCCGGCTGAATCAATTGTAATCGTTTTCCTATGATCTTCCAGGTTCCTCCCACTGCTGTCGAAAGGTCGCCGCTTCGCTGAAAGCCTTGCTGAAAAGTACCCCGGCTGGTAAACAGAAACTGCCGACTTTCCAGGGCTTCCTCCAACGCAACCCGCTCCCCGCCCACCTCAATCTTTACAACCTCCCACTCACCGATTAAGTAACCATACTGCGCTGGCGATTGGCAGGCGGCACACAAACAAAGAAAGCTGATACTGAGTAGAAGGCTATTCATCGTGTAAAATGTTAACGGGATTCGCCCGAGCAGCACGCACCGTTTGAAACGACAACGTAAGCAGCACCAATCCTAAGATACAAAGAATCGGAATGGCAAAAAGTAAGGCATGCAACTCGATCCGGAAAGCATAGTGATCTAACCAACGGCTGACCAGCCAATATGCCAGAGGAGTTGCCAGAACACCGGCCATGATGGTTAGGCCCAGTGTTCGCTTGGTCAGCAAAATCAGCAGGCTACTCACCGAGGCTCCCAATACTTTGCGAATACCAATTTCTTTTCGCCTGTTGATCAGGGTAAATGAGATAAGTGCAATCAGCCCTGCTATTGCAATGAAGACTGCCACCCACGTCCCTATCCGGAAGGTTTTGGCAAATTGTACATCAGCCTGGTACTGCTGCTGATAAAAATCCCGGAGAAAAAAGTAGTCAAAGGGATTATCTGGAAAAACCATTGCCCACGCATCTCGAACACGTTCCACTGATTGGGAAACATTTTCTGGACCAGCCGAGAATTTGACCAGAACATTTCCCTGGCTGAGATTTGGAAAAAATATGATAGGTTCGAAAGCGTGCTGCAATGATTGTTGGAAATAGTTCTCTACTACCCCAATAATTTCCATTTCCGGAGTCCATCCGCCATGTGATATCTTGAGCACTTCATGGAGGGCCTGTTGTGGTTCCCGGTATCCCAGTACCTGGGCAGCACGGCGGTTAATAATGACCTTTCCTTCGTTGCTCCCGGAGCTAAAATCTTCTCCCGCCAGAAAATGAGCACCGATAGTTTCCAGATACTGAAAATCGACATTAATCTGCCTGAAAGTCAACAGTTTATCCGGACTCCCCTCCGGGGCAGCTTGAATATTCCAGCTTTGCCCGCTTCCCGGAATAAAGTCAACCGCAGTTACACTCTGCACCGCAGGATACGGCTCCAGAGATGCTCGCAAGGCATTCAAGCGCTTCGCAAAATCGGCCTCCTGCGCCAGCACATTGGGGGATTCAATCACCATCGTACGCTGCATATCCACCCCGGAACCCTGGTCTTGCATAAATTTAACCTGCCGAACGGCCGTGAATGTTATAACGAGAAGCAACAGTACTCCTCCTAGTCCTAGCTGAAATACCACCAGCCCACTACGAAACATACGATCTTGACTCAGGGATATTTTATTTTTCAGGGCCGTTTGTACCTTGACCTTGGACAAAAGCAATGCGGGATAAAGCCCGGTGACCAGGGTACTCAGCACAGGAATTATGAATAGTCCCCATAAGAGTGGATTTGAAGTCTTTGGAAACTGGATAGACACATTCAAATAATCAGTAAATAAGGGAAATGTCAGCCAGACTGAAGCAATGGCAATAAGCAAAACTATTACCTGAAGTATGAAAGCTTCTGCCATAAACTGTTTGATTAGCTGCCGAGGAGTGGCACTGAAGACTTTTCGTAAGGCAACTTCTTTCACTCTATTCAAGCCTTTTATCACACTTAAATTTGTATAATTTCCCCAGGCAATGAATAAGGTCAGACAACCGATGACCGTGAGGAAAGTAACCTGGTTGGCACTACCAGGGGCACTGGCTTCGTCTTGCATATTAGAATACAAGTGAATATCCTGGATAGGTTGTCGCACTAGCATTTCAACGTTATCCTTATCAGTATTATGCTCCTTCACCAATGCTGTGATCCGCTCTCCAATCGTCTCAGGGGTCACTGATTTGTCCAACACAAGGTAGGTATACCAGGAAGGCGGCCCCCAGCTTACGTCAAACATTTCTGCACGTTGCTTGGGAGGAATTTCCTCAGGCAAAAACAAAGGAAGCGTAGCATGAGAAAACAGCACATCAAACTGAAGGTGAGCATTTTCTGGTATATCCTTGAATACTCCGGCAATGGTAAACTGTAAGCTGCCATGGTACGTATCATGGTACTCCAGCGACTGCCCGATCAGCTCCTTCCGGGGCCAGTCTGATCCGAAATACCGGGTGGCTGTGCTGGTGGATAGTAGTACCTCAGCCGGTGCGGTCAGTGCTCGTTCAGGATTGCCCTGCACCAAATGAAGCCCAAACTGATGAATTATTGATGCATCGGAAAAATATGCCTGACGCTCTTTGTAGATTATGGGGTCGCTATCTGCCGACTGGTACTTCATGGTGTAGCTTTGGGCCCAGGCGGTAAGCCGGAAATAATCTATTATTCCTGGAATTTCTGCGGCTACAGCTGGTCCTAGTGCGGGTACAGTGAACGCCGTTTCCCGCTGCAATTCTCCCTGTTGAAAATGACGTGATACCACCCGGTAGAGGTGTTGGTACTGAGGTTGAAAGGTATCGTAGCTTGCCTCGTAGGCAGCATAACTGAATATGAGCATGCTGGCTACCGTGCCGACCAATAATCCCATCAATTTAATAAATGAAAGTAAAGGGTTCTTATGTACATTTCGCCAGACCGTTTTTCCGTAATTGTTGAAAGTTCCAGCCATGAAAGCAGAATTTTAGTGACCCGATTTTGAAGAAGAAATTGAGGAGAAATGATCGGCCAGAATATCAATAAAAGCGATAGATGCCCGCTCCATGTCATTCACCAGATGATCAATTTTGGCTACACAGTAGTTGTAAAAGAGTTGAAGAATGATAGCCACAATCAATCCGGCCACGGTAGTCAGTAGGGCTGTTTTGATACCACTGGCGACCAGAGTTGGTGAAATATCTCCGGCAGCCTCAATCGCATCAAAAGCGTTGATCATACCGATGACGGTGCCCATAAAACCCAGCATGGGGGCAATGGCGATAAAAAGTGATATCCATACCAGACCCCGTTCCAGTTTTCCCATTTCTACTGAGCCATAGGCAATCACCGCTTTTTCCACCATCGCAATACCATCCTGCGATTTAGCCAGACTTAGCCGAAAAATTGTAGCCACCGGATTCCGCCTGGATTGCAGGCTCTCCATCGCCTGCGCCACACCTCCACCTTGTAGATCATCCCGGAGGCAACGAAGCCGATGATCTACGTTGGTTTGCGCCAGATTCAGGACCACCATGCGCTCGATGGAAATGACCAATCCGATGATCAGACAGAGCAGTACCGGAGTCATAAAGCGCCAGTCACCGTTGACAAACTGTTGCTGTATGATTGCGTGAGGGTTGGACTGATCCAGTATCGGTTCGTCCAAAAGCATGTCGGCGGCGTAAGCTGCCGTGCTATCAGTTTTCGTGGTACTAGCACTATCCGACACTACGAAAGCATCATCGGTCAGGGGAGTATCCTGGGCGGTGCTTGGTTGGATCGTTGAAGTGCAGAGGCTGCTGACAAGGATGATTCTGAGGAATAAATAACCATGTTGATGCATGTCCTTTTTTCTGCTCAAGAAAAGACAATTCAGCCCCTGAAGGCAAATCAGGCCGATAGACAACGAATCAACATTGGATAATTCAGGCGATTTTACGAAGATAGATGATCAGATCGGCTTCTTTTTTCATGGCTAATTTTTTCCGAAGCCGGTAACGGGCGGTGTTCACGCTGCCCGGAGCGATGTTCAGCGTCTCGGCAATTTCCTTGGAGCTTTTGTTTTGCCGGAGTAGTGAACATAATGTAAGATCATGGGGAGTAAGATTGGGATGTGCCTGTAATAACCGTTGTAAGAAAAAATCTTCTGAGTCTGCGGCACCAACAGTTTCCCGCGCAATACTGCTATTTTCTTTACGCGCCAGAAAAAAATGCACCTTTTGGTTAAGCCGTAAGTGGGTCGCCCGATTCCGATAGGCGGCAATCACAGATGGTACCATGATGAAAGCCAGTCCCACTCCGGCCTGAAAAAAAAGAATCAGGTTTACATAAGCTCGACTGTCGGCGTCCTGAATGACGGAATCCTGAGCACTGGAGATGATCTCAGCCAATTGATCTGCACTTGGCGCCGTGGAGGCACTGCGATAAAAGTAAATTGTAATACAAATACAAACAATAGCAACCAGCAGCAACGGCCTGAAAGAGTGCATGCTCGATATGCCAGAGGTTTGTCCCATAGTTTCCGATCAATGCTATGCTATCATAGCGAAGATTGTCTCAGTTTAATACAAATAGGCAAGAATTTTTGACTGATGAAAGTCGAAAAAGGAATTTTTCAGAACAACGCTACTCCTACCTCTCCACCATTGTAGCACCTGAAAAAGGCCAGAAATACTCAAATGGAAGTATTCTGGCCTTTGATCGGGCATTGGGTTGCAAGTCTCTTTACTCGCTACAATCCGGGGGCACCAGCAAATCGTAGCATCCCCTGAAGCGTACTCACCAGGCCACCAAATCCGGGATTCACATCAATACCACCATCTGATACTGCCGGATCATGATGGTTGTTCAGGTAGCAATTGGGGTCTTGTTTCAGCAAGCCGATGATCGTCTCTGCCACAATCCGGCTACCGATTTCACCCAGACGGTTACCCTCCTGTTGAATGGCTGATTCACGCAGGATATAATACCAAAGTGGAGTACGGTGGTGAAAGTAAGCTTCCTTCAGCACATCCTGAATGGCAGCATCTTCTCCATCTAGCAGTTCGGCCGGAGAAAGTGGGTTTACTCCGAAACCATCACAGACTGCCTGCCCCATCGGGATACTCAGGTTGTAGGCACGGAAAAGATTACTCTGCGCCAGATTTGTTAGTACCGGATCATCCGGACGGAAGGGCAGGGTAAACAGGTCGTGGGCAATTTTACTATCGATTTTACGGGCATTTTGCGCACCGGCCCCTACAAAGTTATTCCACTCGATCACCCGGCCCGCGATGAGTTGATTGTCTGTATCAAAATTTGCGGCAACCGCGTTGGTGCCCAGCATCTCCATGATGGTCACATCGGTAGCCATTTCGTTTAACTTATAAAAAGGGCGAATCATAGAGTGCCCAAAGCGGAAAGCGGCTACGGAAAACTCCAGCGGCATATAGGCATCGCCTTTTCCAGCCGTGGCACCTACATAACGGGGACCGTTGGCCAGCGTATCCAGCACAACATACTGATCACAAACCGTCATCAGATAATCGTTGACCACAATATACTGATACGCCCACCGCACCAGCTGCCGGGCCCGAATATACTTCTCATGATCGGTTCCGGTCTGGGCATCGTACACGGCATTGTAAAACTTTAAAAAGGCAGTATGTAGCTGACTCACATTGATGTTCTCATCATTGCGGGAATCTGCCACCTTTGCCACGAACGTTTCTTTGCCTTCCAGATCTGTCACTTTCGTCCTGAGAAGATCGCTTCGCGTACCGTCTTCAAACAAATCCAGCTTCAGCGCATTGGTATAGAGCGTTTGAGATTGGGTAGTAGCCTGTACTGCTGAACCGGCCAGACCCGGTCCATCCCCAAACACACTGTCTAGATCCAACTGTGCCCGTCGGCCATTTCTTAAGGTAGCCACGACGGTATCCGGATCCATCGGATGGATGGGTTCCCCCCTACCCAGCATGCTAATACTACTATCCCGGTCCGTACGGGCCGTGATATCATGATCAATGAACTGACCCAGATAGGTAAATGCGGCATCCATGGTGGAATCCAGGTGCGTCATGGGGTTTCCGGCACTTCCGGTATCGGCCATGGCTTTTCCTAATGCCCTCAGCCCCTGAATGGTGACTTCGGTTTGCGGTAACAGACATAAACGAGACTTAGCAGCCTCGGGGAACATATAACCAAATGGGGTGGAGAACAGAATTTCTGCCTCATCGACTACTCCCTGCGCATGGGTGATTTTTCTAAACATAGGTGTGGTTGTTTAAGGTAATACTCTACCCTATTAGTCTCCACTATTGGAAAAGGTAACCCCCTGCTTGCAGGAAAAGTACCTCGATGCGGAAGAGGAAAAGTAGCCCACAAAACCTTTTTTCACTTGAAAAACTAACGACTAATCCGCAAAGAAAACCTGAAATCTATGGGGAGGTGCGTACGGATGGAGAAAGACACATGGATCTTACCGAAAAGTGCGTCCCAATGAAGAAGTGCACGTCAACCTTACAGGGAAGTGCTTCTCAGTGGAAAAAAGTACGCAAAACTTATTGCGGAAGGCCAGCCACACGTATCCGAAGTATAATTATGGGCTCAGAAGGGCTAACGAACATATTGTAAGTATAGAATTTAGACGGATAGATTCTTCTCTACAGATGAACCTATCCGTCAATTGATCATTTTATCCAAACAATCAGGCGGGGTTCTCTTCCCGATAGCGGAGTTTAGATTCCTTATAAACCTCGATCGCTGCGGCCTTATCTTCCCAGCCGTCAATACCAACCTTCTTCTTCTCCAGATCCTTATACACCTGAAAGAAATGCTCGATTTCCTTCTTTAAATGAGGGTTAATCTCATCTAAGGTATTCACTTTATTCCAGATCGGATCGCTGATCGGTACGCACAGAATTTTGGCATCCGGTCCTTTTTCATCCCGCATTCGGAAGAGGCCGATGGGCTTTACTTCAATAATACAACCGGGGAAAGTTGGTTCGGAAACCAATACCAGTGCATCCAGCGGATCACCATCGCCGGCCAGTGATTCAGGGATAAACCCGTAGTCGCTGGGATAAAACATGGATGAAAAAATCATCCGGTCATAGCGGATCATTTTCTTCACCGGGTCGTACTCGTATTTATTGCGGCTTCCTTTCGGAATCTCAACGATGACATCAAACGTAAAATCTTCGGGGGTTTCCATAAGAAAAAAAGTAAAAAATTAGAGGATCAAAATCGAATGCTGTAAGTTATCACCTCCAGAATGAAATACGAAAATATTGACATGAAACTTCGAGGCAGATGGATCAAGCATACCTTACAGTTTACTTTTTCAGCCGGTACCTCCCGTGGCTTTCTGACCGAGCGACCCACATATATTATTGTTATTGAAGATGATCAGGGCGTACGGGGGATTGGTGAAAGCTCTCCCCTCCGGGGCTTGAGTCCGGATGACCGTCCCGATTTTGAACAGCAATTGCACCGCGTGGTTGAAAAAGTAGCAAAAATTCCCCCACCGAATACCCCCGATGACGTAGATCATTGGCTGCAACAGCATATTCCTGAAGATCATCCCGCCCTTCGCTTTGGCCTGGAAACTGCCTGGCTGGACTATTTACAGGGAGGACAACGGCAAATCTATCCGCACATTTTTCAAACTGATGCTTTTCCGCCCATCCCGATCAACGGACTGGTCTGGATGGGCAACCGGGAATTTATGCTCAGACAGATAGAAGAAAAGATTGCTCGGGGGTTTCGATGTATTAAGCTCAAAATTGGTGCGATTGATTTTGATACCGAATTGTCGCTGCTTGCCCATATCCGGGAACATTTTTCTTCCGATCAAATTATCCTCCGGGTGGATGCCAACGGTGCTTTCACTACCGGTAACGTAATGGACAAGCTCAGGGCGCTCTCAGCCTACGATCTTCACTCTATTGAACAACCCATTGCACCCCAGCAAACAGAATTTCTGCGCGAGCTCTGCCAACATAGCCCGGTGCCGATTGCCCTGGACGAAGAACTCATCGGCGTACACCACCCGGAAGCCAGAAAAACTTTGCTGGACACCATTCGCCCTCAGTGCATTGTTCTGAAACCGACCCTGCTGGGTGGACTGGCTGCTACCGCCCAGTGGATTCGACTGGCCGAGCAAATGGGAATTGGCTGGTGGCTGACCTCGGCCCTGGAATCCAATATTGGGCTGAATGCTATTGCCCAGTTTTGCGCGTCCCGGCAGGTAGCTCAGCCGCAAGGGTTAGGAACAGGGCAATTATATCACAATAACATCCCCTCTCCCATTACTATTCACAATGGGTTTTTACACTATGACGGGTCAAAACCCTGGGATTTTTCTTTGTTAGGATTATGAATTTTACACTCATCACCGGAGCGAGTGAAGGTATTGGCGCGGCCATGGCCCGAAAATGTGCCGAGGAAAACTACAATCTGATTCTGGTGGCTCGCTCCGAAGAAAAATTACTGGAATTGGCCCATGAACTGATCCAGGCCCATCGTATTCGGGTAGAATGCATCGCCCTTGACTTACTGTCACCAGATGCTCCCAAGCGGCTTTGGGAACGGTGCCAGCAGGAGGAATGGCCCGTGCGGATACTCATCAACAATGCAGGGCAAGGCCTTTGGGGAGCTTTTTACGAGTTATCATGTCAGGCACAATTGGATGTGATCCGGCTCAATGAGCAGGTAATGGTAGAATTATGTCATTTGTTTATCCCCAGCCTGCGCCATGTCCCCTTCGCACATATTCTTAACATTGGCAGTACCGCCAGTTTTCAACCCGTTCCCTATTTCAGTGTATATGCTGCTTCTAAAGCCTTCGTGCTTTCATTCTCGAGAAGCCTGCGACTGGAATTGAAACCGCTCGGCATTCAGGTTTCCTGTTTATGCCCCGGGCCAACCAATTCTCAATTTTTTACCCGTTCCGGTTTTACCGAAAAAAACAAAAGCACTCAGTTTCTTATGAAGCCTGAAACCGTAGCAGAAGCAGCCATCCGGGGATTGATCGCCAACCAGTCGGTGATTATTCCCGGCTTTTCTAACAAAATCGGAACGTTCGTTAGCAAACATTTGCCCGTAAGTTGGACCAGCCGGTTTGTTAAACCTTATTTTAAGCCCTGAGGAGAGCTTTTGCACCGCAATCCGAAGGTTTTGTATATTGCATTATGCAGTTCACTGAAGAACAACACCAAACCCTGAAAAAAGCGATACAACACTGGGAAGCGCAGCAGCTGATCAGTACGGCTACCGCGGAAACGCTACGAAAATCGTATCAGGTCGCGCCCTCCAGGAAACGCTTTGACTGGAAAAACCTGTCTTTTATTGCGTTTTTCTTCTCCATCGCCTGTATTGTGCTGGCCACAGTACTGTTCCTGCTGGATGATTGGCTGATGAACTTTATTTCCAGTGTCTTAGGAGCCTCTGATTTTACGAAGTTTCTGCTGTTTACGGTATTAGCTACGCTTACTTTTGCGGGAGGAGTTTATCGCCGTAAGCACCATCCTCTCCAACGCTACAGCAACGAAGCCTTACTGATTTTTGGGGCTATTTTTATCGCTTTTGCGCTGACCTATCTGAGTGAATTTCTGTTGATGGAAAACGGGCATTTCCCCATCTTTGTTGGAGTTGCTACACTTATTTATGGTGGGCTGGCCATTTATCTGAGAAGCCAGCTGATGTGGGGGCTGGCAGTGTCAGCACTGGCGGTTTGGTATGGCACTGAGACCTCTTATCGCGCGCATTGGGAACCCTATTTCTGGGGGATGAACTTCCCGTTGCGCTATGTCATTTTCGGAGGGTTATTATTATTGGGCAGTCTGCTGATCAATAAATCCCCCCGCACTCAGGTTTTTCATTCCATCACCTATTATTCGGGAATCATCATAGGACTGTCGTCATTGTGGCTGTTGTCTATCTTTGGAAATCACGGTAGTTTGTCTACCTGGAACGAGGTGTCGCAACTCCATTTTCTCTATGGCGCTTTCTTGCTGGCCCTCGGTGCAGTGGGCGCTATTCTCTGGGGGTTGAAACATCAGGAACGGCTCACGGTAGAGATCGGAATCGTATTTCTGCTGATGGATATTTACACCCGTTACTTTGAGTACGGTTGGGAAAATCTTCACCGCGTGGTATTCTTCGCCATCCTGGCTACCTCATTCTGGCTGATCGGCAAGAAAGCGGAGAACCTCTGGAATAAAATAGATAGAAATAATCAGTCAAATGTTATTTAGATAAATATCTGATCCACTTAATTAAATTGTAGATTTAATCTCGCGAAACATGTGACTTTCATACTATAAATCTCATGATTGATAAAGATGAAAATAGAAAGTATAAGACTTAAGAATTACCGTGCTTTTCAAAACTTGGAATTGAACGAGCTTCCAGAGTTAGCAATATTTGTTGGTGCAAATGGCACCGGAAAATCAACCCTGTTTGATGTTTTTGGATTTTTAAGCGATGCTCTAAAAAATAACGTTAGACAAGCATTAATAAAAAGAGGAGGATTTAAAGAGGTAATTAGTAGAGGAAAAGATGGTCTGATAGAAATTGAACTTCAATTTCGTTTAGAGATTGTTGGGAGAGAACGCCTAGTCACTTATCGGCTTGAAATAGGCCAATCCAAAGGTAATCCTTTTATTGCTCGCGAAATCTTGCGTTATAAGCGAGGTCGCTATGGTTCACCTTATCACTTTCTTGATTTTTCAAAAGGTGAAGGAACTGCGATTAACAATGAAGAAGATTTTGATAAAAATGATGAAGAGTTAGACAGAGAAGAACAAAAATTAGGTAGTCCTGACATTTTAGCAATCAAAGGATTAGGGCAGTTTGATCGTTTTAAAGCTGCTAGCGCTTTTAGAAACTTCATTGAAAACTGGCATGTTTCGGATTTCCATATCTCTGAAGCACGAAGTAGTCGAGATGCAGGATATGCTGAACATCTCTCACCCACCGGAGAAAACCTTCCTTTGGTTGCACAATATATGTTTGAAAACCATAGAGGTAGATTTGATCAATTGTTAAAACGGATGACCGAGCGCGTACCAGGGATAGCTGATGTTCAAGCTGAAACTACAGTAGATGGAAGAATTGTGCTTCGCTTCCAGGATGGCTCCTTTAAGGACCCTTTTATTGCACGCTATGTTTCCGATGGCACTATTAAAATGTTTGCTTACCTTGTTTTGCTTCATGACCCTTACCCACACCCTCTCTTATGCATTGAAGAACCTGAAAACCAACTTTATCCTACATTACTAACTGAATTATTGGAAGAGTTCAGACTTTACGCAAAAAAAGGAGGGCAAGTTTTTGTAACTTCTCATTCTCCCGATTTGGTTAATGGTGCAGTTCCGGATGAAGTTTTCTGGATAAGTAAAAAAGAAGGTTACTCTACTATTTATAGAGCCTCTGATGATGATAAAATTTTGGCACTATATCAGGAAGGTGAGCAGTTAGGTTATCTATGGAAGGAGAATTTTTTTACAGGGAGCAGACCAGGCATTTAATGGAGGAGATAGTTGAAATACTGGTAGAAGAAATTTCAATGGAAAGGTTTTTAAGAGTAATTCTCCCTCAACTTTTACCTGAAAAATTTATTCTCGACCAAAATTGCTTTATCAGACCTCATGAAGGGAAGAGCCATCTACAGAAATCTATTCCGAAAAAAGTAAGAGCATTCAAAGGATATACCAATGTAAATGTAAAGTTAATTATCATTCATGATCAAGATGCTAACGACTGTATTGCACTCAAAAATGATCTTATCAATTTGATCGAAGAGGCAAATCCATCTCTGCCAAAATTGATTCGAATAGCTTGCCGTGAACTTGAAAACTGGTATTTAGGTGATTTAAATGCTATTGAGCAAGTATATCCCGATAGCAGAGCCAAACAATTAAAAAGCAAAGCCAGATTTAGAAATTGTGATAATCTAACTGGTTCGGAAGAAATGGGAAAATTATCGGCTAACTTTACTAAATCCTTTGCCTCAAGAGAGATTCCAAAGTATATGAGTTTAGATGAAAATCACTCAATAAGCTTTAACCATTTTTTAAATGGAATTAGAAGTTTTTTAGATCAGTAAAGCTCCGACAATATGATTGATAAGGAGTGAGGCGCTTATCGCACCTCCACTACTTCAACTTCATTTAACTGTGCGGTTTCATCTACCTTAATTTCCTTCTTCTCAATTGCTCCCGTCTCATCGGCATGAGGGCCGTCTACCGCAATATGGGGTGCGATGATGAGCGCCACAATGGAAGTTAGTTTGATCAGGATGTTCATAGAAGGACCGGATGTATCTTTGAAAGGGTCACCCACAGTGTCGCCCGTAACGGACGCTTTGTGCGCCTCTGAACCTTTGTATTCCATTTTCCCGTCGATTTCCACACCTTTCTCAAAAGATTTTTTGGCGTTATCCCAGGCTCCTCCGGCATTGTTCTGAAACATACCCATCAACACTCCGGACACGGTGATTCCAGCCAGCATACCGCCCAAAATTTCAGCGGAAGATGTGTCATCAAAAACACCTTGCAGGCCAAATCCTACCACCAGCGGAGCCAGCAGGGCAATCGCTCCGGGCAGGATCATTTCCCGAATGGATGCTTTGGTGGATATTTCCACACAGCGCTGGTATTCCGGCTTGGCTTTGTACTCCATAATCCCCGGTATTTCCCGGAATTGCCGACGCACTTCCTGCACCATGTCCATGGCTGCTTTTCCCACCGCAGCAATGGCCAGTGAAGAAAAAATGAATGGGATCATGGCCCCTACAAACAAAGCACCCAATACCGGAGCTTTGTATAAATCAATAGAATCAATACCCGCGACTCCCACAAAAGCAGCAAAGAGGGCCAGCGCAGTAAGCGCCGCCGAGGCAATGGCAAATCCTTTACCACTGGCGGCGGTGGTGTTCCCCACCGCATCCAGGTTATCAGTGCGACCGCGTACTTCTTCGGGAAGACCACTCATCTCGGCAATTCCCCCGGCGTTGTCAGCAATGGGGCCAAAGGCATCAATCGCCAGTTGCATCGCCGTGGTGGCCATCATTCCGGCAGCAGCAATGGCCACTCCGTATAACCCGGCAAAGAAATAGGATAAGACAATCCCCAGGGCCAACACGATGGTGGGCATCACGGTAGACTGCATACCCACGGCCAAGCCAGCGATGATATTGGTGGCATGACCGGTAGAAGATTGACGGATGATGCTATTGACCGGGCCTCTACCCATAGCCGTATAGTATTCTGTAATGATACTCATCAGTGCTCCGACGATTAAGCCGATAAAGATGGCCCAGAAAACATCGGTGTTATCAAATACAACACCCCGTATCTCCAGGCTTTCGGGTAATAAATAGTGTACGAGAAAATAAGAGGCTATTACCGTAAGAATAATAGAAGACCAGTTACCCAGATTCAAAGCCCGTTGTACGCTATCGGTTTCACTGCTGATACGGACAAAATATGATCCAACAATGGAAAAAACCAGTCCGATTCCGGCAATCAGCATGGGCAGTAAGATCGGGGCAATACCTCCGAAGGCATCATTGGAAACAATCTCCCTTCCTAATACCATGGTGGCCAGAATGGTGGCAACATATGACCCAAACAAATCGGCTCCCATACCGGCTACATCTCCTACATTATCACCCACGTTATCAGCAATAGTGGCCGGATTACGAACATCGTCTTCGGGAATTCCTGCTTCCACTTTCCCTACCAGATCCGCCCCTACGTCGGCTGCTTTGGTGTAAATGCCACCCCCTACCCGGGCAAACAGGGCAATACTTTCAGCTCCTAAGGAAAAACCGGCGAGTACTTCCAGCGTTTTTTCCATCTCAATACCATTAACCGAAGCGCCAGTGTTCAGCACAAATATTTGATAAAACACAATGAATAAACTACCCAGTCCTAGCACTGCCAATCCGGCGACGCCTAATCCCATAACCGTACCACCCGCAAAAGAAACTTTTAAAGCCCGGGCAAGACTGGTACGAGCAGCCTGAGTGGTTCTTACATTTGCCTTGGTAGCAACCCGCATCCCGATATAGCCTGCGGTAGCTGAGAAAACTGCTCCAATTAGAAACGAGACCGCAATAATGGGGCTGGAAGCCTCTACCGTGGTGCCTGACCAGGCCAACAGAATGGCTGCGATGATGGCAAAGTAGGTCAGTACTTTCCATTCGGCTCGTAAGAAAGCCATTGCACCTTCGGCAATGTAATTGGCAAGCTCTTTCATATTTTCATCACCAGCATCCTGCTTGGAAATCCAGGACGATCGAATCGCCATAAAGATCAAAGCTACAATCCCGAAAACGGGCACCAGATAGACTAAACTGTGCATAAATTGAATTTTTTGGACTTACATAAATTGCGGTGCAAATATAGGGTAAGCAATTCGTTTTAAAAACCCTTTTTAGGATTGATCTTGCCTATATACGAGAAGTGGGGCTTGCTTTTGGAATCTGGAAAACAATTCAAATTTTCGTATGTTATCCCACAAACGAATTACTTTTTTATGAATAACTTACTAAAATTCGGGCTTGGCATTGCGGCCAGCGTCATTGCTTTTAGAGTCATCACCGTTAAACCCGTACGCAACTATTTGTTAAATGCTTTACTGGATGGCGCCGTATTCATGATCAAGCGAAAGCTGCGTTAAAGCTTATGATGCTACCTTTTACCAACCCTCGGTATGGATATCATGTAGATTGTGATGCCCTTAAACTAAATCGTCGGGTTTCTAGATTTCCGTATCCGAATTGCCCGACTGTTGTTTCACATCGGTTAGTTCACCTTCGTACAGAGTTTCTACTTCATAAGCTTCCTTGCCTTGTTCCTGTAGCCAGCGGCTGAATATGGAAGTAAAGCCATGCGTAACATAGATGGTTTCAGCTTCAGTTGCCCGCACCGCTTCATTCAATCCAGGCCAGTCGGCATGATCCGATAACACAAATCCCCGGTCGGCGGCCCGACGCCGTTTAGCACCACGAACCATCATCCAACCGGAAGCAATGCCCGTGCTGTAGGGACGGAAACGATTTACCCAGGGACTATTTAGTGCAGACGAAGGTGCGATAATCAACGATTTACGGAATTGATCTTTCGGTATATCCGATGTGATTTTAGGGAGTAAAGGCAGGGGGGCTCCGCCCTCTATTAAGGCTTCATTAACGTTGGCAACTGCACCATGCAGGTAGACAGGCCCAATGGATCGGTCAAGCTGATGAATGATGCGTTGTGATTTCCCCAGCGCATAAGCAATCAGCAGGGACGTTTTTTGCTGGGCCTGATTATTTCTCCACCATTCGTGGATTTCAACCATCACCTCCGGCTGAGGTTTCCAGGTATACACCGGCAGACCAAAGGTAGATTCTGTAATGAACGAATGGCAGCGAATGGGTTCAAATACTCCACTGAAGCCATCATCTTCCAGCTTGTAGTCTCCCGATACTACCCAAACTTCTCCCTGATATTCTACCCGCACCTGCGCCGAGCCGTAGATATGCCCGGCCGGATGCAACGAGAACTTTACTCCGTGCTGGTGAAATGCCTGCCCGTAGGCAAGGGTTTGTAAAGAAATGTCTTTACCCAAACGAAGGCGTAAAATGGTCTCAGCATCTTCATGGGCCAGGTAATGCTGCATGCCCCAACGGGCGTGATCAGAATGCGCATGGGTGATAATGGCTTTTTTAACTGGTCGCCAGGGATCAATATAAATATCAGCGGCCGGGCAGTACAACCCTTTATCCGTAAACTCAATGAGTGCTTTCATGTCTCCTATGACTAACCCATGTAGGCATTTGTTTAGAACTGCTTGGGAGTCACGGGTTGATCAGGTTTTGCATAGGCCAGACGAACGGCGGGCAAGACCTGATGGTAGGCATCTAGTCCCGAACAGGTCATTGATCCGGCTTTGACCAGGTCAATAAATCCATCTGCTTCCACACAATCCTCCGGCAGTAGCATTTCATGAATTTCTCCTACCAGAAAAACCGTTTCGTTGCACTGCAGGGTGTAATGTTCTACATACTGAAGGCCGACTTTAATGGAAGCTTCTTGTACAAAGGGCGCTGAAATAGCTTTGTGATACTCAGGGGTGAGCTGACAGGCCTCGAATTCAGATTGATCCCACCGGGCGCTGGTGTGATGTGCCTGGGCCAGAAATTCTTCCTGAATGTGGTTGATGGTGAAAGTATGCGTAGCGAGGATATTGTCCAACGTGTGGCGAGGAACGGTATGGGGACGAAATAATATACCAACCAATGGCGGATTGGCGCCTACATGGATGATCTGGGAAAAGACCGCCAGATTATTTTTCCCCTCCAGATTGGCAGTACCAATGAGGGAAACACTTTTAAATCCGGTGAGGGAATTGATCAGATTGGTACGATACCGTTTTTCCAAACCAGCTATATCTTCCCGGGAAAAAGTACGAATGCTTGTCATATCAGGATGCTATTGCGTCTTCTAGTGTTTCGCAGTACTGAATATCCAGCTTATCAATAATACTGTCTGGATAGGTTTGCACGATCTGTTTTCTGGCAATTTCTACCGATTTGCGGAACCAGGGTTCCTGGGGAAGTATTTTACGGTGCCGATGAAGCCCATACTGGTACATTTCTTTTTTCCAGACGATAAAATACCATTCCATAGAAGGCTGATGGAAGGCGCGTAATGCCCGCTTATCAAAAATAAATTTTTCGTTGATACCATTCTTCACTAGCTCCGAGATACGATAGAAAGTATCTTTAAAATGCTCAATAGGAACATACTCGGCTCTTAGCTCACAAAGAACTGTTTTGGTATTTTCATGGTAAGCTATCCGGGCAAACCGGGAGTCAAAATGGTCTTTAAATTGAGCTACTGAAGATTGGGGGTTACTGTTTGGTTGCTTCATAAATAAAAATAAGATGCAAAACTGATTAATGAAAACTGCCCTTCGTCTGCACCAGGTCTTGGTGGATTTTTTTCTGGAGCGTACTCAGTTCGTCTTCCAGGCGGGTAGCATAGGTAATGGTTGTTTTCATCATTTGCTGCTGAGCCAAAATCTGCTCTTTCAGGTATAATAACTCGGTATTCATTACCTCAAACCTGGATTCATATTCCTTTCTAAGCTTTTCTTTTTCAAGCGCTGCTTTTTTCAACTCTTCCTTAAAAATAAGATAGGCTTCTGGTGGGGTTTTCATTGTGAGATTATTTCAATATAAACCTTTGAAACAAAGGCCGGGCACTATCGGCAAATATTCACCTCACTAACTGTTTGCTAGCGACAAAGTTTTACATTTTGCCAGATGAGCACATAGAAATATCGGCGTTCAATTGATGTATAGGACACATTTTGGCGGAGTATCCGCTTATTCTTTAAAGAGGTTTGAGCGTGGAAAGCCCCCCGTCTATATGAAAAACCTGTCCGGTAACCCAACTGCTATTGTCAGAAAGAAGATAGATCACTGCCTGAGCGATATCTTCCGGATGCCCATACCGACCTAATGGATGACGCTGATTAGAAGCTTCTTTTTTCTCATCGGTAGACAGTAAATTATGGGCTAATGGGGTATCCGTTAGTGAAGGAGCAACTATATTGACGCGAATTTTTTTAGAAGCCAGCTCAGCAGCTAATGAACGGCCTAGCCCCTCTACCGCCCCTTTGGCGGTAGCAACTGCGGTGTGAAAATTTAAACCGAGTTGTACCGCCACAGTGCTGAACAACACAATGCTGGCTCCCTGAGCGGCTCTCAATTTTCGTAAGGCGGCCTGAATGACTTTCACGGCGCCGATCACATTCAGATTTAACTCATGCATAAAATCTTCCGGCTTCAGCGATTGGAAGGGCTTCAGGGTGATGGTACCGGGGGTATACACCAGCCCGTGCAGTTCCTCCGGCAACCCATCCAGTTCGTTGGTTATCTGGTTCACATCCAGGTGGATATGCCTGATCTGTTCATGCTGGGGAGGTTCCTGCCGGGAAGCCACAATGAGCGTGGCTCCCTGGTCTAACAACAGTTCCAGTATGGCCTGACCAATACCGGAGGTTCCGCCGATGAGTAAAATATTTTTTCCACTAAAGTTCATTTCCGGCACTCAGGTTAATGTAATCCAAGAACTCTCGTTTCTTCCGGTCATCCTGCTCAAATGCTCCACTGTAGTGCGATGTAACGGTCAGACTGTTTATATCCTGCACTCCCCGAGAAGAAACACACATATGAGCAGCATCCAGCACTACTGCGACGTCTTCGGTATTCAGTACCGACTTCATCTCATTGGCAATCTGTACGGTCATGCGCTCCTGTACCTGCGGGCGTTTGGCATAATATTGCACAATGCGGTTGATCTTGGAAAGCCCGATGACATGTCCTTTGGAAATATATGCAACATGGGCTTTTCCATATATCGGAACAAAGTGATGTTCGCAGTTGGAGTAAAAAGTAATATTCTTCTCCACCAGCATCTCATTGTATTTGTACTTGTTCTCAAAAAGAGTTACCTCCGGCTTATTCTCAGGTTTCAGCCCGCTAAAAATCTCTTCAACATACATTTTGGCAACTCTCAGGGGTGTTCCTTTCAGGCTATCATCTTCCAGGTCTAACCCTAAAATGAGCATGATCTCTTTAAAGTGCTTCGATATCAGTTCTATTTTCAGTTCATCGTCTTTCTCAAATGCGTCGGCCCGCATGGGGGTTTCATAAGCGGTGCCAACATGATTTTCGCCAATTTCTTCAGAAATTCGTTCGTCAAAATCTTCTTCGTTCGTGTGTTTATGCATCATAGATCCTTCCTTCATGCGGGATATTCCACAAAATTTCGTTCAGTTTCAAATAAAACAATTTTTAGCTCAAGAGATTCATCTAATTCTGGGCGAAGTAAATTCCAAATCACAATCGCGATGTTTTCAGCGGTGGGATTTACTTTGCTAAATGCTTCGGTATCAAGGTTCAGATTTTTATGATCAAACCGGGCAATCACCTGCTCCTGAATGATGTCTCTCAGTTTTTTCATGTCGTAGACATAACCGGACTGCGGATCGGGGTATCCGGTCACTTTCACAATCAAATCATAATTGTGTCCATGATAGTTGGGGAGATTACACTTTCCAAATACTTCCTGATTTTGCTCTTCGGTCCACTCAGGATTGTGCAAGCGGTGGGCGGCATTGAAGTGCTCTTTTCTACAAACGGTTACTCTATTCATATATAATCAGCCTACCATTTTGTTTAATATTTACAATCAATGTTTTAACAAAATTATATTCTTATAACATTCCTTTTTAGTAAAGGTTCTTTTTATGTTAATCTTTTCTTTAGTTCACTCAGCACCAAAAAAACATTGCCTGTATTGAAGAATAGGAAGTTTAGCTTTTCTTTTTGAACTTGAATAAGTATACTTCGTTAGTTTCATTGAGTACTACGCTGTGGCAATATTTTTGTTCAAAAATCGGATATAGCTCTCAAACCATGACAAATCTATATATCCCTCGCACTGCCAAAACTCCGGATATTTTTTTCGACCTCGAGTTAGGCAACTTCGAGATCAAAGGCCGGTCTATACCCGAAAACTCCGTTGACTTTTATTCTCAGGTGATGCAATGGCTGGACGAATACGAGAAGGCTCCCAGTACTCAGACTGAATTAATTGTTAAATTAGAATACTTTAACACCAGTTCCTCCAAATGCCTGATCGACGTATTCCGGCGTCTGGAAAAACTCCACAATCACGGATCGGAAGTTCACGTGCAGTGGTATTATGAAGAAGAAGACGAGGATATGAAAGAATCAGGTGAAGATTTTCGCGATCTGGTTAAAATGCCGGTGGCCCTTGTGCCCATTATTACGGATATCACTGAAGAACAGGATCGTTAGCCCCACTTTGCTTTTTCACGATTTCATAAAAATCCCTAACACAATTAGCCGGAAAGTACTTATACTTGTGCGGAACTATTTATTAACTGGCTATTTATGGGTATTAAACAAATTTTTGGAGTCTTATTCACACTTTTAGGTACTGCTATTCTGCTTTTTGCGGTCTACGCGATGCTCACGGGAAATGCCAGGGTGATGGACGTCGAAGTGGGTGGATTTCAAACGGCGATTGTCGCCATACTGGGCCTCATCTTTTTTTCAGCAGGAGTTAAATTTATTCGCTAATAGTACGAAGCTATTACTTATTTTGTATTTTAGGTGATTATTCACTACATCCGATATGACTATGATCAAGCAGTACACCTCCACTACTGAAATCAAGAAGTTCGTTCATCTTACCGAACAGGAGTTCATCATGCATTTTGGCCAGCATTATGAAGCTTCCGTGCACAAAGCAAACGAATCAAATCAGGCAGTCATTCAGATAAAAAATGAGAACGGAATCACTTCTTCTATTCCCCTGGAACGGGCCAATTATATGTTGGAGAAATATCATAGAGCATTGAAGAAAAAGGCTTCTCTGGCACCTACCGAAACAGTTGTACCTCTAAGCACCGAGGTGCATGATATGGAAAAGAAACCTGTTCAAACCCCGTCTTAAGTATAGTAACCGGGCTTCGCCGGTTCTTTCCGATTAATATTCCTCAATAAGCTGCCAGTCAGGGCAGCAAACCCTCCGGTGATTCCACCAACCAGGCCGGTGACGGCTACCATAATACTGGAGCTGCTAAGTTGAAACAGCATTGCGACCTTCGCTGATAGGATACTATTGGTATCCGCGTCAATCGCCCAGGCAAACATCAGCCACAGTAATCCAACTCCCAGGAAACCACTCAGAAAAGCGTTAAACCCTTTGGTAGGCAAAAGAAAGTTGACCAGAAAAGCACAAACCACCACGGACCACCAGGGAAAAAACAACTCAGCAATATAACTAAGTCCGGCGATTACGATGATTTTGGCGATAAATTTCATGGTCTGCTATTCTGGGTTGGATGAGTCCGGACTGAATGTCTGTCGAACCAAAACAGATGAAGGGGCATCTTCCGGATCTGAGAAAAATTTCATGGGGTAGTACCTGCCTTTTGCCCAGGTATCGAGCATATTGGTATAAAACGGGCTGCCGGGATTGCCAGACTGCCCACCCGGATACACTCCCCAGGCTTGCACTTCTTCACCCAATGCCACTACCATCTTCCAGGAAGCACCGTGCCGACTGCTGTTGGCACTGACAATATTACGCCCACCGCCTACTGGCACATTTTCTACACTGAAAGGGGCCAGTTGAAGCATGTGTTGTACACTGGTTGCTTTATAGTCGCCCCACTGGTAATCCTCCTCCTGTTCTTCAACCCATTGATCCAGCTTTTGTCCCGCTGCCCGGAAAGATTCCTGCAAAATATCCTTCATCGTCTCAACGCTGGTAGTACGTTGAGAATCGAAAATAGGGTCGTCAGGGTACTGCTTCATCAGGCTAATGGTTGCAGCATAGTTGGGTGGGTTAAGAGAGATGCTGTCAATAGCAAATTCATCCCATAGTTGATCATAAAAGGTATCCCACCAAACCTCGAAGATAGTAGGTGCTTTCTGATTGATGGTATTTTTCAAATTCCAGCCTCGCAGCAGATCGTATCGGTCCTTTTCTTCCGGAGTTAACTGCGACAGATCAAGACTATCCAGCATTTGCCCGAGCACATCAGCGGCCTTCTGGTTGTAAGTATCGTTTTGAATATCCATCATATCCTGCGGAGTCGCCCTTCTTAAGCCGGAAAGCAGTGTATTGATTCTCCGGTTTCTGAAATGCTCGTAGGAGCTGTTATACACATAGTAAGGATAAGTTGTATCAACCGGCACCTGATTGGCAGAGCTGACAAACCCTCGCTCCGGGTTTAAGACATGGGCATTATGTTCTTTGGGAATATAATTCTTCCATTCCTGTTCCGGATGGCTGCCATCCATCAGAAATCGCCCCTGATCCTTCCATTTATTCGGAAAAGCTCCCTGCACCCACATGGCTACATCATTAGTGGCGGAAGCAAACACAAAGTTTTGTGCCGGACTCATGTAATAATCCAGCGCGGCTACATATTCCTGATAATTTTGAGCACGGTTCAGATAATAAAATGTCAGGGTTTCCAACGAAGGGTCGTGCGCTACCCATTTCATCGCGTAGTTACGCTGCGCCCGAATGGAACTATCCGCCGGAAAGGTCTGGTCATACATCACCGGGCCGTAATGCGTATAGATCACGGTATCGTAAAACGTTTCTTCACCCCGCACCTTAATTTCTTCAATCCTTCGCTGAGTTTTCAACATCCGGTCACCAAACAGGTATTCATCCCGGGTGTTATTAGAAAACTCGATATGATACCAGTCTTTAACATCTCGCTGGGCATTGGTTACGCCCCAGGCGATAGAATCATTGACGCCGATGATCACCCCGGGCGCACCGGGTAAGGTAGCTCCGAAAACGTTTACTTCCGGAGCATGAAGTTGCACCAGATACCAGATAGAAGGCAGATTCAGCCCTAAATGAGGATCATTGGCCAGTAACGGTGAACCGGAACGGGTCCGAGCACCACTCACCGCCCAGTTGTTACTTCCATTATCGGGGTTCGGCTTCTCCCCGGTAGTGGTATAGAATGTAGAATCTTCAAACGTAACCGTGGGGGTATCCAACATAGTTGGCTTAAAATCCCAGCGCTGATCTGTCGGAATGATGGGATCTCGATTGGGTAAAAATACCGGAAAATATCGGTCAAGTTCTTCTTTGCCAAACAGTTTCAATGCATTTGTACTCTCCAAATCGTCCTCACTACCGGCCAGGTCATCAGCCATATACTTCAGTAGGAGGGCTGACTTTAGGGGCGTCCAGGGTTCGGGCTGGTAGTTGAGCAGCTTATATTCGATGGGATAATCCTCGTACGACAGACTTTGGATATAAGCGTTGATTCCGTCGCTGTAGGCCTCCGTAATACGCTTTGCCGTTTCATTTTCCTGCATCACCTGCAAGGAGTGCTCCGCAGCGAAACCCAGGCCCTTCCGGCGTTGTCGTCGGTCAAATTCCAACGCCCGTTCGCCCACAATCTCTGCAACCCGACCGGCCGCCACATGGGTGACAAACTCCATCTGCCACAACCGGTGCGATGCCTGTACATAGCCCTGCGCCCAGTATAAATCTGTTTCATTCTGGGCAAAGATGTGGGGAATCATCAGAGAATCATACAGCACCGTGACGGGTTGGCGGACTTGCGCTGGTAGTAATGGATCAACATACAAATCTTCTGATTCAGCATTCTGCCAGAAACCATGAAAAGGATCTAAAAAATAGCCAAGTGGAGGGATGGATTCTATTTTCACGCTTAACGCAACGGTGAGTGCCAACGTAATGATCAGCGATACAACGAATCCGACTATTTTCATAGGAATGTCTGCCCTTACCGCAAGAAACGTGATTGTATTCCTCGGTGGGAAGAAAATATTTATTTGGTGAACAAAAAGTTTAGCGACGTAACTTAACCGCCCGAAATTAGGAAAGTTAGCTTAGATTAAAAATAACCAGTCCAAAATCGCTAATGGTATTTTAGGGAGATGCCATTAATGAATGTCTCCCATCCATCGATTGAGCAGCGGCGAGAGCAAAACTACCACGACCGCCCCCCCAAATGCTACATATGCAATGGACTCAAACCCAGCAGTATAAATCTGTAGTGACTCAGCGGCCGGAATGGCTTCACCGGACTCCAGATTGTCGATGGCCAGTTGTTGCCCCACGAACCCAACAATCTGAAATGCATAGGCCGAAGACAGAAACCATACGCCCATCATAAAGGCCACGATTGTTTGGGGCGATAAGTCAGTGATTTTAGAGAGCCCCACCGGGTAGGTGAATAACTCGCCCAATGAAAGGCACAGATACATCAATACCAAAAAGATAAAGGGAACCATCCCCTGGGCATCGGCAGAATTGCGGCTCAGGAACAGTATGTAAAAACCCACTCCCAGGAATGCCAGCCCCATTGCAAACTTGTATGGTGTGCGGGGATTGATCCGCTTTTTGGACAACCAAACCCACAATGCCGAAACCGGTATAGCAAACAGAATGATAAATAGCGGATTCAATGCATTCGTCGCTGCGGCATTGTCAAAGAGCCAGACATTCAGGGTGACGTTTCTGGCAGAAAAAAGCGTAATGATATTTCCCGAAAGCTCGTGAAAGCCCCAAAAGAGTGTCATAAATACGGTCAGAAACATAGCCACAGCCAATTGCTTGCGCGCGCGCGCGCTGATTTTGCTCATGATCCATCCAATATATCCCAGAATAAAAATGCTGAGGCCATAAAAGATCAAATTCACGATGGTAATTTTGCCGAGAAAACTGTCGCCACCAGCAATGAACTGGTACGATGAGAGCAACAATGCAATGATGGGTACTACTGCCAATGAAATTGCCCAGACTCGCTGTTCGACATTCAGGCCAAATTTTCGCTGCTCTAATCTGGCTGATTCGGGCGGTAAACCAAAATCGAGAAATACTCCTTTCCGAATACCCATTCGAAAAACGATTACCCCCGTGACCATGCCAAAACCAGCCAATGCAAAACCATAATGCCAGCCGTAATTTGCACCGAGCCATCCACATAAAATCGGAGATAAAAATGCACCAATATTTATCCCCATATGAAAAATGGTGAACCCGGAATCTTTTCGCGTATCACCCGTTGGATAAAGCGCGCCCACAAAAGTTGAGATGTTGGGTTTAAAGAAACCATTCCCCACAATGATAAACGCGAGGGCGAGAAAGAATGCAATATTATTTTCAATGGCCAGCACGAAATGTCCGATGGACATAAAAATACCGCCCAGTATGATTGATTTCCGATAGCCCAACAGTTGGTCCGCAATACGTCCTCCAATTAGAGGAGAAGCATATACCAGCGACCCGTAGGAAGAATAAACGATTGCCGAAACCGTATCCTTGTTGGCCAGCGCTTCAAATACCTGATCTACCATGTAAAGTGTCAACAGGGCGCGCATTCCGTAGAAGCTGAAACGCTCCCATAGTTCTGCGAAAAACAGATAAAACAGCCCTTTGGGATGACCAAACATCTCAGGCGGCCTTTCTACCGCGGAAGAATCCTGATGATTTGCTGGCGAAGAGGTTTCTGACATAGAGATAGTATTAGCAGAGATTAAAATGTACAAAAATAAGAGAATAAGCCAGCAATATGCCTTAAAAGTAAATTTTCTAACCATCAGCCTACCTTCTTCTCTATGGCCAATGGAATCAATCCCGCTGATTACCCTGAAGAAAACTGCTTATACTAACAGTAGCACAGCCGGAACATCGCTTGGACTGTGTTCGCTGGCAGAAGTAATTCAATACTATTTTTCCCTTTATATTTTCCAATAGCAGATTCATCAGCTAATTTTTTCGTTATAAAATCCGGTCTGGGTCATTTTTTGCAGTCTGACAAACACTTGTTTTACCACATAAACTGCCTTCGAAGTATTGTATTACCAGAGGGAAGAAAACCTGAAGCCACAATTATCCGTACCCAATTCAAAACCTTGGCAGATTAGTTTTTTTGCCTGCCCGATGATAAATCTCGTAGATTTTAATAAACGCTCAACAATTATCCCTTTCATGCCTACTCTCAGTTATCAAGATACTATTCCTGAAAAAATTAACGAAGGCCTCGAGCGCCGTCTGGTGCATACCGAATCTCTGATGACCGCCGTTCTTGACTTTAGCGGAGGACCAAAATCAGAGCCTGATCCCTTTCACAGCCACCCTCACGAGCAGACCTGCTACATTGCCAAAGGAAGAGTGTTATTTTTAATGGAAGGAGAAGCCCCGGTTGAGCTTTCTGAGGGAGATCTGTTTTATGTTCCTTCCGGGAAATCACATGCGATACAACTGCTTTCAACTGAGGCTCGGCTGGTGGATAGCTTTACCCCTATCCGGAAAGATTTTTTATAACCAATTCTCTACTACACCATCAGTTTACCACCATTCTCTACACCTCCTCAGCCAACAACCCTCAACCACTATAACGTTAAGATCTGCTTAACACCATTATTTTATTTACGAAATACGCTTACCTATTTAAAATGGGGTAACTGGAGGTAGCGTGCTCAATAACAATATTGATTCATATTATTTGTCATAAATCCTGTCGACAAGCCATGAAGTTTCTTACGTATTTCCTGGGGGGGGTCCGAATTATCATTGGCGGCACACTCGTGCTGTTACCAAACCTAGCTTTACTAGCCTGGTTACCGGGTTTCCAGGCAGATGATGAGATAGCAGTCGTTCTGGCGCAGCACATGGGCATTCGTGACCTGGTGTTGGGGTTGGGAATCGTTTATTGTTTGCGCAACCAAAAATCTCAGTGGCAGATGTGGTTACTGGGTGCAATGATTTGCGATCTGACCGATGTTCTACTTTCGGTGCTCAGGCCAGATATTTTTGCCCCGGATGGGAACCCAGGCAGTTACATCGCCGGTGCAATTTTACTCTCATTACAAGGGTGGGTATTGTACCAGGCACGCGGCTACCAGATAAAACAATAGTATAATCCTTTCGACCTTCCTCCGTACCAGGCAACCACTAATTCCCAACCGGCAATAAACTAAAACGAAATTCCCCAAATATCTGAAGAATTTCGTTTTACCTATAACCACAAAAATGTGGTCAGCATATATGTTTCAAGCAGCCTTTAACGATTATTTGGTTAAGCTCTCCCGCACTTCAGTTACTGCTTCAGTAGTAATCGCTGGTGAGTCATTTCCAAAGGAATGGCGAACATATGTCAATACTCCGGCAATCTGCTCGTCGGTCAGGAATCCGTGGGCTGGCATTGCTGAGTTGTAGGTTTCTCCTTTTACGGTTATTTCACCTTGCAACCCACTGATAATAGTTGTAATCAGACGAGTATCATCTCCCATTACCCATTCCGTTTGCGTTAGGGGTGGGAATGCACTGGGGACCCCCTGCCCATTAGCCTGATGGCATGCCAGACAATACTGGTTATAAACGGTTGAGCCTACTTCCATTAGCTGGGTTACTTCAGCCGACATCTCAGTTTTTTCAGGTTCGGCAGGTTGTTCGCTGGCGCTTTCGTTTTCCGTCTGACTTCCTCCGGAACAGGCAGTCAACACCCACATGGCTGCACTCATAAAAAGCATTGAATTTTTCAAAGTCATGAAGCTTAGTTATTTAAAAGTATTTTAAGGCGCTAAAAATAGAAAAAAGCCTGACACTAGCCAAGTGCAGGCTTTAATGGACTTATTGATTATATGATAATGTCAACGGAAAGATAGTCATTGCCGCATCTTATTGTAAAAAAACAGTATTATTTAAGGGATGCCACCTGCTGATTTTGATAAAATACTCGCCAGATTCTGCCTTTCTGATCATCGGTAATATACAATGATCCGTCGGGGCCAATGGCCAGTCCGGTGGGACGAAACTCGGCATCTCCGGGGCTGGCAATATCTTCTCCGGACCCGGCAAACTGGTCAGCGAACCGTTCGTAATCACCGCTGGGCATACCATTCGCATCAAATGGCACGAAGGCCACATTATATCCCTGCTGGGGTAATGGTGCCCGGTTCCATGATCCGTGGAAGGCGATGAATGCTCCGTTCTGGTACTTTTCGGGAAACATGTTGCCCTTATAAAATACCAGATCGTTTGGAGCCCAGTGCGCTGGAAATGCCATGATAGGATCTTCTTTTCCTTCGCAAAGACCAGCCTCTTCACCATTCCCACCGTATTCAGGTGAAAGTGTTTTCTGGCTCATTTCGGGATCATAATAGCAGAATGGCCAACCGAAATCCGATCCTTCACCAACCTTCAAAAATTCCTCTGCCGGAAGCTCCGCACTTTGCAGAGAGTCGTAATATTCAGGCCATAAATTGCTTAGCTGGTCACGACCGTGTTGCAATGCATATAATCCATCCACATTATCGTTCCAGTCCAGGGCTACTGCGTTTCGAATGCCGGTAGCGTAACGTGTCCCATTTTCTTCCTGGGTCTGACCGGCCTGGTCTGCACTAAACTGCCAGATACCCGCCTGCCGATCCAACTGAGGGCATGGGTCCTGCCCGGGGGACTGCGGAGTACGCATTTCCTGCTGGCAGGCATTGGAAGGTGCTCCTACGGTCACATACAAATTCCCGGCATTATCAAAGGTAAAGGGTTTTGTGGCATGTTGCGGTTGGGTTAGAAAGCCTTCTACAACCACTTCCGGCTCAGCCGTGGGCACCAAAGCAGTATCGCTTAGCAATACCCGGTACACTACTGTGTCGGAAGAGAAATACAGGTAATTATTGTAAATATCCATCCCCGTTCCACCGTAGTCTCCAAAATACTCTTTCTCATCGGCCCGGCCATCACCATCGGTATCGCGCAAGGCCAGCACTCCCCCTCCCTGTTCGGTGTCTCGTAGCATTACATAAATATCTCCATTTTCTCGCACCGTAATATGCCGGGCTTTTCCAACATTGTCGGCAACCACATAAGCAGCAAACCCATCAGAGAGCATGATGGAACCATTGTCCTGATCGGCCGTAAATTGGGCCTGGGCAGCAGTATCCCCTTCGTTTTCACCGGGGCTACTACAACTGATGATACCAATCACCAGTAGCGCTCCAACAATATTGAAGGACTTTTTCGTGTTTTTAAAAATGTTCATTAAGGTTTATGGTTTAGTGGTAGAGAATTATTATGCTTCGAAGATAATGAAAGCATAGGTTGAATAACAGAATTTTATATTCAGCCAGTTAATATGTGTTTTCTTCAGGTGTTGGTTAGTTACTGTTGCTTTTGGGAGAATGAGAATCCTCGGCTATCCTTTCCAGGTTCCGGGAACGCTGAATTCCTTTGAAAACCCTGAAAACGACTACGGCAACAATGGCGATGGTAATGACTGCCACAACGGCCAGTATCCATCCCGGTCCTTCGTTCGGTGTGTAAGGTACTCCATCCTCGGTTGAAGTCATTCCCTCTTCCTGAAAAAACATTAGAATCAAAAAAGTTAATAAGCTGTTCATACGTGTTTTGGTCAGTGGTTATTTATCCTTTAGAACTTTCATCGCTGGGGAATGTTCTAATTCTCAGGAGTAAATTCACCTCTATCACTCTTTTCTGCCGTTTTTAAGGCTTTCAGGATCAGATAAAGGGATTGCTTTCATATTTTTTAAACTACCTGTTATGAAAAAAAGATGGATCATTGTGGCCGTAATCTTAGGATTATTTGTGGCGCTGCATTTTTTACTTGAACCCATTGTTGAGCGTTTTGTCAACAAACAACTTGACGGGTTGGAACATTACTCCGGCCAAATAGAAGATGTGGATATCCACCTGTACCGGGGGGCCTACCGGGTAAAAGGCATACAATTACATAAACGAGATAGCAATATTGAAGAGCCCTTCTTCAGCCTGGACACGTTAGATTTGTCGGTTCAGTGGAAAGCCTTATTCGATGGCCGTATTGTAGGAGAAGTTATTCTAGCTGATCCTACGGTGAATATGGTGGTTACCCAGGATGTTGAAGGAGACAGTACCCAGGAGCAAACGGGTGCTGATGAGGACTGGACCCAGCAAATTCAGGAACTAATGCCGCTGACCATCAACCGCTTTGAAATTCGGAGAGGCAATATAAACTACCGAGATCCTTCGGTAGACCCCAAGGTAAATGCGTACTTGCACGATTTAGACCTTACTGTTGAGAATATCAGCAATGTAAAAGACAGCGTTACGAAACTACCTTCTTCGCTTCGCGCCTCAGCAACCACCATAGGAAATGGGAAAATTGACCTCGACATGAAAATGAACCTGCTCAATCCCATCCCCGAGTTTGTGGCAGATTTGAAACTCTCCTCGGTAGACCTGACCCAGCTCAATGATTTTATCATGGCCTACGCCAAGTTTGATGTGCAGGAAGGCACGTTTGAACTAATAACTGAAATAACCGTAGACGACCGGCAAATTAGCGGCTATATCAAGCCATTTTTTGAAAACCTGGATGTTTTCTCGCTGGAAGAAGATCTGGATGAGGGTACTATTTTCCGAAAAGTATGGGAAGCGTTGGTAGGAGCCGGAGCCGAACTGCTGGAAAACCAACCCCGAGACCGGGTGGCGACTGAAGTCCCCATTGAAGGATCATTGGATGAACCAAACCCTGATATTCCCGTCACCATCTGGAATGTGTTTAAGAACGCTTTTATCAATGCGATAGAAAAGGAGTTTGAGCAGCAGTCTGAAACCAAAAACAGTTGAAAAAATGATACCCTTTTAGTCCAAACAGCATCGCTGAGAAACTCTCTCCCGCGGATGTTTGGGCAACAATCGGCATTGTCGTACTTTTGAAGGCGGCTTACCGAATTCTAACAACTTTGCGTAGTCTGGGTTACAATCCCATATTTTCATTCTGGTATTTTATGAATTACACAACTTCCCCCCTGGAAAAACTTTTACAAGATCTTAAGGATTACATCATCATCCAGCGGCAACTAATCACAACCGTTGCTTCCAAAAAGGGAGCCGATATTTTTTATGTGATCATCGCGGCCTGCATTTTTATGCTGATTGGTCTGTTCATCGCCATTTTTTTTAGTTTTACGGCCGCATACGGGTTCGGGCTTCTGCTAAACAACATGTTTTTTGGTTTCCTGATCGTCACCCTATTTTATGTCATTCTGTTTCTGATTATCTGGTTTAATAAAGACCGGTTTATCAAAATACCGATTTTGAAAGCTTTTTTTAAACTATTCAACACGTATAAAAAACCCAAAGATGAGCCAACTGCCTAGCCAAGAGGAATACGAACGCGTAAAAAATGAGTATAAAACCCTTGCCCGGGATAAAGAAAAGCTTTTAAGCAGTGATTTGGTGGCGGTTCGGAACGATTTGCTACCTAAATACCTGAAAGGGAAATTTCTGACCGGCTGTGCCGTATTTGCCTCCTCTTACATGCTGCAAGAGCTGGTTTTCAGAAAAAAAGTACCTGGTTTGGTAAAATTTGTAGGCGCACTTTCCGCAACAGTGGCTGCCCCTAAAATTTACCGCGTTCTTTACGAAAATTATTTTGAAGTTAAGTCGGACAGCCCGCTGAATGCTCCCATCCCGGGTGTAGAAGAAGAATTCCCTCTTCCGCCTGAGGCACTGGAAGAAGATTAAGCCATAAAGGGTTGTGAACTGCCAAAACTTGAAATTTGGCAGTTCTTTTTTTCGGACAGGCCATACTCACCTCATATCCAGACTATTATATTCCAGATACACCTCCCAGGGATTGGCCTGTTGCACCAGCATTTCCTGATCAGCATTCCTCCACGGCAATAAATGCTGCTGTTGTAGATGGCTATCTAAAGCACTGATTTTCAGATCAATTACTTCTTTAATATCCAGCCGCCAGGATTTTCGATGGGTTTCCGTTCGATCTTCACTTCCGTGCAGATTGCTCCATGACCAAAGCCGGTACTCGATCATCCGAATTGGATAGAAACTCTGGCGGGCAGCCTCACGAATAATCTGCCAGGTGGCCTGAACATCCCGGTCTCCCTGATCTAAAAAAGGAAAAAGAATAGTCTCGGGCTGGAATATTTCCAGTTCATTCATACACAAACGAACTGCCTCTTCAAAACCAGGCTGCTCTCTTTGAGGAATCAGGTTTTCTTTAAGATTTAAAAAAACTGCTGCATCCTGGCTAACCCCTACTTTGCCAATCAGATTACAAATTTCTTCTGAAGAAGTCTCATCCTCCCAGGGTTGGCCCGCCAACGCCTCCATTGATTGATCATTACTACCATCACCTACAAATAATATATGCACTCGAAAACCCATTTGTCGTAACAAGGCCATTGCGCCTCCGCAACCTAAAACTTCATGATTAGGATGCGGTGAAACAACCAGCGTAGTACCCCAATCATATACCTGAGCCGAAGGATACAACAAACTGTCAGTAACAGACTTCCGCGTTGATTTTTGATGAGCAAACATGAGAAAAAATTTAAGTGATTACTCTATGGTTAAAGATTCGGTAAATCGAGAAAAATGAATGGCAGGAAAATTAAAAAAGATGGGATGCGACGTACCCAAACTCAATGTAAAGATTTACAAGCTATTTTCTACAAAAAAACCAAGAAAAACATTACGCATTATTAAAAAAAAGGAATAGCGTTATTCAAATATTTCCTATAAATAATAGCAAGGTATACTATTTTAGGTATTCATTTGTCTAATCTTTTCCTTAGAGCGTATTAAAATTTTATCGACTAATCGAGGAAAAAGTACATTTGCTATTGCATTTATTTTCCCCAGCGTGGATAGAATTTTTTTAAACCTTCGCTTCTCAATAAGTTTTGTGATGGCTTTCGCAACCTCCTGAGGGGTCTGGGTTTTGCGATGCTCCCGATCTTGTAATATGAGATGGCTGCCATCCTTATTAATTACTTTTTTTCCCGGATCGTTGGCCGTAATGCCTACATACACAATGCCTACGTGAATATTCGCATCACTTAGCTCAACCCGAAGAGACTCGGCCATGGAAGTAAGTGCCATTTTAGAAGCACAGTAGATACTCGTCTCAGGCAATCCCCGAATGCCAGCCACACTGGAGATGAATACGATACTTCCCTCAGTTTTTTGCAGGTAAGAAAGTGCCGCTTTGGTGGGATACAAACACCCCAGAAAATTAATGGACATCATCTGTTCCAGCACCTGCGGGGCCAGTTCTTCAAAATATCCCCGGGAAGACATCCCGGCATTATTGATCAAAATATCAATTTGACCATAGCGTTTGACGGCCTCTTCAATCAGAGTTTGGGCGCCTTCATAGGTTGATATATCGGCAGTTACTGCCAGCACCTCGTATCCGAGAGCAGCTAATTCCTGCTGGGCAGAAAGTAAACGGCTTTCCGTTCTTCCGTTGATCACCAAACGTGCCCCTTTGCTTCCCAACTCCTTGGCAGTGGCCTTCCCGATACCCATACTCGACCCGGTGATTACCGCTACTTTCCCAGCTACTGACTTTCTTGCCATCATCGTGCTATCGCGTAAATTTCATTTTTGGATTATAATACACTGCCAGGTAGTCATTGCTTAGCGAGAGAATTACGTGTATAACCACCGCCACCCAGATGGTGCCTACCGTCAGTGTGATGTAGCACATAAGTAAACCAAAGGGAATGGCCCCGATGGTTTCGGCTGGCCCCTTCGGTAGATGCGTTGTAGAATACAGTGCCATATTAATGGCAATGGCTGGCCACACCCCTAGGCCCGCAACACAGGCAGTCAGTAAAATCCCTCTAAATAGCAGTTCGTAAGAAAATAGATAGGAAATGGTCGCTAAGGAATTGATGATCAATAGTTTAGAAGACCATTTTTCTACACGCATCATTGGGTAATACGCCAGGTTTTCCGGTCTTTTAGCTGCGTTGATGTTTAATGGGAAAATAACTGCAGCTAATGCCAGAATCCAAAGCATAGAGGCTCCGGTATTTTGAAAGCTCAACCCGTATTCAGACATACTGAATGGTAGAAAGGCAATGGCAATAAATAGGGGAATGACTCCTAAAAAAAGTACTCCTACCAGCTTTTGGTAAATAACCCAGGCAATTGATGCTTTTGGATGCGCCCAGGTTGCATTGATCCGATCGCGGATTCGCTTGGATTCAGCCAGGAACCAATAAGTAACGAAACCGATCGTGAGCATTAATATGGCGATTACCGGGGCAGTAAATTCCGGTTTCCAGGAAAAGGATGTGTCAGTGATATTCATTGCAAAAGCGGCAAAGTTAGCAGCTACTTTCGTAAATGAAAATTTATCCGGTTTTCACGCAGTGGCTAGAATTTATTCCGATCATCTATAGGAAGAAATTTTTCTATTTTCTTACGGAAATTTATACTATATAAATCAAAAATATAATTATACAATTGTATTACCAGTTCGGCTTCTTTTTTTCAAAGCAATGATTACCTTATTATTGGGTGCATGTTTTTTCAGCCGATTTTAAAACCATCGATATCTGCTAACTTCGCAGTTATTATTTCTATCACTAGCCCAGGATGAATAGTATTATGGAGGTTATTATCAAAGAATTAGAAATTCATTCAGTCATTAAATCTATAGCCCAGCAACTGGGCACACGACAAGTTCGCTATTTCTGCGAAGAAACGACCATCGCGATCCCCCCCCGCTATGGGCAGGGTTATATTAAAGGCATCAACTTTATGCATGGCTTAGGCTTGCTGATGTTCAATTGTACTTTTACCGAAGAATTTGTGCTACGCTATAGTCTGGAACAATCTCATCCGTTGCGGCTCAAGTTTTGTCAGGTGGGCAGTTTCAAGTATAGCTTCGAGCCTGAACCGGATAATGAATCCTACACCATACCTGCGCTGCACACCGCTTTTTGCACCAGTACCGAAACCTATGACCAGATTTATTGTGTGCCAGCGAATACTCAGGTGCAATTTACCAGTCTGGAAATTAACCGTAAGGAATATATCAAGAAGATCGAATGCGATCTGGAAACACTGCCCCAGAATTTAGCAAACCTTTTGCGGGATATCGATGCGATTGATCCCTTCACATACGAAAGCGCTTATAGCCTGGCCCTGGCCGATGTGGTATATGATATCCACAACAATGACCTCAAAGGCCTTGCCCGGAAAACATTTTTAGAAGCACGGTCACTGGATTTGTTTGCCCACATTGTGGCACAATATACCGATGATCTGAACCCCAAAAATAAACGCGTACTATTACGCAAAGCTGATGTTTCGCTGATTGCCAAAGCCAGAGACTTACTGGTTGACAATATTGAAAAAAACATGACCATTCCTGAATTATCCCGTAAGGTGGGAGTGAACACTACCAAATTAAAACAAGGGTTTAAAAAGGTGTATGGCTGTACTATCAACGAATTTGTCCGCTACAGAAAATTATCTCTGGCGAAAGAATATGTCCTGGAAGGCACGCTCTCGGTCAAACAGATTGCCGAAAAAGTGGGATACCGAAATTATGCCTACTTTGCTTCCCGGTTTAAGGAGCGATACGGAGCCTTACCTTCAGAATACATGAAACGGATTAAACATCCGGTACCGGGAGAGGGCCTCTCCGAGAAAAACTCCTAGAAATATGGTCAGATAAATTGAAAGCGCAGGTATTTGATCGGAACGCCCTTATTCCTGAATTTTTTCTCGAATGTGGTGACAATCTGCTGTTCTAATCCATACAACTCAGATTGATACAAATCATGAGTATGTTCTAAAGAGCGAATATCATTTCGGAGCTCTAACTGAGCCAGAGTATAGTCAAACAGCCCCAAATTATCAGTTTTTAAATGCACCCAACCGCCTGGTTTAAGTACTCTTTTGTACATATCCAAAAAGCGAGGGCTGGTAAGGCGACGTTTTTCGTCCCGGTCCTTGGGCCTCGGATCAGGAAAAGTGACCCATATTTCTGTAGCCTCCTGGGGCGCTACACTATCCTCCAAATCTAAAATACGAATACGCAAAAATGCAGCATTGGGCAGATTTTCTTCTTCGGCCTGCCGGCTTCCTTTCCAGATTCTGGCACCTTTTACATCTACCCCGATTACATTGTGCGCTGGGTACAGCGAAGCAAGTCCCACGGTGTACTCCCCATGCCCGCAGCCCAATTCCAGCGTAATGGGGTATTCATTTTGAAAGAATGCATGCCACTGCCCTCTGATGGTTTCAAAAATCGGTTTTCCCGGCTCAACGACATTCCTGCGCTCTTTATTTTCGGCAAATCGGTCCAGTTTATTTCTCATGAACTATATATCATCTAATTCTGCTACGACAAAGGTGCTTCCACCAATAAAAATAAAATCATCCTGTTGGGCGGCTTGTTTGGCCGCTTGGTATGCCAGGTTTACGTCGGGTATGATTTGATAAGAAAATTGAAACTCCTCAGCCTGAGCCGCTAAAGTTTCAACGGGCAATGCCCGGGGTATCTGAGGCTGGCAAAAATAGTAGTGCGCATCTTGCGGAAAAAGAGACAAAATGCGCCCAACCGCTTTGCCCTGCACCAATCCAATGACCATGTGCAGTTCCCGATAAGGCTGTTGTGTGAGTTGTCGTACTATCGCCACGAATGCCTCCTCATTGTGGCCGGTATCGGCTACCACCGTGGGCCGTTCTCCCAAAACCTGCCACCTACCTTTCAACCCGGTTCGTTGCTGCACTGAAGCCAGCCCCTTACGAATACTCTCTTCAGTCACCAAAAACTTTTCTTTGGGTAAATAATCCAGTGCCGCCAGCACTCCTGGAATATTCTGTAACTGATAAGCACCCGGCAGCGATAACTCCAGATCGGCTAGCAATGGTTTTTGGTTACTACTGACCATAACTTGCTGATTATGAGACGTTCTACCTGACAATCTGGCCTGATACTTTTCGGTAGCCAGACATAAGGGGCTATTCTGTTCTTTTGCTTTCTGCTGAAATACCGGAAATGTTTCGGCCTGGTACGTACCAATGACCACCGGCACTTCCGGTTTGATGATACCCGCCTTTTCTCCGGCAATTTCGGCCAGGGTGTTGCCTAGCATATCCGTATGATCCAACCCAATATTGGTAATGAGGCTTACCAGCGGATGGATAACATTGGTCGAGTCCAGACGCCCACCTAAGCCTACTTCAATCACAGCAATATCTACTTTTTCCTGAGCAAAATAATGAAAAGCCATTCCGACGGTCATCTCAAAAAAAGAAGGCTTTAGCGCTTCCATAAATAACCGGTGCTGCTGTACAAATTCAAGTACGTTTTCCTGAGGAACAGGCTCGCCATTCACCCGGATACGCTCGCTGAAATCTTTTAAATGGGGGGAAGTATATAAGCCCGTTTTATATCCCGAAGCCTGCAATACGGCGGCCAGCATATGGGCGCTACTCCCTTTACCGTTCGTGCCCGCTACATGGAGGGTTTCAAACTTTGTTTGAGGTTCTCCCAGATGGGTACATAGTGCGTGGGTATTGGTTAAATCCTTTTTAAAAGCGGCCGCCCCCACCCGCTGGTACATCGGAAGTTGCTGATAAAGGAATTCAAGTGCCTCTTGGTAGGTCATAAAAGAAGGTTGCAAAGGTAATTGTTATGCAACTCACAAACATACACGAAAAGTGCTTTAATGTAAAAAACAGTCATTTGATCTTTTCTGGAGAAAGATCGTTCTAAACTTATCTACATTCCGAAAACTTTATCCGACCCCACGCTTTTTTGCTGATATCCCCCATCTCATTATTCCTTTTTTGGGTAAAGGTTTATTTGAGAATTCGAGGTTGACTTTTTTAAGCACTGCCGCCCACCAGATATTTGGCTAATTCTCTATCCGATCGCTATTCCACCCCAGCCTTTAATATGAATTAACTGATAACCAAACACTTAGATATAAACACCACTGATAAAGATTAATAAACTTTTGTAACTTATATCTATGCAAGCACCCATAGTGACCTTCTCAGGAAGAACCTGGTACGGCTATTTTCCCAGCCTATTTTGATGGGCAATTTATGTTTTATACAAAATTTGCTGGATTATTTTATAAACTTTCCCCCTTCCTTACACCCAATCTTGCATCAATTCGTTAATTACGTGTACCTTTAGGATCTATAGACAATTGCATGCTATTACAAGGAGAAAATTTAGTTAAAAAATATAAGCGACGGACCGTGGTAGACCACATTACGGTTGACGTTCAGCAAGGTGAAATTGTTGGTTTACTCGGACCCAATGGGGCGGGTAAGACCACTACATTTTATATGATTGTTGGCTTGATTAAACCAAATGAGGGCAAAATTTTCCTCGATGGTGCGGAGATTACCGATTTGCCTATGTATAAACGAGCAAAAAAAGGGATCGGTTATCTGGCACAGGAAGCCTCGGTTTTTAGAAAGTTGAGCGTAGAAGATAATATCATGGCGGTGCTGGAGATGACCTCCGGACTTTCCAAAGGTGAACGACATGATAAAGTAGATGCGCTGCTGGAAGAATTTAGTTTAACGCATGTTAGAAAAAACCTGGGCATGGTGCTTTCCGGTGGTGAACGCCGCCGTACAGAAATTGCCCGAGCCCTGGCCGTAGACCCCAAATTTGTATTACTGGATGAACCCTTTGCCGGAGTTGATCCCATTGCCGTAGAAGAAATTCAGAGTATTGTAGCCCAACTCAAAAATAAAAATATCGGCATCCTGATCACGGATCACAACGTTAACGAAACGCTTTCTATCACTGACCGAGCTTATCTTATGTTTGAAGGTAAGCTGCTGAAAGCAGGAAGCGCCGAAGACCTGGCCAATGACGAACAGGTGCGGCGTGTTTATTTAGGACAACATTTTGAGCTTAAACGAAAATTTTGACTTTCTATGGAATTGGTTAATTCGGTTGTAACCTGGCTGATGAAGAAAAGAATTCATCAGATTGAGTTATTTTTAAAGTATCCCCATGATGTTCAACAGGATGTTTTTCAATATTTAGTCAAAACAGCAAAAGATACTGAATTTGGCCGCCAGCATGGATTCAAAGACCTGGCGAGTATTAAAGACTTTCAAAGCCGCGTACCCATTGTTAATTACGAAGAGTTCTTTCCCTATATCGATCGGCTCTTGCAGGGCGAACAAAATGTGCTTTGGCCCGGCCATATTAAATGGTTTGCCAAATCTTCCGGAACAACCAATGCAAAGAGCAAATTTATTCCGGTATCTCAGGAGGCATTGGATGATTGCCATTTTAAGGGTGGCAAAGACATGCTTTCCATCTATGTAAACAATTACCCGGAAACTAAAATATTTACCGGAAAAAACCTGGCCGTTGGTGGCAGCCAGCAGATTAATCAGTTGGACAAAAACGCTGAATCTTTTACCGGTGATGTTTCGGCGGTTTTAATGAAAAACTTACCCTTCTGGGCCCAGGTTTCCCGAACGCCCAGCCTCGATATTGCCCTGATGGACGACTGGGAGGCCAAGGTAGAAAAAATTGCTCAAACCACCGTGAATGTCAATGTAACCTGCATGACGGGGGTTCCCACCTGGACCATCGTGATTCTTCGGCGAATTCTAGAGCTAACGCAGGCCAGCGATATCCGAGAGGTATGGCCCAACCTGGAAGTTTTCTTTCATGGAGCTGTTTCGTTCACCCCTTACCGGGATTTATTCAAGAGTCTCATTCCTTTCGAGGACATGCATTATATGGAAACCTATAATGCTACTGAGGGATTTTTTGGTATTCAGGATCAGACGGGTTCCAACGAAATGCTACTCATGCTGGATTACGGGATTTTTTATGAATTTATTCCCATGGAAGAAATTCATAAAGAAGACCCTAAAGCTTTAACTATCAGCGAAGTAGAGGTAGAAAAGAACTATGCCGTGGTCATCAGCACCAATTCTGGTTTGTGGCGCTATAAAATTGGCGATACGATTCGGTTTACTTCACTACGCCCCTATCGCTTTTTGATTACCGGTAGAACCAAGCACTTTATCAACGCCTTTGGTGAGGAGCTGGTCATTGAAAACGCGGAAATGGCGTTGGCTGAAGCGAGCCGTCAAACCGGAGCCACCGTTGTGAACTATACGGCGGCACCTCGCTATATTGGTGAGGGAAATAAAGGTTGCCATGAATGGGTAGTTGAGTTTTCTCAGGAACCCTCCAATCTCGATCAGTTCACCGAAATTTTAGATGGCACTTTACAAAAGATTAACTCTGACTACAGTGCCAAGCGGGCTAAATCCTTGGTGGTTGAGGCTCCGGTAATCCACGCGGTGGAGCCGGGAACATTTTATCAGTGGATGAAAAAAAGAGGGAAATTAGGGGGGCAGAATAAAGTACCCCGTCTTTCTAATCAGCGGGAGTATCTGGATGAGATTTTAGCCATGATTGCCCAACCGGCATCCGAAAGGTAATTAAGCTGGTTGAAATACCCGCTTATTCATCTTCATCAGCAGCCGGTGAATTATAGTCTGACAGTTTGGGAGGATTATCCATCAAGGCATCAATACTGCTTTCTCCGATTTCATTAGATTTTTGAAAGTCTTTGGGAGTTGGAAGTTCGTGCAGCCCATTAATTCCAAAATACTCCATAAACTTATCTGAAGTACCATATAATAACGGTCGCCCTACTGTATCGTCTTTTCCTTTGATTTCAACCAGGGATTTCTCCAGCAACTTTTGTATTGCGTAATCGCAGCCAACACCTCTGATTTGCTCAATCTGAGCCTTGGTAATCGGCTGTTTGTAGGCAATAATAGAAAGTGTTTCAAGCGCAGCAGTAGATAACCTCTTTTTTGATTGCTGTTTGAGCAAAATACTGATGCTGGCCTGGTAGGCGGGTTTGGTCAGAAACTGATATCCGCCACTAATTTCAACAATTTGAAAAGAATACTGATCGTTATTGTATTCTTCAATCAGTTCTTGCACAACCGCCAGAATGTCTTCCTGAGAGATCTGTGCATCAAACATCTCCGACAAACATTGTTCAATATCAGCAAGGGTTATAGGGCTTTCAGCGCAAAATATAAGCGCTTCGATGTGCTTTCGTAAAAAATCCAAATCCTATAATTTACTGTTGTTTCAACTTTGCCTCAATAGAGTGGCGGGTATGGGGCACCGCCTTCAGCCGTTCTTTAGAAATCAGTTTGCCGGTATCAATACAAATGCCGTATGTGCCGTTTTTTATCCGTGCCTTAGCATTGTCCAGCTGACCGATAAATTTTTGCTGGCGAGCGGCTAGTTGGCTCAGGCTTTCCTTCTCGAGCGTATCAGCACCATCCTCCAGAAGCTTGGTATTGCCAACCGTAGTATCAGTACCATTATCATTGATACGACTCAGGGACTGCTTGATATTATCAAACTCCTCCCGGGCCTTTACTAGTTTTGCATCAATGATGGCTTCAAACTCTTTTAGCTCTTCGTCAGAGTAGCGATTTTTTTCCTGCTGCATCTTGATAAATTTAAACCCCTTTCAGCCCGCAAAATTACTTTAGTTGGCGAAATCTCAAAGGATCAAAGACTTTATTTTCATAAGAGTTTTTCGCGCACCAAAAGTTCATTTTCAGGTTATTCTCTGGGAAAGTCCCCTAATGGGGGCTTTTATTTTAGCTGACCATCTGAGGTTTGGGCTTAAAAAGCGCCTTCTGCTCCTCGTATAGCTTAAAAGCCAGACGGTCGTTCGGTATGTGAATATCATCAAAAGTGATCACTGCATCCATGGGAACGTCTCTTTTAAGCGTTACTCCTTCAGTAAGGCCCACCGGAAGCAAATTCTCAGCCTGGCTGGTTGCGTAATTATCACAAACGCCATAGACCGAGTATCCTCCAAAGCCATCAAGGGTTTCACCCGCTTTCAGGTCTTTTTTGGCAGCGGCCAGCACTTCTACTACCGGCCCATCCAATGGTGCCATCACCGCATCATTAAAGTGATAGGTTCTGGCAATGGAGTTTGGCACCTCAAAGAAGCACAAGTGATAAGGAGTGTAAAAGCTGTAAATAGGGCCTTTTCCTAATTTGAGGTAACTCAGATATTCTTTTGATACCGGATCATCAGTTGACGCAAACACATATACTCCCGGCCCCGGTTGTGCCCCTACTACGTAATCTACAATACCGCCCAGCGCTTTTAATTCATCTATATCGTACATACTGGTGAGTTCATCTACGTGCTTGGTAGAGCGGAAGGAGTTCATTCCCCGCTTATTCACCACCATGCCTGTGGCATTGGCAACGGAGGCCTGTTCAAAGGCTATTTTGGTGCCATCGGTAAATGAGGTAATCATGTTTACATTTTGCCCGGCATTCCGCGCGTACTCCGCCATATCTGCCGGACTTTTATGGAAATCGAGGAAGCCCTTGATATTACCGGCAACCAGTGGAGTGAATCCCAGGCTTTTTACAAAGCGGTGCAAATTCATGATTACCCCGGGCTGATCACCGTCGCTACCCGTTAGAATGACACCAGCCTTATCAGCGTAATGCTTCAGAATGGGGCCAAGGGTGGCATCAAGCTCAGCATTGAGTAAGACTACCGGTTTATGATGTTTCGCTGCGTTCAGCACGGACGATGCCGCATAATCTATGGTGCCAGTTGCCTCAACAATGATATCCACCCCTTCAGCCTGGCACAAGATTGATGAATCTTCGCAAACGGCATACTGCCCCAGCATAATAGCGTCATCCAGCTGATTCGCATCTTTAGCAACTGTCACATCTTCTATGCCTGCCTGCCGATAGCATCGGAAAGCTTTATCCAAGGTGCGGTTACTAATACCCACCACCCGCATGCCGGGAGTGTACCGCTCAATTTGGTTAACCAGTCCGATGGCCATATAACCGGCACCAATAACGCCTACCCGAATAGGATTGCCGACGTTTTCCCGAAATTGTAAAGCTTTGTCAATGATGATCATACCTGCATTATTATTGTTATCGTTACAAAGGAAGTGAAAAATGTAATTTTTTCAAAATAAATTATAATATTTAATATAATTTCTCTCAAATACGTGAATTATTACCTTAAATACACTTATAAAAAGGAAATAAAAAAAGCCTTTCAGTTTCTTATTCAAAGACTTTACCAATTCTTTTACATTAGTACCTTACATTCAACATTTTGTAACCGCCGAACAATATTGACAAAAAAAAGAGCCCGAAGGCCCTTTTTTTTGTCATAAGTAATTTTACTGATCGGATTCATCAGTACTTAATATCCTTCATTCTGACCAAACGTTCCTTCGGTTCTATCAATTTGATCCTGAGGAATAGGTCTGAGATTGTGAAACTCCTGTATGTTAGGAGCCGCCTGCGGGTTATGTGCTCTCACTCTATCAACGAGTGTCCCAGTACGGGTCAGATCAAACCAACGGTGCATTTCTCCTACCAATTCACGCGCTCTCTCATCTAATAGGTAATCGATATCTACCTCAGCAGCGGTAACCTCCATTGCCTCTTCCATCCCCTCTCTAGCTGCTCTTCTACGTACTACATTGATATGTTCAGCCGCTTCCTCCGTATTACCCATATTAATATGTGCTTCAGCAGCGATTAAGTACGTTTCTGCCAAACGCATGATCATCCAGTCCCGAGAACCAGCTTCTGCCTGACGGTCGGGACGATTAGGATCCAGAAACTTACTAAGCGTTGGGAATAATTTTTCGGTATACTCACTGGGCGTAATAATTAAGTAGGGTTTACTATCTCTAAACTCCTGGCTTACTTCTTCCCCAGGCAAATACACGGCGGTATCTCCAATATTCACCCCTTCAGGCAGGCTACCAGGGTTATTGGCGTAAAATGCTTGCTTAAAACTCTGTTCATAACGGACATCCATATCTCTATTCCACAGTCCCAGTAAAAAATCGGTTGGCCAAAAACGCTTCCACGGTCTACCATTGTCCGTAGTACGCGTCATACCAGGCAGCACATCGTATTCCATTAGAAAATATAAGTGCATGTTATTTCCAGGACCATTAATCAAAGGATCAGTAGTATACTGCACTCCCCAGATTACTTCAGAATGTAATTGAGCGCTTTGATCAAATACCGCACTGAAATTTTCAAGTAAGGCAAAATCATAATCGTTGATTACACTTTCGGCCAACTCGGCGGCGCGACTAAAATCATCTGATTGGGCATAGCTTTTGTATCCGCGAGTGAGCAATACTTTTGATAACAATTGCTTCGCTGCCGGTTGAGTTGCACGGCCATAATCTTCTTGCACCGCTGGAAGATTGGCAATAGCAAACTCTAAATCCGGTATAATTGCCTGGCTATAAACTTCACTGGCAGCAGTTCTGGTAGCTTCTGTTTCCACTCCAATTGTCTCTTCCAATGTAAGGTGAATATCGCCATAGGTACGGACAAGATCAAAATAATAAACCGCCCGCAAAAATCTCACTTCCGCGATCCGACTGGTCTTCAGTTCAGTTGGCAACTCTTCTATTTCTTCGGCTCTTCTGATAACCGCATTAGCCTGATTGATCGCTCGGTAATTTGATTGCCACAAATCCCTGAAGTAAGCTTCATCTCGCGCATTCAAGCGTGAATCGTACTGATTGATACCTTTATGGCTACCATCAGCACCATTCCGGTAGGTATCGGTGCCAAATACGGTAAGCGAGGCGCCCATTTCCCGGGCATAATAAGCTCTGAGGGGTGAATATGTGGCATTCACAGCATCTTCAAACCCTTTCTCAGTTACATAGTAAGAACTTGCGGATACATCCGAGACAAGTTCTTCTTCCAAAAAACTTTCACAGGAGGGTAATAAGATCACTCCTAGTGATATTAACATCAATATTTTTTTCATCTCATTCAAATCGTTAATAATTAGAAAGAAAGATTAACACCTATCAGGAAAACTCTTGGAATTGGGACTTCCCCATCTACTTCCGGGTCATCATCATCGTAAATCTCAGGATCGTAGGCGTCATATTGGGTAAACAGGGCCGCATTCTGAATACTGCCATAAATTCTGGCTCGGCTTAACCCTGTTCTTTCAATGAAACTTGTCGGCAGAGTATATCCTAAGGAAATATTTCTGATTTTCGCATAGCTGCCATCGAAATATCTCAAAGTACTTCCATACACAATATTTTCCTGATTTTGATTAGGTCGAGGATAAGCATTGGTAGGATTATCAGGTGTCCAATAATCAACATCAAGGTTATTATAGCGCCCCTGAAGCGTGTTATTGCCGTCATGGAAAGCACTACGAAGCATCTGTCCTACCCGTGCATAAACAAAAATCGAAAGGTCAAACCCACCGTATTCAAAACGGTTGGTTAATCCCCCGGTAAAATCAGGAATATCATTACCTAAGATCACTCGATCATCGCCATCTATTCTACCGTCATTATTCCGGTCATTTACTTTGATTTCGCCGGGAACCTGATTGTAGGTTTTAGCAACTTCCTCTTCATCAGCCTGCCAGATACCGATTTTCTCATAATCATAGAAAACGATCAACGGTTCACCGATAAACCAGTTGCTCCCTACATCATCCGCATCGCCACTATACAGCTCGACAATTTCTTCCTTATTATGAGAAATATTCAAACTGGTGGTCCAGCGGAATCCATTAGGGTTATCAAAGTTAATCGTATTGAGTGATAGCTCGACTCCGGTATTACGCGTGCTGCCAATATTTTGCAGTATGTAATTATAGCCAGAGGTAAAAGGCAACTGACGTTCCAGAATAAGATCTGAGGTATTGGCCTGATAGAAATCCACGGAACCGGAAACTTTACCATCAAAAAAGCCATAATCTATTCCTACGTTAATCGTAGCCGTTTTTTCCCAAGTTAGATCTTCATTGGGTATTTCTGCTAAGGCATAACCAAAGGCGGGAGAATCATTATAGGCATACGTAGTTCTTCCTAAACGACCAGCTGTCTGGTAAGGATCAATGGACGTATTTCCTACGACACCATAACTTGCTCTCAATTTCAATTCCTGAATGAAGTTTAGGCCTTGCATAAACCCTTCATCAATGATGCGCCATCCTGCGGATATTCCCGGGAAATAAGCCCATTTATTACCGGCTGCCAACCGGGAAGAACCGTCAGCTCTTATGCTTGCCTGGAACAGATATTTTCCGGCCAGTTCATAATTCACCCTACCCATATAGGATGCAAGTTGCCATTCCGATATTCGACTGCCCACTCCTAAAATCTCCGAAGCAGTACCTACATTATAAAATTGTTGCGTTTCATAAGGTAAACCTCTTACGTCAATGGCATCTTCTTCTCTACTCCACTTTTGGGTACTTTGAAGTAGGGTTATATTTAAATGGTCATTTTCCCCAATATTTCTAGTATAGTTTATGATGTTTTCAAGCGTATAGCTAAACTCTTCCCGATTTTCTCTATAGGCGGTAGGTGGTGCACCGCGTCTGGCATTGGTTAAACTTCCTCTGAACCCTCCAATTCTACGAGTCTGAAGGTCAGGACCAAAATTTACTTTATAGGTTAGACCTTTAGCCAGTGTAAAATCACCATAAATACTGGTAAATAAACGGTTGAATTTATACTCATCTTCGACCGCACCAGGTACTAATTCATTCAGTGGGTTGGTACGGATACCATCATTCGTGGGTAAGAAAATTAACTCCCCATTTTCATCATAAGGTACTCCCATCGGGTTGTTACCCAGCGCTTCGCCAATTGGATTAGTGGCCCGGTCTTCAAATGAGCGGCTGAAAAGCGTTGATGCACCAATTCTAATGTTCTCGTTAATTTGATGGTCCAGATTTACCCGGATAGAGTAACGTTGGAAGGCCTGGGTTGGAATGATACCATCTTCATCATAATAATTACCGCTAATCAAGAACTGGGTATTCTCACTACCACCTAATACATTGAGCTGGTGATTTTGACGATAGCCGGTTTGTAATACCAAATCCTGATAATCTGTTGATCTTACTGGATTCTGAGCCAGAGAAGTTTGCTCAACCGGATCAAGAAAAATTTCGGAATCGTCAGGAATTTCACCATTCCAATAAACTAAACCTGTATCTGGATCACGACGTCTGGATTCGCGTTTTAAATCAGCAAATTCAGCACCATTCATCATATCTACGGTACGTCCGGCTTGGGTAGGACCATAGTATCCATCATACGAAACCGTTGTTTTACCAGCTTTACCTCTTTTAGTAGTAATTAAAATAACACCATTAGCACCCCTGGAGCCATAAATGGCCGTAGAAGCCGCATCTTTCAACACTTCCATGGATTCAATATCCTGGGGATTGATGTCGCTGAGGGTTCCCTGAATTGGAATACCATCTACTACAAATAGCGGATCATTGTCTGCAGTAATTGAACGCCGCCCCCGAATATTAATAGAAACCCCCTGACCGGGCCGTCCACCATTGCTTCTGATGTCCACACCAGCTACTCTTCCTTGGAGCGTTTCAATGGTATTCCCTACAGGTAATTCTTTAATTTCCTGCTCACTGACCGAACCAATAGCGGCGGTCACATCCCTTTTCTCCTGGGTTCCGTAACCCACCACCACTACTTCGGAAAGTGACTGAATATCAGGCACCATGATCATATCAATGGTAGACCGCCCATTGATATCAACCTCTTCGTTGGTAAATCCAACTGAAGAAAACACCAGGGTTTGTGCATTTCCGGGGACACTCAGACTATATTTCCCCTCTACATCAGTAATTGTACCCGTGGTAGTACCTTTTACCAGGACATTCACCCCGGGTAAGGTCTCATCAGTCTCACCATCGGTAACCGTTCCCGTAATGGTGTTTTGAGCTAAAAGTGTGGAAGACCCCCAGAGGCATAGTAGCCATACCCCCAGCGTCTTCCATAAACATGGTAGAAAATTTCGCATAGTAAAAGTTGTTTTGTTAAGAAATAGATAATAAAGACAGTCTCTTATGGCAAAATTGAGAAAATTGCATCTTCTTTAGTAAAATAAAACCGATTGCATTATATATTTATCAAAAATAGGCATTAATAGTGTGAAGTAAATAGTTTTTTACCAAAATAAAAAAACAACATTAAAAAAATAATAATTATTAAATTGCCTACTTGCTATTTGCCTTTTTTATCTAAAAAGAAGCTAATTTTACCCGGAATATTGATAATTATTCACTGTAGATACTGAATTTATGATAAATAGTGCCATTAAGATTTTTGCCGGACCGGATTCCCTGGATGATTTCAATATTGATGAAGTCTACCGCATTGCGGAGATTAATGTGAACGATACGCCTGCCATCTATGGCGCCCGAACGGTTGGGTTAAAGTCTCGAACTAATTTTGATCATGCCAATAGCGATGCGGGGTTCATGGGTTATGATTTTGAGGCGATCATGCAAAACTTCAATATTTTTGGTCATGGTGGCAATGCAGACGACCTGGTTCCCCTGCCTACGGTACAAATGGCGGAACGCTTGTATAAAGAGACAGGCTTAATTGCCTGTTCGGAAATTATGTTGCCAGCCATTCAACTGGCCTGTATCAAAAAATCATTTTCCAATGACCCATTCCTAGTTTGGAATTCTGCCGTAGATCAACTGGGATGGCATATTCGCCAAATGGCCGGCTTCGCAGAAGAGCATGGCTGGATGGTAGGACTGAAAAATGGTAAGTGGTTAGGGGAAGAATATAAAACCTCTGAGTCGGAAAAATTTAAAGGAAAAACCAGCATTGAAACTGTGTGGGATGGCCTGGTGAATTACGCAACCCTGGCCCCCGAGATTGTATTGATTCAACGTGGTTGCGATCTGCCCGCCAAAGGCGAGTACCGTAACCTTCCGATCCACCATGCTGCCAGACGTACTAAAATGCGACATATGGATAAAAATGTGCAGTTATACTTTGATCCAAGCCACTCGCTGGGCCCCAAAATGCGAGACCAAATCGTTGAAAAGACGGTAGAGGCCATGCGAATGAAGATGGACGAAGAGCATTATTTATATGATGGTATTCTGATTGAGGTCGGAACCGCGAAGTGTGATACTCACCAGCATATTTCTGTTAAAGAACTGGAAGAGCTTGTAGATCAGCTTTCAGAGTTTCGTAGTCTGGCAGGACGACGAGAGCAGATAAATGCCTGATATGCATCTGCAGAAGTGATTGTCGATTGTCGGCAATTTGACAGTTACTTCTGCTTAGCTTACCACTTTCTTGGCCAACGCCTCTTCCACATACTCGAAAGTACTTAGGATATCCGGATTTCCGTCAACAATAGCAACATCGTGCTCAAAGTGCGCAGACGGCTGCCGATCTGCCGTAACGATGGTCCAGCCATCGCTAAGTTGCTTGACCCGCCGGGTTCCCAGGTTAATCATGGGCTCAATGGCAATCACCAAACCGTTCTTAAGCTTAGGACCTTTTCCCCTTTTACCATAGTTAGGCACTTCGGGTGATTCATGCATGTTCTTTCCCAGCCCATGCCCTACCAGCTCCCGAACCACTCCATAACCATTATCTTCTGCATGTTGCTGTATTGCGTAACTAATATCACCAATACGGCTTCCATTACGCGCTTGCTCAATGCCTTTATAGAGGCACTCTTTTGTTACGTCCAGTAACCGCTGTACTTCGGGTGAAACTTCCCCCACAGCAAAAGTATAAGCGTGGTCGCCGTAATAACCGTTTTTCTTAGCACCACAGTCAATGGAAATGATGTCGCCATTTTGCAGTGGTCGATTGTTAGGGATTCCGTGAACCACAGCTTCATTCAATGACATACAGAGCGTATTCGGAAAATCATATAAACCCAAAAAACCAGGCTCCGCTCCCTGATCACGAATAAACTCTTCTGCCAGTTTATCCAAATACAGAGGCGTGACCCCGGGTTGAATTTCCTGCGCTATAATTCCCAGGGTTTTGGAAACAATAAGGGCACTTTCACGGATCAGTTCAATTTCTTCGAGGGACTTATAATGAATCATAGGTGCAATAATCAACTACATATAGAAGTCAAAACTGCAACGAATGGTTTGTTTATCCAAGTGGAAAGTTTGGAAATTTATGTGATGCAGCCGCTATTAAGTTAATTACGAGGTAAATTACTGTCCAACTAATTTCTCATACGCAGCAATTCCGTCATCTGCTCTAACTTTTCCTGTATATCGTCTATTTCAGGTTTCGGCTCGGGCAGGTATGAACGCAAATGCCACTCTACTTTCCAAATCTGCAAAAGCTCGTTTTCCGGAATATCGAAAGGTTCATGCTTCGGGTTATCAGAGAGGCAACGAATATACCCATACTGGTGTAAGCGGTTCCGAATACGTTTTACCTGAATGCCCCGATCCTGAGATACTACCACGTATACTCCTCCATCAGTAATGCTACGATATTCGTTATTATCCAGCAATCGGCAAATTACCCAGTCATCTCCCATGAGGGTAGGCTCCATACTATCACCACTCACCTGCACCGCGTAGCACTGCCCATCTTTAATCATGTAATCAGGTAGCAGAATACTCTCCTGCTCTTCAAAAAATTCCTGTGTCTGATAACCGGTCATGAAGTTGGCTGCCGCCTTATGGTTGATCAGAGGCACCGTTACATTACCGGAAGTATCCTGGGTAGCTACCATAATCACTTCCTTTACTTTACCAGGCGCATCCGAGGCATCCTGATTAACGAAGGGCTTGCCAGTGCCGGAAATGATATGGGCACTATTGATCCCAAATTTGTCGAGTGCTCTGTTCAAAATTTCGATAGTGACCGACCTACGATGTGCTTTAATATCTCCTAAATTGGAGGGTGAGATACCAATTGCTAATGCAAATTCACGATCAGAGTGAATTACTTTACGGCTTTTAAGCATGTGGATGCAATCAAAAAACCGTTCATTTACCGAAATTTTGTATTGATTATCAGCCATTTGTATAAAATTATACTTACAAAAAGAATAAAAAATTTGGAAAATACTTTATAAAAGCATTACCTTGTACTTATAACAAGAACAAATATGGAAAATATCCGACACATAAAAAAGCATTTAGCCCAAGAAGAGTATGAATTATTGAGCAAAAGCACTGGCTATAGTGTTGATTACATCCAGAATTGCTTATCGCAGCGGCGAAATAACCGACTGATTGTGGAAGCAGCCCGGCAATTAAAAATGGCAGGGTAAGTACAGTGTACAACGCTAATCGGTCTCTTTAAGGGGCTAGCCCCAAACCATTGGGTATGGAACCATGACTGATAGATTCCGCTTTTGTTTCCAGTTATTCTTTTGGAGTTAATTGTCGAACTACTTTGCATGGGTTTCCGGCAGCAAACACATCAGGCGGAATATCTCTGGTTACCACACTGCCTGCTCCGATAATTGTCCGATCTCCAACGGTTACCCCCGGACAAATAATGGCACTCCCCCCTACCCATACATCTTCTCCTATCGAGATAGGTTTCGCGAACTCGAGTCCGGAAGCTCTTTCCTGGTGATCCAGGGGATGAGTAGCAGTGTAGACCTGAACGTTAGGACCAAATAACGTACGGCTGCCAATTTTAACATAGGTTACATCTAATACCACACAATTAAAATTGAAGAACACCTTTTCCCCTAGTATCATATTGCTTCCGTAATCGCAGTAAAAGGGAGGCTGAAGCCATAAGCCAGCGTCGGCATTGGGAATTAACTCCTTTAAGATGCGAGTTCGCTCTTCCGTTTGATCTTCTCTTGTATCATTTAGTTCTTTAATGAGTAGTCGGGTTCGAACCCTTTCATCAGAAAGCTGTTTATCCAACGGATCATACAATTCACCGTCAAGCATTTTTTCTTTTTCGGTTTTCATAGCGGTGGCCTCGGAATTGAAATATTAGTGTAAAAAACAGCTCAATATACACTTTTTTCAATTTCAACTTTGTTCCTTTGACAAGCCCCGCAGACTTTAGAGGCAGTGCTTGACCGCCTGATGAAAACCATTAGTATAAATGGTTTCTATTAAAATTTCACCTCCTTCAGGTAGTCAACTTATTCCCAGATTCCTGGTGGAACGAACTCCAGTACATGCCCGTCCGGGTCATGGAAATAGCAGGAATACAGGTTTTCCTTCCAGTGTTGTTCGTGAAGGATCGCTATACCTGCCTCCGCTAATGTTTGTTTCCATGGTTCATATTCCTCAACTGCTATTTCAAAGGCAACATGTTGCCTGCCCGTTGCAAAATGCGGGGGAAGCACTTTTTCGTTTTTGGTAGCTTCCGGATTAAAGCAAAGCAATACCTGCTTCCCAACCCTGAAAAAAACGTGTCGTTGGTCTACCTGACTAATAACAGAAAACCCGAGCACATTTTTGTAAAATGCCCGGGTTCTTTCAAGATCAGAGACGTTTAAACAAACTTCTTTGATAAATTGAATAGACAAATCAGTTTAGGTTGACTATTTCAAAATAACGATCAAAAAGACGTTTCCTCAGTAGTATAGAAGGTCTACCCCTTCCCCAATCCGGTGCAATTTCAAACAATCCGTTGTATGCACGTCCGGTGTAAGATTTATCAACTTCAAAGCCGTTCAACCCCGAATTATCATCGGGACGACAGCTACAGCGGAAGCAAATACGAAACTTGTCTTCCTGTTTGGGCCGTTGCCATATGATTTCGCTCATGAAAGTTTAATTTGTATTAAACAGTACTAATGTAAGTTTTTTTTGTTTTTTAAAAATAACAATATTTTTTCAACAAGGCAATTATTTATGATTATTTAAATAAATAATATAATTCATGGAAACCACTTTCAGTTTACCATCATGCGCTGTGTAAATGATAAATTACCCAAACATGGGTATTATCCTTCCACAGCCTTGTAGAACTTCTTCTACGAGCGATATATGTTTATTCAGATTCCGCATTCTAAACTCACTTCTTCAACTCACTATTTTTCAGCAAGTTAGCTCCATAATTATTGACGAATTTTCTATTCTTTTCACTTTGGATTGATTCTTCTGCATATAGTTTTAAATATTAAATTTTACGATTATGAATGATTACACAATAAAAGGAAACTGGAACGAAACGAAGGGTAAGCTTAAGCAACAATATGGCACCCTTACTGATGATGATTTGGCTTATAGTGAGGGAAAAGAAGACGAGCTTGTAGGGCGAATTCAAAAAAAATTGGGTAAAACCAAAGATGAAGTTCGCAAACTCATCAGCGACCTTTAATTTATAAAGTTTGCTCTGTTAAGCACACTTAATTTTTTAACCTTTAAAGATCCAAGATTATGAGCACTGATCATAAAAAAACCGTTAGCACATTGCACGACCTTATCCAGGTCAACCGAGAAGGAGAGCGTGGCTACAAAGAGGCATCAGAAAATATAGATTCACCTGAATTTAAAACCCTCTTATACCGACTTTCTCAACAGCGAGCCCTGTTCAGAGGCGAGTTAGAAGATATTCTTCATAAAGATTATAAGGATGACGCCAAAGTCGGTGATTCGCTGGCCAGCAAAGTTCATCGCACCTGGATGGATTTTAAAACCGCACTTACCGGCAACGATAACCAGGCTGTGTTGGCTGAATGCGAGCGAGGGGAAGAGCATGCCATTAAAACATATGGTGAAGTATTTGACGGTCGTTTGCCTGATTACATAGAAAAGATTGTCCTGAATCAGCTTGAAATGATTCGAGGTACGCTGAGCCAGATTCGAGAATTTAAGCACGAAATTGAAGAAGTTTAGTAACAACCTCTTATCTAAATGAGTACTAAAGCAAGAGATTAATTTCTCTTGCTTTTTTTCTGTAAATATCATCCGTCTTGCTTAACCAGCTTATTAACATTGTCAACTACCCTTTCCGAAGGCTAAAGGGCTTTTTGAAACGACACCTTGGGTGGTTAGGCACTCCTTGTATCATCCTGTATCGAGGATATGGGAACAAAGAAGAATTTTATCTGAGAGGCCGGGTAATTGAAGATACTGGTTTGGCCAAACCGGAAACTGATGACCGACTTTGGGATAACCTGCTTGCCATGATCAAACGCTACGGCAGCACTGGCATCCCTGAGCAAGCAGTTCAGATTAATGTTAATGGCAAGCATTACAAATGTATGGCCGATGAAGATGGCTACTTTGAGTTGGAAGATACCCTTCCTCAACCGTTACCAGCTTTTGATGAGTGGCAGCAGGTACAAGGCCAACTGTTCTACCCGGAAAATGGCGACAAGCAACTTGAGGTTGCGGCCCGAGGAGAGTTTTTGGCAGCTGATTCTAATCACTCGTTTGGAGTAATCACTGATATAGATGACACTATTCTGATCAGCCACTCCACCAACGTACGGAAAAAACTAAAACTGATGCTCTTCAAAAATGCCAAAACCCGATTACCTTTTGATGGAGCCTCAGCTTTTTACCAGGCTTTGTATCAGGGACCCAATCTGGAAAAGAACCATCCCTTTTTTTATGTCTCCAGCAGTGAGTGGAACCTCTACGATCTGCTGGTTGATTTCTGCCAGCACCATGATTTTCCCAAAGGTCCTTTTTTGCTAAGAGATGCCCAGATTCAAATAAATAAAATCTGGAAGGTGGGCGGTGGTAATCACCACCATAAATATGAGAAAATCTGCCGTATTCTGGATATGTATCCCCATTTACCTTTTATTCTGGTAGGCGATAGCGGACAGCGCGATGCAGAGATTTACAGCGAAATAAGCCAGCAACATCCTGATCGAATACTGGCTATCTACATCCGCGATGTGCGCCCATCCCGGCACCAGGCCGTGAAGGATATTGCTAAAAAGCTGGCAGAAAAAAATATTGATATGGTTTTGGTTAAAGATACGGAAGAAGCAGCCCTCCATGCTTTGCAGCGAGGTTTTCTTCATCCGGAAGCTATTCAGGCCATTGTAGATGAAAAACGCTTGAACCAGGCGATGGATAATGAGTTCTTCCAGATCTTAGAGAAGATGACCGAGTGAAAAGCTTTTTGAAAACCTGTTTCTTCGTAAGCAGTATTTTCAATGTAAGCTGACGTGGGCTCGCCTCCGGTGTGTGGTTTACACGAAATATCTAAGCATCATGCAGGCTGCTTATCTACTTGAGTGCATTTTTCAATCCTTTCAGATTTTGCTCGCTGGTTTTCAGATTAGCTTTTATCAACTGTTTTTCCGGGTCGGCACTACCATCTTTCACTTTATTTAGTAACTGTTCGGCTTCTTTCAGGTAAGTCACTGCTTCTTCCTGCGTAGCGGTTGCTTCTACAATGGCTTCCCGGGAAGAAAGTTGTCGCGGAATGCTATTCATCAGCTGATTGGCTATATTCATATAGCCTCGCGCCAGCACCACCGGATTTTCAGGATTAAAAGCGTAGGCCTGTTCAGCCGCAAATAATTCTCTTTCCACTGCTGGTTTTGACTCGTAGCTGGCAATGAGTGCCGCATAATCCAGACACTGTTGTGGCGATTTAGTCAGATGTTGCTGCACGGCGGCATCACCCTTTGCATATGCTGTTACTGGCACCGGGCATTCCAGCAATTGCCACATTGGCTCAAGCGGTAAATGGTTAATCACAAATACTTTCGGATCGGTCAGGAAATAGTCATCACTGAACTCTTTAACAAAGCGCATTTTGTCATTCAACCCGCCACTTCCCCAGGTTACATCTACCAGGTGCCACTGATTTTCCAGACGAACTACATTCCAGGCATGATCAGCCGTAGTGAAGACTTTCTTTTGGGTATACCCAAACCCTTTACTGTAACCCCCTACCACATAACTGGAGATATTGGCTAATCGGCACATCTCCTGAAACAGATCCGCGTATCCCTGACACACGGCTTTTTTTCGTTTCAGTACGTCATCGGGTAAAATCTGCTGATAACGGGAAGGATTATAGTGGCGAAAAAGCTGTACATCATATGCAATGTTATCGGCAATCCACACATAAAAGCTGCGCACCTTCTCATAATCGTTTCGGGCGGGCTTCACCAGGTACGCCGTTAGTTTTTTTACGTCGTATTGCAGCTTTTCCGGGGCCTGTCGGGCGTGTATATCTATTTTCTCATAATCCTGTTCTACAGACGCAAGGCCAGGGAATACGATCAATGAAATCAAAAAAATGGCTAAAGTACACGCTCTGACATTCATAAGGCAAGACTTCGTTTTACCAGTAAATTTGAAAGAAATTCTTCATACTGATAAACGAAAAACGATCAGAATATTACACATGTTCCCTACAGCAGATATAGCGCATAAATGAATGCGAGAAGTTCTGTAGACAAAACTTCCCAGCATTTCATCAGTTCATCAGCAGGCCAGTATCCACTCCCCTGTCTAGATCATTTTCTTGTACCGAATTCGCTGAGGTTCATTGTCGCCCAACCGCTGGCGTTTATTTTCTTCATAATCGGTATAGTTGCCTTCAAACCAGTACGCTTTAGATTCGCCTTCAAAGGCCAGAATATGGGTGGCTACCCGGTCTAAAAACCAACGGTCGTGCGAAATAATGACTGCACAGCCCGCAAAATTCTCTAAACCTTCCTCCAAAGCTCTTAGAGTGTTTATATCCAGATCGTTGGTTGGCTCATCTAAAAGCAGCACATTCGCGCCTTCCTTGAGTGTCATGGCCAGATGCACCCGGTTGCGCTCCCCACCGGAAAGTTTTCCTACCTTTTTCTCCTGATCACTGCCGCTAAAATTAAATCGGCTGACATAAGCGCGAGAATTCATCTGTTTCCCTCCCAGGTCCATGATATCATTTCCCTCAGAAATAACTTCCCAAACCGACTTGGTGGCGTCGAGCTGATCGTGCTCCTGGTCTACGTACGCGAGTTTCACCGAAGAACCGATCTCAATCGCTCCCTTGTCGGGCTGTTCCTGTTGGGTGATCAGCTTAAACAAAGTGGTTTTTCCAGCACCATTAGGCCCTACAACGCCGACAATCCCCGCGGGTGGCAAGTTGAAAGTAAGTTCTTCAAACAGCACTTTATCTCCAAATGACTTTTCCAGTTTTTCAGCTTCAATGACCTTATTGCCCAGTCGGGGTCCCGGTGGAATATACATCTCCAGTTTTTGTTCGCGGGCTTTGCCCTCTTCACCCAATAAATTCTCATACGCATTGAGGCGGGCTTTGCCCTTCGCCTGACGACCTTTGGGAGTCATCCGAATCCACTCTAATTCTCGCTCCAGGGTCTTTTGCCGTTTGGAAGCGGTTTTTTCTTCATCGGCCAGTCTTTTTTGCTTCTGCTCCAGCCAGGAAGAATAATTTCCCTTCCACGGAATCCCTTCTCCCCGATCCAGTTCTAAGATCCACCCTGCCACATTATCCAGAAAATAACGGTCGTGGGTCACCGCAATGACGGTTCCTGCGTACTGTCGCAGATGTTGCTCCAACCAGTGGACTGATTCCGCATCCAGGTGGTTGGTTGGTTCGTCCAGCAGCAGAACGTCCGGTTGCTGAAGCAATAAACGGCAGAGGGCAACCCTTCGCTTTTCACCTCCCGATAAATTTTTAATCACGGCCTCTTCGGGTGGAGTCCGCAGGGCATCCATTGCCCTGCTCAGTTTGGTATCCAGCTCCCAGGCATTAACATGATCAAGTTTTTCCTGGATACTTGCCTGCTGATCAATCAATTTTTGCATGGCATCCGGGTCTTCCAATACTGCCGGATCACCAAATTTTTCATTGATGGCCTCAAACTCTCTAAGCAGATCAACAATTTCGGAAACACCTTCTTCAACAACCTCTTTTACCGTTTTTTCAGGATCAAGATCAGGCTCCTGCTCCAGCATACCCACAGAATATCCCGAAGAAAATGCTACTTCGCCCTGGTAATCCTGATCTTTTCCCGCGATAATTCGCAACAAAGATGATTTTCCTGAGCCATTCAAACCCAACACTCCGATCTTTGCTCCGTAAAAGAAAGATAAGTAGATATTTTTTAATACTTGTTTTTGAGGCGGGTAGATTTTATTGACCCCCGCCATAGAAAAAATGATTTTTTCGTCACTCATAGTTTAACAATCTGAAAATTCTTCGTTTAGATAATATCTGAGCTCTGCTTTTCTCGGATACTGAGTAAATAACTGATATTTTTGCGTAATTTCTAAAAAATCGTAATCATTGCGAATGATTGCGTATTAAAAACCGGATTAATATTGACTTTATCCTGATTTATAGGCATCATCAACCTTAAACCCACAAAACATTGGACCAGGCTACCACTCCTTACGGATTCATTCAAGACGGTAAAATTTACCGAAATGCGTTTCTTGAATACCCCGAACGCGAAATTGGCGAAGTACGCGAAAGCGAAGCTTCCACCATCAAGTATTTTGAAAATCGATTTGAGATGGCTGAGAATAAGGTCGCTCTGCTAGAAAAGTCAGTTACCGAATCAGAGAACAAAGGTTCGTACTTAATGAAGCTGATCCACATGCGGGAAAGCCTGGCTAAGTTTGATGCGCTGGGTAACTATCCCAGCCTCTATGAGCGGCTCAATGCCATTGAAGAATCTCTGAGGGTGATTATTTCCCAGAACCGTATAAAAAACCTGGAGATCAAAAGAGCATTGATTGGCGAAGCAGAGCCATTTGAATTTAGCTCTGACTGGGAAGAGGCAACCGAGCAGCTAAAGGAGATTAAAGGAAAATGGATTAAGACCGGTGCCGTAGCGGAAGAATTTCAGGAAGAAATAGAAGGGCGCTTCAACGAAATCCTGGATCATTTTTTCCAGCGAAGAAAGCAGTTCTTTGAGGAGCGAAAGCAAATGATCTATGACCGGGTTCGCCGTTACATGGATATTAATAATGAACTGTATCGCCTGCAGCGCGCACCTGACCGCCAACAGGCACTAGAGCGAGCTAAGCAGTTGCAGGCTGAGTGGCGGGAAGTCGGTAAAATTCCCGGCTTTAAGTATGTGAAATTATTCCGTAACCATAAATCACTAACCAACAGGTTGTTTGGAGGTGGTGGCCGCCCCGGCGGAGGCTATGATCGTGGTGGTGGATATAACCGTTCTGGAGGATATGATCGCTCCAGAGGCGGAGGATATGACCGTTCCGGTGGAGGTGGTGGATACGGCCGTTCCAGCGGCGGAGGCGGATATAACCGTTCCGGAGGAGGATACGGTGGTGGTTCCTCACAAGGTGGTGGAGGATATCGGGATCAGCAAAACTGGATGAGCCCGGAAGAATCTATGGCGAAGAAAAAGGGCTTAATTGCCAAAGCGCAGGCCCTGCTGGGCAACCAGGAAGTAAATACCATGGAGGAAGTACGGCAGCTGCGTGATGCCTGGAAGCAGTCGGGTAGAATTTCCCGGGAGCGCTCCATTGAATTAACAGATATCTTTAACCATGCCTGCGATAAAGCCATGGAAACCAGCTTTCTACAAAGGTTGGTACTTTCGAGAAACCCTGACTTTGAATCTAAGAATATCGCCGAACAGATTCAGTTGAAAATTTCATTACTTTCTAATCTAATCATTAGGGATGAAGAAGAACTGGATCGATCAAAAGCAAATAATGAACAATCAGCCGACCCTTCGGCGAGACCCCGCTATTCGTCTGATGAAGATCGTAAAGCCGCTGGGCGTTTACGGTCGCAGATCAGGAAAGTTCGAGTAAAAAAAGAAATCCTTCAAGAGTTACAAAATGAATTAGATAGATACTTATAAGAAATACTGTCTGATTTTTGAACTTTTTTTTCAGAGATTTTCTTTCCCACGTAATTGTTACACTTGTTTTCACGGCCAATGAAGATTGATTGGTAAGAAAATTGTTAACTTTTTTCTGGAATTATTGCTTTTAATTTATTAATCATTATTAATGCTGTTTGATTACAGTAGTTGATCGTTAAACGAGAAAAATAGTAGCACATGTACTGGACATTAGAATTAGCATCTTACTTGGAGGATGCGCCCTGGCCGGCAACTAAAGATGAACTGATCGATTTCTCGATTCGCTCAGGCGCACCGTTAGAGGTTGTCGAAAATTTACAAGAACTGGAGGATGATGGGCAACCTTACGAAAATATTGAGGAAATATGGCCTGATTACCCTACGAAGGAGGATTTCTTCTTCAATGAAGATGAATATTAACTGCCAACAAACTAACGTTTTTGTTCTACGGAAGCCTTTTATTGCAAAAAGGCTTCCGCTATTTTCAAATCCTCCGGCGTGGTCACTTTGATATTCTGGTAATCCCCCGCTATCAATTGCACCTTCGCCCCTGCCGCTTCAACCAAACTGGCTTCGTCACTAAAATCTTCCAATACTTCAATAGTCCGGTACGCGTCTAGCAAAAGTGATGTGTGGAAGGTCTGGGGAGTTTGCATCAAACGATATTGGGTGCGATCACGGCTTTGGGAGCCTGAAGGAGTCATTTCCCTTATAGAATCTTTCAGTGGCACTGAGGCAATGGCCGAACCATATTTCTCAGCCATAGAGAAAGACCTACTGATTAAATCTGCGCTTACGAGCGGACGTACACCGTCATGGATAGCAACCAGGCTATCAGCATCATTGATATAACGCACTCCATTCCGCACAGAAAAAGGGCGACAGCTTCCGCCAGTTACCACTTCATGCGGAAGATCAAAAGAATATTGTTTACACAACTGAGTCCAGCGGGCATGCTCCTGCTCTGGCAATACCAGAATGACAGGCAGATCACGCTGATATGCATGAAATGCCTGTAGCGTATGCATCAGGACGGGTTTACCCGCTATGCTGATAAACTGCTTGGGAAGATCCGATTGCATCCGGAGCCCCTGCCCACCAGCCACTATAACTGCGTATTGGTTCATGAAAGAAAAGTCGCCTGTTTCTTCTGATAACCGCCAGACCAGGCTAGATGATCAACATCGCATCGCCGTAGGTAAAGAATCTATATTTTTCCTTTACCGCCAGCTCATAGGCTTTCATGATCAGGTCATAACCGCCAAAAGCAGCCGCCATCATGAGCAATGTAGACTGAGGCAGATGAAAATTGGTGACCAGCGCATTGCAAATTTTAAATTCGTAGGGCGGGAAAATAAATTTATCGGTCCACCCCTCATTCTCTTTGAGTCGGCCACTGGCTGAAACAGAAGATTCCAGCGCCCGCATAGACGTGGTGCCAATCGAGCAGACTCGCCTTTTCTCATTGAGTGCCCGATTTACAAAATCAGCAGTATCTTCCTGAATCCGGTAGTTTTCCGAATCCATCTTATGCTTGGTCAGGTCTTCTACTTCCACATCCCGGAAGGTCCCCAAACCAATATGCAAGGTGATAGGCTTAACATCTATTCCCTTGATTTCCAACCGCTTCAGTAGCTGTTTGGTAAAATGGAGCCCGGCAGTGGGTGCGGCAACGGCACCGACGTGCTCGGCGTAAATGGTTTGGAAGCGTTCCCGATCCTGAGGCTCGACCTTGCGCTTACTTTTGATATAATCCGGCAGCGGAGTCTCGCCCAGCGTATTGATCATTTCGTAGAATGCGTCACGGTCACCTTCGTATAGGAAACGAATCGTACGTCCGCGGGAGGTAGTATTGTCAATTACCTCAGCCACGAGCTCCCCTTCCCCAAAATAGAGTTTATTTCCTACCCGAATTTTACGGGCCGGATCAACCAATACATCCCAGAGGTTCATATCTGCATTTAGCTCGCGCAGCAGAAAAACTTCAATCTGGGCCCCGGTTTTCTCCTTATTGCCGTAGAGGCGGGCCGGAAATACTTTGGTGTTGTTGACAACGAACACATCTCCGTCGTCAAAATAGTCTACAATGTCTTTAAATTGTTTTTGCTCAATATCGCCGGTTTCACGGTGAATGACCATCAGTCGGGACTCGTCCCGGTTCTCGACAGGGTGTTGAGCAATTAGCTTTTCATCAAAATCGTACTTAAATTCAGAAAGCTTCATGGAGCAGGTGCGCTTATAAGTGTAAATTCTCGGTATGCTTACAAAACAAATCGCAAAGATACATATTTGTTTGTAACGCGAAGGGAACGTAATAGAAAAACTGTTGAGTTCCCTTTTTTTCCTGTTCCTTTTTTTTCTTATTGAATTAACTGTTCTTAAACGCTATGCTTCTTCTACGGCTTATCGTCGAAAGTGTCTTTTCTGCCTGGGATGCTCTGCGCTCCAATCTGCTGCGTACCACCTTATCGTTGCTGGGAGTTACCATTGGCATTTTTGCCATTATTACGGTATTTACCCTGATTGATTCCCTGGAACGCAGTATCCGCGATAGTCTCGACTTTCTGGGTGACCAGGTGATTCGGGTAGAAAAATGGCCCTGGCTTTTCCAGGATGATTACCCCTGGTGGAAATACGTGAACCGACCTCAGCCTACGCTAAAAGAATTTGAATTTCTACAAACAAATATCACACAGGCCAATGCCATGAGCATTTTTGCCGAGCGAGACAACCTCACCCTGGAGCATCGAAATAGCAATATTGGGAACGTACACCTGGTAGGTGCATCGTATCAATATAATAATGTGTTTGAAGTAGATATCATGCTGGGACGATACTTTTCAGTGCGCGAAGTAGAATTTGCCCGAAATGTTACCGTCATCGGATCAGAAATTTCTAAAACACTTTTTCCAAATAGTAATCCGCTGGGGAAGACAATAAAAATCAAAGGGCTAAAATATATTGTAATTGGGGTATTAAACGAACAGGGAGAGAATATTATTGACGCTCCCAGTGCAGATTATACCTGCTACATTCCGTATGCCAGTTTTCTTAAGCTATACGCTAGTCGGGGCAGTTGGGGAGTGGGCTCAACCATTGCTTTGAAAGGCTTTGAGCAGGATCAAGGCCTGAAAGAATTAGAATATGAAGTGATCGGGCTCATGCGCGGACGACGTGGCTTGCGGCCTCGACAGGAAGATGATTTTGCCATCAACCGCCCGGAAGCTTTTGCCGAGGTGGTAGGTAATATTTTTAGTGTGATCAGCATTGCCGGAGGTATCATCGGTAGTTTCTCCATTTTAGTAGGTGGTTTTGGCATTGCCAACATCATGTTTGTATCCGTCAAAGAGCGCACAAATATTATTGGGATACAAAAATCATTGGGAGCAAAAAATTACTTTATCCTGCTTCAGTTTTTATTCGAATCCATGTTTCTGAGCCTCTTTGGAGGACTGGTAGGCATGACCCTGGTATACTTTGCGACCTTTATCCCGTTAGGAAGCCTGGTACTGGTGCTCACCGTCAAAAATATCGTGATTGGCACCATGGTGTCCAGTTGCATTGGTATCGTATCCGGGCTCATCCCAGCCATTGTAGCGGCGCGTCTGGACCCGGTGGTTGCCATCCGAAGCTAAAGGAAAGCCAATACCAGCATTTTGTTCGTAAATTCTATATCGGCCGTTCCTCGGGAGAAACCAACTTAGAAGGCTCAGGCTGGGCGGAGGCCTCCAGTTTCATACAATATTTCATCAGGGGTGATGAAGTCATTATTGTGAAAACCACCATTACTAAAATGGCGACAAATACCTCTTGATTGATTAATCCTTCTTCCAGGGCAATGGAACCTAAAATTACTTCCAGGGTGCCGTGGGTATTCATGCCAAAACCTACCGCTAAGGCGCGGGCCTGCGAAATACCAGCAATTCTGGCCCCAATAAACGCCCCGGTCACCTTACCCAGAAATGCCAGTACAATGATGGCCAGCACCAGGCCTATATCAAAGCTCTCCAGAAAATTAATGTACAAACCAATGGAGACAAAGAATAGGGGAGCAAAAATATTATTGATGAAATGGTGGAGGATTTCTTTGGCTCGCTCAGTAAAATGCTTAGAATCTCCAACGACGACTCCGATGATAAAAGCTCCAAAAATGGCATGAATACCAATGGCTTCGGTAAAAGCAGCTCCCAGCAGGCATATTACGAGCGAAATCGAGAGCACTCCACCCGGCCAGGATAATTTACGATTCACCCAGGGAAGTGCGGCATTCACCAGGCCACGCCCAAAGGTAAGCATGCCCAGGGCGAAACCGATGGTCAGCAGCATCGTTTGTCCAACAGACATCCCCGCACCACTGCCCATCATCGACAGAATAATGGTGAAAATGAGCCACCCCAAAAGGTCATTGATCATGGCAGAAGCAATAATCAGCATGCCCAAATGAGATTTAAAGAGACCAAGGTCCATGAGCACCCGGGCAATGACCGGCAATGCGGTAATGGCCAGCACGGTGCCTATAAATAAAGCAAACACAACCCGCTGATTGTCATTTTCAACATTAAAAAACTCGGGAAAAAAGTAAGTGGCCGCAAAACCAATAGCCAGCGGGATCAGCAGCCCAAAAAGGCTGGTTAAAAGTGCCTGTTTGCCTTGTTGCCAGACAATGTGCAACTCAACTTCCAGACCGGCGATAAACAGCAGTAAAATTACGGCCATTTGCACAAATCCATCCAAAGCGAAGGCTGCGGGGCCTTGCTGTGGAAAAAGGTTCGCCGAAAATTCAGGGAAAGTCATACCCAGTATGGTAGGCCCTAAAATAATACCTGCCAGGATTTCCCCGACAACAGCAGGTTGCTTCAGACCACGGAATATCTCGGCCATTATGCGTCCAAACCCCAGCATTACACTGATTTGCAGCAGCAGACTGATTACTTCATTGTGGGCTAATTTATCCATAGGCACGTAGTCGGGACTTATCGGTGGTGAGTTGTGGCGCACTCAGCCTAAACCGAACTCCAAAATGAGACAATAACTTTTGAAAAAAATATTATTTCTGATGTACAACCAGCAAATTGCTGGGTAAATCAGCCAGTAAACATTCCATATCGTGTGGAAAAATACGGTCGATTAAGCTGAGTTTATGATCCGGAGCACCCAGGATTAACAAATCTGCTCCAATACGTTTACTGAATTTTGCGATCTCATGTTCCGGTTTTCCGGCAAACACTTTTACATTTATGTTCAAAGAGCTTGTATCGATATGTTTGAGCAGGTTTTTTACTTTCAGGATTTCATCATCAACCAACCGTCGGCGTGTCTCGGCATACTCATCTTCATTGCCTTCTTCACTGGCCAGAGCCATGGCCAGACCGTACATCCGTACTTCGCGAAGAACATGGACCTGCGCGGCATGTTCAATTTTACCAAACTCACATCCTCTTTTCAATACCGACCGCAGAAATTCATTCTCACCTCCGTTAATTACCAGTTTACGGAATGGCTTAGGATTCATCGAGGGGTTAATTAGCATGAGCACCGAACAATCGGCTTTCCGCAGAATCTTACGAGCTACTGAGCCGATATAATAACGAAAGATGTTCTCTTTCTTCATGGCTCCGGCAATCAGTAAATCAACTTTTTCCCGGCGGCAGACCGACAATATTTTTTTGGAAGGCTCGCCCTGCTTCCAGATAATTTTCACCTGCCCCTCCTGAAAACCTATTTTTGATAACTTCTGCTGTAGTAGTCGCTCTTTCCCTGCATCCTGCGTGCCCACATGGATGATAATCAACTGAGCATCTAAAGTATCACGCACTCGTTTTGCTTCGTGTAACAATGCTTCGAACCGGGGAGAAAATGCCAAAGCAATGGCTAATTTTTTATACATGATCTGTAATATCTGAGAACTCTTTCTTCATTACTCCTGATACATTATACTGGTTAACGGCAAGATACCTAAAACCGTACCGAAATTCCTCCTCCGGCATAAAAATCCGGAGCGGCCTCATTGATGCCAATACCTCCGGCAAGATCAATCTGAAAATCAGGTAAAAGCAATATGGTTGCTCCAGCATTAAACAGGTGAATATCGTCAGTGGCTGACCAAAAACCGTAAAACTCTCCGAAAGCTCCCAGATAATCCGTAATGCTGATATCCAGAGAAGCAGCATAGGAATGAACGGGACTAGGCAGATCATTCTCCCAGGCAATCCCCAAGTTGGTGGTTAAGCCCAAATGATCGGTAAGGGTATGGCTCATCAGCAGTTTGATCTGAGGTTGGGTAAATTCAGTTTGCACTTCTTCAGAACCTATATTGGGTAAAGTAAAATTGACCATCAGCGCTGACTGAGGTATCCACCCTTTATTGTCCGTCAGATGAACTTTTGTACCGATCACCAGTGGCGAGACGTACACAGGGGAATCTTCTCCTTCTTCAAAGATATTGGCACTGGCCCGTAGCTCCACCCCCTCAATAAGTCCAACCCGCACCAGGGTGGTAGGATACAATGCCAGTTTTTGATCAGAAATCACGTCATTCTGGTAAAGAAATCCCATTTCAACCTGAACCGTAGCCGGTGAAACCACAAAGGCGGCATCCGTACCCTCACCCGGTCGATCGGTGATCAGTGGTTCTTTCTCTACCTGAGCCATTAATTAGCCGGAAAAAAGGAAAAAAAAGCATAGAAAAAAATACAGCTTCATATCAGACACATTCAGATCGATTCATTCCAAAAACGAAATTAGCAGAATCTATCTAAAAATCTCCTGACCACCCATCAAATTCATATACTCATGGTTGCTACTTATCACGCCCCATTGTCTTTTCCCCAATTAAACTTGGTAGCCAGTCCCGACTGATCCACCAGTGTTTGCAGTTCCTCGGTCAGATCCAGATCCAGCAACACTTTTTTTCCTTCGGTCAGTGCAGCCCGCTGAAAAGCCATAATCCACTGTAAGGCTGAAAGTTCTAAAGCTACCAGCCTACGAATTATAATTTGAACCTGTTCATGGGTTTCTGCGCTGAGCAGCAGATGCTGCTTCAGGGCGGCAATATCGCCCTCCTGTAATGATTCTTCGATTACAATGCGACATAACGCCTGGCCTTCAGCATTCGCGACAACTTCTTGAAATGAATTCATACACTTATTTTTCACCCTATATATACAATTTGCGACCTTACCAAGATCGTCTTACTGAATCACTTTTGGTAGAGTAGTGACGCATTAATAGTACTTAAGTACTATTAATTTATATATAACACTGAATTTTTGATCAATAGCAGCAGAAAAGCCATACCGCTCTACAGAACATATTTGTAACCGATGCCAGGCAGAAGCGCTACTTTCTCAACTAATTTGCGAAAACAAAGCTTTCCTTTAATTTTATGGCCTAACAACCTACGTCATGACCCAATACATTTTAGCTTTAGACCAAGGCACCACCAGCTCCCGCGCAATTCTGTTTGATCATCAGGGAACGATTGTCAATATTGCCCAACAGGAGTTTAAGCAGTATTATCCCAAACCGGGTTGGGTTGAACACGACGCTGAAGAAATCTGGGAATCTCAATTGAAGGTGGCTCAGGATGTGCTCAAACAGGCAGATATTCCGGCCAGTGCTATCGCTGCCATCGGCATAACCAACCAACGGGAAACGACGGTAGTCTGGGACCGGGCTACCGGCAAACCCATTCATAATGCTATCGTCTGGCAGGATCGACGTACCTCCCACATCTGCGACCGCCTGAAGGCCGATGGCCATACCCGACGCTTTCAGCAAAAAACCGGGCTCGTTATCGATGCTTACTTCTCAGGAACCAAAATTGCCTGGTTGCTTGACCACGTGAACGGCGCTCGAGAAAAAGCCCGACAAGGTCGTTTGGCCTTCGGCACCATCGATAGCTGGTTAATCTGGAACCTGACCGGAGGCAATTCCCATGTCACTGACGTTACCAATGCCAGTCGGACGCTACTCTATAATATCAAAGAACTTGCCTGGGATAATGAGTTACTGGGCATCCTACAAGTGCCGAATACCGTACTTCCCCGAGTCGTCTCCTCTTCAGAAGTTTATGCGAAAACCGAAAAATCCTTGTTGGGTGCGAGTATTCCGATCAGCGGGATTGCCGGAGATCAGCAGGCAGCCTTGTTTGGGCAATTGTGTACCGAACCGGGTATGGTGAAAAACACCTACGGCACCGGATGCTTTGTGGTGTTAAATACGGGAAGCAAGCCGATTACATCCTCTAACAACCTATTATCAACCATTGCCTGGCAGATCAACGGAAAAACCACCTATGCCCTCGAAGGCAGCATTTTTATTGCCGGAGCCATTGTGCAATGGTTACGAGACGGGCTGAAAATCATTAAATCCTCTTCTGAAGTGGAAGCACTGGCCCGCACGGTAGAAGACAACGGAGATGTGTACCTGGTGCCCGCCCTGACCGGATTGGGTGCTCCGCACTGGGATCAGTACGCCCGGGGTACCCTGGTGGGGCTGACACGCGGTACGGAAGCCGGACATATTGCCCGGGCGGCTTTGGAGAGTATGGCCTACCAGACCATGGATGTGATGCGAGCCATGAAAAAAGATACGCAGATGCCTTTTAAAGAACTACGGGTCGACGGCGGTGCATCAGCCAATGATCTGTTAATGCAGTTCCAATCCAACATCCTGGATGTTCCGGTGGTGCGCCCTAAAATTATGGAAACCACCGCCCTGGGTGCGGCTTATTTGGCCGGACTGGCCGTAGGATACTGGAAAGATCAGCACGAACTGGCTGATCAATGGCAAATCGATCAAACTTTTACCCCGGAAAGTGCCTTTAATGCTAATATGCTGCTTTCCCGATGGGATGAAGCCGTTGGTCGTTCAAAAAACTGGGTAAAACCTGACTAGAATTTTCAATACTTATGACTGGATTGGATCGTGATATCATGATAGAAGCGCTGGAAGCGTTTGAAAGTGTTTGGGATATTATTGTGATTGGAGGTGGGGCCACCGGACTGGGTACGGCCGTGGAAGCTGCCTCGCGGGGCTATAGCACCTTGCTACTGGAGCAGGCGGACTTTGCCAAAGGCACTTCCAGTAGAAGCACCAAACTGGCCCACGGTGGGGTTCGTTACCTGCAACAAGGCGATGTTTCACTGGTGATTGAAGCCCTGCACGAACGGGGGCTGATGATGCAAAACGCCCCTCATCTGGTACATAACCAGGCCTTTGTAATTCCTACTTACGACTGGTGGGGTGGCCCTTTCTACACCGTGGGTATGAAAGTGTACGATATGCTGGCCGGGAAATTAGGGCTGGGTCCTTCCAAAAGCCTGACCAAGGAAGAAACACTGGAACATATTCCTACCGTCGAGCAGGAAGGTCTCCGCGGGGGAGTAATCTACTACGACGGGCAATTCGATGATGCCCGACTCGCTGTAAATCTGGCTCAAACCTGCGTTGATGTAGGGGGCACAATCATTAACTACATGAAAGTCACCGACCTGCTTAAAACCAATAATATGGTGACCGGAGTTGTTGCGGAAGATCGGGAAACCGGAAAATCTTACCAAATCAATGGACGGGCTGTCGTAAATGCTACCGGAGTGTTTGTAGACAACATCATACAGATGGATGACCCGGAGTCGAAGCCCGTAGTACAACCCAGTCAGGGTGTGCATCTGGTATTGGATAAAAGCTTTTTACCAGGTAATTCGGCCATTATGGTGCCTAAGACTGATGATGGCCGTGTGCTCTTTGCTGTTCCCTGGAACAAAAAAGTAGTGGTAGGTACCACTGATACCCCAGTAAAAGAAGTATCTCTTGAACCGCGTGCCCTGGAAGATGAGGTACAGTTTATTCTCCACCATGCGGCCCAGTACCTCACCAAAGACCCAGAACGAAAAGATGTACTAAGCGTATTTGCCGGACTACGCCCCCTGGTGAAAACCGCTGATGGGAAAAGTACTTCTCAGATCTCCCGAAGCCATTCGCTCCTCATCTCTGTAACCGGGTTGGTTACCATCACCGGTGGCAAATGGACTACCTACCGGAAGATGGGTGAAGATGCGGTAGACAAAGCCGCCCTCATTGCTGGTTTAGAAGACCGGGAATGTAAAACCAAAGACCTGCGGATTCACGGCTGGCTGAAGCAGGTAGATCAGAATGACCCGCTATTCTTCTACGGTTCTGATACCATTGCCCTTCGCAAAATGATAGAACGCAAACCGGAACTGGGTGTGCCCCTACACCCGGACCTGCCCATCGTTCAGGCGCAGGTAATCTGGGCGGCCAAGAGCGAAATGGCCCGCACCGTTGAGGATTTCCTGGCCCGACGCACCCGAGCCTTATTACTGAATGCCCGAGCCAGTATGGAAATGGCTCCTAAAGTCGCAGAACTACTGGCCCAGAAACTACGAAAAGACGAAGCCTGGCAAGAAGAACAAGTCAGGCAATACCATGAACTTGCTTCAGGATATATACTAAACTAACCTAAACGAATGACAAATTTCACGGCTGAATTTATTGGCACCGCCTTGCTGCTGCTGTTAGGCAATGGCGTAGTATGCAATGTGGTATTGAACCAAACGAAAGGCAATAACGGGGGCTGGATCGTGATAACCGCGGGTTGGGGGATGGCCGTTTTTGTCGCTGTATTCACCGTGGCACCGTACAGTGGCGCGCACCTGAACCCTGCGGTTTCCATTGGATTGGCGATGGCCGGAGTTTTTGAGTGGTCAAAGGTGCCGATCTACGTACTGGCTCAAATGCTGGGCGGTGCCGTGGGTACTACCCTGGCCTGGCTGATGTATCGCAACCACGTACAGGCTACCACTGACCCGGATGCCAAGCTGGCAGTTTTTGCTACTGGCCCGGCTATTCGTAACGCTGCTTCTAATTTTTACTCAGAGCTGCTAGGCACTTTTGTCCTGGTATTTTCCGCCCTTTCCATTGCTCCGCCGGAGCTTCGAGCCAATGAATTTTCGGAAGTTGAGTTTGGTCTGGGTGCCTTGGGCGCTTTACCGGTAGGCCTGGTCGTTTTTGCCATTGGCATGTCGCTGGGAGGAACTACAGGATACGCTATTAACCCCGCCCGGGATCTGGGGCCGCGCATCATGCACGCCATCCTCCCCATTCGGAATAAGCGGGATAGTGACTGGACCTATGCCTGGATTCCGGTATTGGGACCAATTATTGGCGGAATACTAGCCGGATTGCTCTATCTGGCCGTAGTAAATTAACGATCAACTTACCAGCATCGCAGCTCCGAATACTCCCGCACTGTCTCCCAATTTGGGTTGAAAGAAGCGGGTATCCAATCGATTATTGAACACGTATTTTTCAATGGCTTTAACCCCTTCAGTATAAAGTTCGCTGATGTTGCCAACTCCCCCACCCAGAACGATTGCATCGGGGTCCAGAATGTTGATGACAACCGAAATTCCCAGTCCGAAAAACTCGGTAAGCCTATTGATAGTTTGTTTGGCTACCGGATCATTGCCTTCCTGATACCGTTGGTAGATTTCTTTTAGCGTACGCTCCTGTCCGCATTTTTGCTGATAAAAGTGCGCCAGCGATGGTCCGGCCAGGATGGTTTCTACCACTCCCTTACGCCCGGTGTAGGCCACTCCGCCTGATTCATCCAAAAAGTTATGTCCCCATTCTCCACCGATTCCCTGTCGCCCATTCCATACTTTCCCATCCATCACAATTCCCCCACCTACACCCGTGCCCAGTATAACGCCAAATACCATTCGGGCTTCCGGCATTTTTTCCTTCACAATGCCCAATGTAGCTTCCGCAAGCGCAAAACAATTGGCGTCGTTGGCAATTACTACCGGAACGCCTAACAAAGTTTCCAGGTCTTTTTTTAGGGGCTTTCTATTGAGGCAGGTGGTGTTACTGTTCTTCATTGTTTGCGACAATGGGTCCAGGGTGCCCGGAGTGCCAAACCCCACTTTTTCAGGTTTTAACCCCGATTCTTCTGACAATAGCACCATCAGCTTTTTAATTTGCTCAAGTATGTGTTCGTAGCCTTGTTCCTGCTCGGTAGGGATTCGAAGTCGACAAATCGTATCGGTACTCTCGGCATTCTTTAAAATAACACCTTCAATCTTGGTTCCCCCTAAATCAATACCCCAAAGTGGTTTCATATACTCAATGGTTTGATGGTTCTAAGATTATAGAATAGATGGAATTGCCACCCAGTATCATACGCCAGCCTTCATCTTCCGGCGTCAAAGTGAACGAGCTAAGCCCTTTTTTATTCAGTAAATCACGGATAAAACCCGCTAAAAAATTGCCGAGGGCACACTCTACAATAATGCTGGTTACCGTACAGCCCTGAGACAGTTTGTCTCTATTAAAATATTTGTGAATGAAGGAATTCAATCCAGGAAAAACGGACGTATCGAAGGCAAATAAAAAGCCCCGGAGGGCTAGTAGAACTGTTATGATGTGCATGTAGATTTTGCGCTCCATATCAGAGGGTCTGTAAAACCGGGTTTTACCAAAAATGCAAAGTTTGCCTTATTTTACCTAAACCTCTTTTAAAAAATTCAATCAGACCTTAAAGTATTACCGGCTAGTTCATGGTGCTAAGGCTTATCTGAGTGCCATCATTAAACTCAATGGCTTCCGGCTCCCAATCAATCAGCAGTTCATCCAGATCTGTATTCTTTAGAATGATGTCTTGATCATCATCGGGGTTGTATGCTGAATTTACGTGAAAGATGGCTCTTTCACCAATGCCCAATGGACGATCATAGGTGAGTGGGAATGTGCCAATCTGATTGTTGGATTTATCTCTTATTACAACATGACCATTGAAAGACTTTACGTTCCGGTTCGATCGGTTATGAAAAACAAATTTGTATACCATTTGCTCTGACGCATTCTCAATCTCTACTGACTTGTCCATAACAGCAACGATGATGGCGCGTTTCATTTCCTTCTGCCGTGCGAGTGACTCATCAGTCAAACCTTCATCCACGTACCCTGACTGCTGAATATCTCCCTCATGAAAAGAACCCTGATACGAACTGCTTTCGGGTTCATCTACCCAAACCTGGCCTAAAAACCCGGTTCCAATGATTTTCTTTTCATTGTCCATACGAAGTTCAGTGAGCGAAAAAAGCACAAAATTCTTTCGGTATACCAGCGCAGGAAGCATCTGGTCTACTGGCATGGTTTCCGGCATCTCAAGAGCTGAATCACCCATATCCTCTGCTGAGGCTCTTACCAGACCATCGTTGGGCTGATAGACATCGCTTATGAATCTTTCTTTTACGGCAGCGCGGTGCAACTCCTCACTGGGGTTAGTCAGCATGGCAGCTAGTATAATAATCATGAGAATCATTCCCACAAGCAAACCCGGACTAAGCTTTTTCTTAGGTGGTTTTACCATAGGTGGCTGAAAGCTGTTTTGCTGAAAACCCGGCTGCTGAAATGCGGGACGCTGATATTCCGGCCTGACCGGGTTCGTGTTTTGCCTGAAGTCCGTGTTTTCAGCATACGCAGCCCGAGCGGGTCGAGGTGCGCTTACGGGCGGCGGTGGTACAGCCTCTCTGTTCTCGACCGCTGGTGCGGTATAAGATTGTTTTTCCGCTATATTTTTGTCTGAAAGTGTCCGTAGTATAATATCCAGTTCTTCCAGCGTTTGAAAATAATGTTTAACCGCGTATTTAAACGCTTTATCTACCTTATCATTCGGGCTTTTTATAATGATGACTTCCATCAGGGTCAGCGTCTCATCTTCCCGGGAATAGAGGTATACATGGGGTTCCCAAAGGTGTTCCCACTGTATGCAAGGGACGGGGCCGTCAATTCTTCCTATTTCTTTAAAGTAGGTTCTGATCAGGCGAATTCGCTCAGATTTCGTCATGGGGGCGCAGGTTAAGCTTAGGAGAATCCTAAAGTTAATTATTATAAGTCTAAAGCAAAATATTCTATGGCCAATGAATCCATTTAAAGGATGATCAATAAGCCTTGCTAAAACTTAGTCAAAGTACGTTTGTCGATTGTAACGTAGAGCCAGCAGTTTTTTTTGAATTAACGAAACAACACCGCTTACATTGTTTAAGCGGTGTAATAACCTGCGCTGCTGATGGAAACAGAAAATATGAACTCCCGGCTAAGGGAGTGTGCAAGAATATTACTGCCCGGTATTTTCTGCCTGGGAAACAGAAAGTCCCAGCGCCTCCATGACCAGCGGGGTAATATTGGCTTCTTCCGGGTTTTGGATATAGAAGAAGGTAGGTTGACTATCCAGACTATTGGGGAAAACGTGGGTATAATTATTGACTTTGGCCACTGAGTCAATGGCAAGATCTATCTTTTGCCGCAGTGGGTTCAGAGATTGCATCACTTTAAACTGCATCTGTTGTTGGGCAGTTTGCTGTTCCTGCGCAATATCCTGCTGAAGAGATTGAAGTTCCTGCTCTCTTTGTGCCCGAATCGTATCACTTAATGTGGAAGCCACCTCCTGGTAAGCGGCATACTGTTGTTCCAGCCCCTGCCGCATGGCTAAAATTTTGTTGTTCAGTTTTTTCTCAAAAGCAGCGATATCCTGCTGAGCAACTTTGGTTTCAGGTAGTAAGGATAACAGATAGTCTGATTGCACCACACCGATCTTCAAATCTTGTCCATTTACCTGAAAATGCAAACCTGATAGTAAACAGATTAAAACAATCACACTCGTTCTCATACGTTAGGATTTTAGTGCGGAAACGCTGAATTATCGAAATATATTACATACAAAAGTAATAAATCCTATTATTCCGACCTAATACCGCCTGATTATTTAACATCTCTTAACAGTAAACAGGCAGCGGTAAGCGGCAGGTAATTAGTATCTTCTTCACGGTTCATTGTCGGTATATGCTTACCGCTCATTGATTCCAACTCAGGACACTCCCCCTCCTACGCGTTCCAGTAACTTCTTGGTCATCATCACCCCGTCTTTCTTGCCCATTTTTTCCAGTTTGCCGCCGAATTCAATACCAACGTAGCCTGTGTAACCAGCCTCTTTTACAATGGAGATAAGCTTTTGGTAGTCCATATTAGCTTCTTCACCTTTTTGGTTAAACTCCAGCGATTTGGCACTTACCCCTTTGGCGTAGGGCATGAGTTCCTTGACCAGTTGATAACGGTCGTATTCTTCTGTTTTGGATAGATTGATATTACCGAAGTCAGGCAGGGTGCCTACATTATCTCGGTTGGCTTTTTCCATTACCATGGCCAGCCATTCCCCGTTAGAAGATAGCCCACCGTGGTTTTCTACCATGATGTTCATCTCGGCAGCCTGGGCATAGTCAGAAAGGCGAATGAGGGTTTCAACAAATAAATCGGCCGCTTCTTCGGGAGATTTTCCTTCATAGCCATTGGCATTGACCCGAATACCGTGGCACCCCAGGGTATGGGCCGCATCAATCCATTCGTAGTGTTTTTCTGCCGACTGTAGTCGCGTAGATTCGTCGGGGCTGGCGGTGGGATAATCCCATAAATCCACCATGATCATCACGTTCTGTACTCCCAGATCATCGGATCTTTGCTTCAGTTCTTTCAAATATTCCTGATCCTTGGCTTTATCTATGAAAAACTGGTTGACGTATTCAACCCCATTAATACCATATACTTCTTTGGCAATCTTAGGAAAGTCAAGGTTTGTCATATGGCCATTCCAGATGAGTTCTCGTAGTGACCATTCAGCCAGAGAAAGTTTGAAAAACGGCGGTGACGGTTTCAACATTTCGGGTAAAAGCATTGCCCCAAAGGCCGCCTGGGCACTGGATGCTAAAAAATTGCGTCGGTTCATGACATGGTTGTATTATTGATGAAAAACAGCATTATTGTACAAATTACGAATTTTTCTTACACTTCCGTATGCAAAACCACCTGCTGCAACGCTTTTTTTTAGCCATGCTTTCTCTCCTCGCCCGGATGAGCAGGCTAATTTCAGGACTAAATAAAATAGATATCATCAAAACCTGATGACGAACATCTTATAACTATCCTTAATGGATATTGCTATTGACAGGAACAATCTTCGTTCTCATTCATTTCCGATAAGCTTTCGCACAAAGGTTTGATGCGGTAGTCCATGGGCACACCCTGTTGGTCCAGTTCCAGGTATAAACATTCGTGAAAAAGCGCTTTTAACTTCCTGCGCCCGCGTTGCACTCTGGATTTAACGGCAGATACGGAAAGGTTTAGTTGCGTGGCAATGTCTTTTTGTGATATCCCCTCCAAATCACTCATGAGCAATGGCTGGGCATATTTTTCGGGAAGACAAGTCATTAAGGCAGGAATGAGTGATGCCAGCGCTTCCGGCCCTGCTGACTCCCAACTTCGCTCATCTGCCAGGTTTTGCACTGACTTTTCGGCTTGTTTGGCCTGTTCCCGGAAGTAATCGTTTATGGTGTTGCGCGCAACCTGAAATAGCCAGGCTCGGATATTTTTTACATGGGTTAGCTGTTCGCATTGGCGATGCATTTTCATCAGCACATCACTGAGCAGCGCTTCACTCTGCACCCGATCGTGCAGGCGGCGGTTGACAAACAGTAGCAGTTCTTCCCGGTATTGCTGGAAAAGGAGAAATACCCGCTGACAGGTATTTCCCTTCAGTAAACTCGTTTTATCCATCTGATCTAACTAGCGGTACAACAGGTATCATCACAGCAGGCGCTAGCTTCAGCTTCGCTTTTTTCAATTTTTTTAACGGCTGAAGCGCCGTGGGTCTGAAAAATTTCCCAAGATACTCCCTGGGGGTCCTGAATCCACGACTTAGTAGAATGAGCATAGCAACAGACGGTGTCACCTTCATCGAAACGTTTACCTTCCAGATGATCGAGACGCTGAAACATATCGTCCCGCTCGCCATCGGATTCTACCTGAATACCTAAGTGTTCAATACCCTCCTGCTGCTGGGAAAGAGAAATAGAGAAGTTGACAAGAGGGTCGTCCAGCATCCATTTGGCGTAATCGTCTTTAACGACCGTTGGCTCCGCCGCAAATAGCTGTTGGTAAAAGGCGACCGAAGCGGATACATTTTTCACCTGTACATTTACGTGCAATCGTTTCATAGAAATCTATTTTAAAGTTCATCCGGTAGACGGAGAACTTATCGAAAAGACGCAAAAATTTCTAATTTTTTTTGGTCAGTAAGGCATAAGTCTGCTGGGCAATGGACAATTCCTCGTTAGTCGGAATCACCAGTACTTTGATTTTACCTTGTTCAGACTGAATTTCACTCACCTGAGACGATGCCTGCTGGTTTCGCGGGTGATCCAGCATTATGCCCAAATCAGTCAGTCCTTCCATGCTTTTCTCACGAATGTAGGCACTATTTTCCCCCACACCCGCCGTAAAAACAATCGCATCTACCCTACCCAGTACAGCCAGATACGCTCCAATGAATTTTTTTATCCGGTACGTATACATTTCCAGTGCCAGTTCGGCCTCCTGACTGCCATCATCTTTTTTTTCCAAAATCGAGCGCACGTCATTTTCACCGGCAATTCCCTTCAATCCACTTTCATGATTCAGTAGCTGATCGATTTCCTGAAACGACATGCCAGCCTGGGTGCCTAAGAAATAGGGAATGGAGGGATCAATATCCCCACTTCGGGTCCCCATCATCAACCCGGCAAGGGGGCTTAAGCCCATCGAGGTATCCACACTTTCACCATTACGGATAGCCGTCATACTACATCCATTGCCCAGATGAATGGTGATCAGATTGGTAGCCTCTAGCGAGCGGTTGAGATAATGGGCCGCCTGCTCGGCCACATACTGATGAGAAGTACCGTGCATCCCATAGACCCGTATTCGATGCTTTTCATACAGTGTTTGCGGCAATGGATAACGATAGGCTTGAGAAGGTAACGTTTGGTGGAAAGCCGTATCGAATACGGCCACCTGTTGTGCTTCCGGAAAAACCTGACGGGCCACCCGAATGCCTAATGCGTTGGGCGGATTGTGCAATGGAGCCAGCACTGATAAAGCTTCAATCTTTTCCAGTACCTCGTTCGTCACGATCCGAGGTTTGCTGAAATACTCACCGCCATGAACGACCCGGTGCCCAACCGCTGCGATGGTTTCGTCACCAAGCACGTTCTTCTGTATATGATCTGCAATCAAATGTAGTCCGGCTTCGTGGTCTGGCACCCGTTGCTCAGATACATTTTTTTCTTCACCCATTGCATGGGTAATGATACCGCTGTTCTCACCAATTTTTTCTACTGCACCAGATGCCAGCAGATGCTCGTGCGGCAATTTGTAAATACGATATTTGATGGATGAACTTCCAGAGTTTAGTATTAATAGATGCATGAAAGATATATATGAAAGTACGCTTGTTCCCTGGCTTTTAAATACGGCAAAACGGCCCAATAGTAAGGATAAATTCCACAGAATGTTGGGATAGTTACCCAGTAATGAGGAGAATAACATCCTTTTTGGACAGATAGACGCTTTTCTTGGTGCTGGCACAGTTTTTCCGCTATACCAGACGACAATCAATTTTAAGCTTTTTTAAACTTTAAAATACTGACAACGATGAAAAAGATATTGTTATCCGTAGGATTTGCCGCCGCAGTTATTTTTAGTGCACAGGCCCAGGAAGCGCCAACCCAACCGGAACAGGAAGTGCAGGAACAACAAATGACTCAGGAAAAACCTCAGACTTCACAGGATGAATTCCAGTCGGAAGATCTTAAAAGAGTTACCGAAGCAGAATTGCCGCAGGAAGTAAAAGATAGTTTCGAGGGAAGTGAGTTTAACGAAGGAACCATTGAACAGGCTTATGAAATCTCTGGTGCTACTGTATCTCGTGTACTAGCTTCCAGAGCAAATGCACCATCTCCTGGTACTGAAGTACCTGAAAAATTGTATCAATTACAGGTAAAAGAAGAACAAGGTGCTGCTATTCTTTATATTGGTGACGATGGTGAGATTATCGCTTCTGAAAGCATGTAATTTCATAACTCATTAAACTACAGAGCTTTAACCATGCATGGTTAAAGCTTTTTTTATCTCCCCTTCAAAATACTTTATGTTGCTTTATTAGAAAATTATTTCTCAGATGGCAACTATTAATTTGAACACTTTTTATCCATAAGTATAGCGTTTTTTCTACACCATGTTGGAATTGTTGCCCACTCACTTTTTCATAATCGCCCTTGTCTCCCTTTATATTGACTTATGGTTCCTGGCACAATTTTCCCACTTAACTCATTGACAATAACTTTTTTAACTTAACCCTTTAAGCAATGAGAAATATATTTTTATCCGCAGGACTAGCAACAGCCGTTATTTGTAGCGCCCAGGCACAGGAAACACAACCCTCATCTACCCAACAGGCTATTGAGAAGCAAGAACAAGCTTTAGAAACCCTTAAAGAAGCTGTTGAGCAACAAGAACAAGCTTTGGAAGAACTTAAATCTTCTGAGACTGATGCACAAGCGATGAATACCGATGTTGAAACTGATACGCAAATTGAAGGCGATGTTGATGTGTACGAACAGGATAATGAAGTAGAACGTACTTCTGCTGAAACTGCTTTGGGCGCTAAAGAAGCCGCTACTGAAACGACCTATCAGGCTGAAGAAGAAGCCCAGGAAGCCGGACAAGAGGCTGAAGCAACTATAGAAAAAGCAGGTAAAGAAGTAGAACAGAGTGTTGAGGCTGCTGGTCAGGAAGTAACAGAAGAAGCTAAAGAAACCGAGCAGGCGATGGAAACAAGCACCGAGGAAGTTGGGCAGGAAATGGAAGAAACCGCACAGGAAACTGAACAAGCTATTGAATCAAGTGCTAAAGAAGTAGAAGAATCTACTCAGGAAACGAAACAAGGTGCTGAGGAAATGAAAGAAGAAGGTCAGGCTATGAAAAGCGAGGCAAAGGAAGAAATGACTGAAACTACGCAAGCCATGGAGTCTACCACCCAGACTGCTCAAGACACTGCCCAGAATGCCAGAAGTGAATTTAATTCACAAGATTTGAAGCAAATTACCGAAGCGGAATTACCACAAGAGGTAAAAGATAGTTTTGATGGTAGTGATTTTAGTGAAGCTACTATTGAACAAGCATACGAAATCTCAGGAGCTACTGTAGCACAAATTCTGGAATCTCGTGCCAATGCGTCGCAATATCCTGGTACTGAGGTACCTGAAAAATTGTATCAATTACAGGTAAAAGAAAAAGAAGGAGCCGCTATCCTTTATATTGGTGACGATGGTGAAATTATCGCTTCTGAAAGCATGTAATTTCATAACTCATTAAACTACAGAGCTTTAACCATGCATGGTTAAAGCTTTTTTTATACCTGACTGGTAATGTTCTGGGCCTGAATGGCGGTGATCACTACCGTATTTACAATATCGTTTACCGTGCAACCTCGGCTCAAATCATTCACTGGTTTTTTTAACCCCTGCAAAATGGGACCCATGGCAATAGCTCCCGTTTCCCGCTGAACTGCTTTGTAAGTATTGTTGCCGGTATTGAGGTCGGGAAAGATTAACACAGTGGCATACCCCGCCACCTCTGAGCCCGGAATCTTTTTGATGCCAACTTCCTTATCAACCGCCGCATCATACTGAATTGGCCCTTCTACCTTCATATTGGAACGTCGCTCCCGAACCAGCTGGGTAGCTTGCCGAACTCGTTCCACATCCTCTCCCTGCCCGGACTCTCCGGATGAATAGGACAACATCGCTACTTTGGGTTCAATACCAAATGCCTCACTGGTTTCGGCAGAAGAAATGGCAATTTCAGCCAGCTCCTCAGCATTAGGGTTCGGGTTGATGGCACAGTCACCGTAGACCAGAACCCGGTCGGGTAATGCCATAAAAAACACCGATGAAACCAACGATACATTGGGTTTGGTTTTAATCAGTTGGAGGGCCGGACGTATGGTATGCTGGGTGGTATGCGCCGCACCGGATACCATGCCATCGGCGTGACCTTCCAGAACCATCATGGTACCGAAGTAGGAAACATCTACGATCGTATCCCGGGCAATATCAGTATTGGCACCTTTATGCTTACGCAACTCCACAAACTTTTTCACATAATCATCAAAATGCGGGGCATCCGCTGGATTGATGATGGCCACCTGTTCCGTATCAATCCGCAATCCCAGTTTGGAAATACTGCTTTTCACCTCCTCAGGCTTTCCCAGAATGGTAAGGTTTACGATATTCTGTTCCAGTAAGATCTCCGCTGCCCGCAAGATACGCTCATCGTTTCCTTCGGGTAATACAATATGCTTTTTCTCAGATTTAGCTCGCTGCACCAGATTATATTGAAACATGCGGGGAGTCATGCCTCGTTGCTTTACATTGGTGATTTTCTCCTCTAGTGCGCCCGTATCCACATACTTATCAAACAGTTGTTTACTGAGCAAAATCTTGGTCTCGTTTTGAGGCGTGATGTACGAGGTAATCTTGCTGATTGCCGAAACGGTATCGTAGGTATTGTCGCTCACTGAGAGAATAGGGACAATATTGGATAAGCCTTCCAGCACTCTTAGAATGGCGTCTTCGGGCTTCAGCTTGGTGGTAAGCAATACTCCCGCAATGGTTGGGTAATTCTTGGATTGGTGCGCCTGTAGCACACTTAACAGTATGTCTCCCCGATCGCCGGGGGTGATGACCAGACAGTTTTCTGTGAGGTGAGGCAAATAGTTCTGTAGCTGCATGGCTGCCACCGAATAACGATAGGCCTGTCGATCCAACTGATCTCCTCCGTACAGTATTTCTGCTCCCAGGTGCTCAGTGATCTCCTGCAACGTCGGGCTTTGCAACACTTTGTTGCTGGGGATGACACTAAGCACCACGTTTTTATCCGGAATACGGTTATTGAGAGCCAGTAATAGCTCGTGGGCAAAATCGGGTTGGGTACGGTTCACGATGACCGAGAGGACTTCGCACTCATTTTCCACAAAAGATTCGTAGGTAATCTGCACCTGGCTGAGCACGTCTTCTACATTAGAAAAATGATCACCCCGAGCCAGGATCAGGACCGGACAGCCCAGGTTTTTGGCAAAATCTACATTGATATTAAAATCGAGCGTGGCATTCTCATCAGTAAAATCGCTTCCCTCGCACAGAATAAAATCACACTTCTGCTCCAGTGCTTTGTATTTTTCAATGACCCGGTCCAGTACCTGATCGTATTTCCCATCCAGCATAAGCTCCCGGGCTTCCCGCTTGTGAAATCCGTAGGACTCCTCATAGCCCTGCCGAAGCTGATAATGCTCCAAAAGCAATTGGATATTTTTATCCTTTTTTGATAGGTCGCCACTGATCAGCGGGCGAAAGAGGCCCACTCGCTCAGTTTTGCGCAATATTAATTCTAACATGCCCAGGCATACCAGAGATTTGCCAGTATGGGCCTCAGTGGTGGTAACATACAGAGAACTTGCCATGCAATGTGGTTCGTTGAAACGTGAAAAATTCCGGCCTACTCAGAAAGCTCAAAGTAACACCGGAATTTTAGAAGCTTCAACCAAAAAATCAGGTTTTCTGTTTTTTCTTCTTGGCAGCGGGAAATAAAATATTGTTCAGGATCAGTCGGTAACCGGGAGAGTTGGGATACAAACTTAAATCAGTGGGTTGCTCGCCAATATTGTGCTGATAGTCTTCGGGATCATGTCCACCATAAAAAGTCCAGAAGCCCCGGCCAAATTCGCCGTGGATGTATTTTGCTTCATGTGCTTCCCGATTTTCCCCTAAAATAATGACGTTCGGGCGGATGTACTGTTTACGAAAGGAGGTGGTTGCTCCCAAAAACCCTTTGATGGTTTTTTCGTGGTTTTGGGTCAGCATGGTTGGAATGGGGTCCCATTTGGCCGAAAACTCGAAGAGCGAAAAATAATCCTGTTCTCGGGGTACCGGGCGCGTGCTTAAATCAATATCAATGGATGAAAATTCCACTTCCCAGGGGTTGGTCACTACGGAAAAATTGGTGAACGCAAAGGTTGAACTAAAATCCAGCTTTTCATTAGCAGCCCGATCTACTGCATCGCCATCGTATACTGCCGCGGCCATATCCGTTCCCGCCGCGGCCAGGGCAATGTCATAGGTATCCGTCGCCGAACACATGGCAAACATATATCCGCCTTTCATCACAAAGTCCTGAATTTCCTGGGCCACCTTTAACTTCAACTGCGACACTTTTCCATAGCCATATTTGGTGGCAATGTCTTCACATTCACTACGTTGGGCCTGGTACCAGGGATGCATGTGAAATGCCATGTGAAACTTCCCGTATTGACCGGTAAAATCTTCGTGGTGCAGATGCAGCCAGTCGTATTTGCTCAGCTCTCCCAACAATACTTCTTCGTCGTACAACTTCTCGTACGGAATTTCCGCATAGTCCAATGCCAAAACTACCGCATCATCCCACGGACTTTCGGAACGGGGAGTGTATACGGCAATCCGGGGATACTGCTCCAGTCGCATTAAATCCTGGTTAGAAGAAGGGCTGGCAATCACGCTGAGCATATTATCAGCTTCATCATCCGAAACTACCTGGTAAGTTACTCCCCGAATAACAGCTTCGTTCTCAATTTCCTGTCGATACTCACAGAGGAAAGAGCCGCCCTGGTAGTTGAGTAACCAATCCACTGGAATTTGCTTTTGTAAAATCCAGTACGTCAGCCCATAGGCTTTCAGGTGATTGGACTGGGTACCGTCCATGGGAATATATAGCTTATTGGCAGATGCCAGGAAAGGGCACAGGAGGAGCAATAGCAGGACTCGCTTCATCACATCTAGGTTAGGTAAATACTTAAGATACGATGAATTCGCGGAATTAACAATATAGCCCTACTGACCGCAAAGAATCCATTGTACCCCTACGCCAAATGTGAGCGCCTGATAATCAGTAGATAAGGACCCATTCTCAACATCTTCAAGAATAAAATCAGGATGTAAACGATAACGATTTTTTAAATAGCTGCCTTCAACCAATAGCAGCGCCTTCTCTCCCAGGGGGAATTTCATCTGTGCACCGAACGAATGCAGGCGGGTTTTTTGAAAGATCCCCTGATAAGTCAGGGTTTGGTCCAGGCCGGACCCAATCTGTTGGGAGAATGTTTCATCACGACTAAAACGATAGGTGCCGTATCGGTAGAAGGGCGCCAGGTAGATGTTTTTATACACGCGGAAATCATAGGCAATTTCCGCACCGTACAGCATCCGACGACGGGGCCAGTTACCAAAACCATAGTCAATCGTTCGTACGCCGCCTTCATAATTATAGCGCTCCGTTTGGCCAATTTGATTGCCCTCCATGAAAAAGAAGCCCCCAATATTGAGGTTATACAATGCATAGCTCAGGCTAATACCCCACTGGGTGATGGCATCTAACGAAGCTGAGATTTCCCGAGACAAAGCGGGAGTATCGTAAATTATCTGGTGATTGCCTTTTCCAAAATTCGCGTGAACTTGCAGCGAAATTCTCCCGTGGCGGTTCAGCATGGGGTAATAAAAGCTGTTCACGTACGATACTTCCTTTACATTGATCCCATAACGCGCCAGAAACGCAGGCATCATTGCAAAATCATAGACATAGTAGGTAAGTGGTTCCGGATCGCCTACCGCCTGAATTTGTAACGCCTCTATCTGCTTGTTTTTGCTAAAGATGAAAGGCGGGCCTTCCTCCAGAAATGAATAATCGTTGTTACGATCAAAATGGTATACTAACTGCGCGCCCTGATTTTCTACCACGAACACGTTCACCCGGTAAGCATCCTGATCCGGAACTGCCACCATCACCAGCAGGGTGTCCTGGGCCAGCGGCATCTCTGGCATGGTAAGAACGATGTTCTGCTCCTCAATTAATTCAGGATCAAAGTTTGCCTGATTTAGATGGCGGGTATTCAGGGTATCCCCCTGATAACGGAATACAGCAGTGGGAAGTGAGCCAATACTATTTTGTTCCTTATCTACTTCATTGTTTTCCAGATACTTCTGAAAATGATAGATATCGATGCGATTGGCATTATTGTCGTAAATAGGCAACTCCTGCGCGCATAGCGTCTGAAGCATTCCCAGAAGTACGATGATCAGGAAAACGGTAGTAGAAATGTTTGGCATCACTTACAGGATAGGTTAGTCAATGGCCTCTTGGGTGAATTTGCCATTGATCAGCCTAAAAATATGCAAAGGATTCTCATTTTTCAATGCTTCCGGTAACGCAAACTGGGGGAAATCCTGGTAGCAGACCGGACGGCAGAAGCGTTTGATTGCCAACGTGCCTACGGAAGTGGTCCGGGCATCGGTCGTAGCCGGGTAAGGACCGCCGTGTACCATAGAATGACATACTTCCACCCCGGTCGGAAATCCGTTGATGAGCAAACGGCCGACTTTTCGTTCCAGTATGGCAATCAGGTCGGCGTATTCTTGTATATCTTCTTCGGTGGCTTGTAGGGTAGCGGTTAAGTGTCCCTCCAATTTATTCGCAATCTGAAGCAGGTCATCGTGAGAATTTGCCGATATGTGCAGACTACTCGGGCCAAATACTTCTTCTGACAATTCAGCGTGCTCCAGAAAATTCTGGGTGCTGGTACTAAAGATAAAACCTTCGGCGGAGGTTACCGCCTCCGATCGCTTGCTTTGCCCGACCGTCTTCACCCCTTCGGTTTGGCTGATTTTCTTCGCACCTTCAGTATAAGCCTCCCCAATTCGATCCGTGAGCATGGCTCCGGTGGTGACTTCCGACAGTTGTTGCTCAGCCGTTTTCAGAAAACGGGAAGATTCCTCAGACTCCATCGAAACCAAAACACCCGGGTTGGTACAAAACTGACCGGCTCCCAGGGTTAACGAACCCACCCATCCCTGAGCCAACTGTTCACCTCGCTCTCGAAGCGCGCCGGGCAATACAAATACCGGATTGATACTGCCCATTTCAGCATAGACCGGAATCGGTTCTTTACGTTGATTGGCAGCATCAAACAACGCTTTTCCTCCCCTAAATGAACCGGTAAATCCTACTGCTTTGATCAGGGGATGCTGCACAATGCCCATCCCTACTTCTATGGTTTGTCCCTGAACCAGAGAGAATGTGCCTTTGGGCATATCAGTGGCTTCTACTGCTTTGGTAATAGCCCGCCCTACCATTTCGGAAGTGCCCGGATGTGCCGGATGCCCTTTGACTACAATCGTGCATCCTGCGGCCAATGCCGAAGCTGTATCGCCACCCGCCACTGAAAACGCGAAAGGAAAGTTACTGGCTCCAAATACACCCACTGGCCCGACCGCAATCTGCATTTGCCGGATATCAGACTTAGGAAGGGGCTGACGATCAGGAATGGCGGTATCAATGCGGGCATCCACCCAGGAACCATCCCGCAGTAGTTCTGCAAAAAGTTTTAGTTGGTTTACGGTACGGCCCCGTTCCCCCTGTAAACGCCCCTGGGGCAAACCCGTCTCCTGCATACAACGCTCAATCAGCGCATCACCCAAAGCCATGATTTCTTCTCCGATTCGCTCCAGAAAATCGGCTTTTTCCCGATCTGATTTTTTGCGATAGACTGTAAATGCCTCTTCCGCCTGGGTAACCGCGCGGTCTATTTCCTCAGCACTGGCTTCGAAAAAAGCGGTGGGGAGTTGTTCGCCGGTAGTCGGATTCGATGCGTAAAATGATTTACCGTTTGCGTTTATATATTGTTGGGCTATAATCTGATCTCCAGTAATTTGCATAGTGTTTATTAAAGTAAAAAATGAATTAAATTTATTCCACAATATTGGTCAATGTCCCGATTGGATCGATGGTTAAAGATTGATCCTTATCAAAAGGAAAAATCAGTTGTCCTTTTCGAATTTATCCAGGATTTGTTGTATTAAATTTTCTGACATTCTAAATTCTATCGCCCGTAGTTTGTCAATTTCCTCACGAATTGAATTAATAAAATTCTTTTCTTTCGCATTGATGATGACTCCGAGCGTACCTGTTATTTTTAGTCCTAACGCACGAGCTACTTTCCGTCCTTTTCTTTCATCTATGAGCAATAGTGATTCTTCATTTTCTAACCCGAGAGCCATGGCACTGGCTTCACCAGCATCCAAATCCATTTCCAGAATTTGTTGTCGCTTTTCGTCAGTGATTTTTTTTACTTGTATCCAATCAGGTAGCTTTTCCCCAAACTCGTCTTTTATCACTTTAGAAATGGTGATTTCATCAAAAGTTTTTTGCAGTAAATCTAGCCTTTCTATTTTGGTCAGTACGATTAAGCAGCTTGTATCAGCAATAACCAACTTAAACATTCTTCAAATCGCTTTCAAGCTCTTCGAAATCATAACCAAAAACTGATACTCCATATTTACCTAACAATTCGATAAAAGTCTTTTTTGATAGACCGACCATTTCGGCTGCCTGGCCTGAAGATAATTTCCCATCTTCAAACAACTTTGTAGCAACTAACATCTCAATATCAAACGAAGTCATCTGCAGGCTCGCCGGGACTTTTATTGTTACCGTATTCATATCGTATTGGTTAAAGTTATTTATTTAAAAACAACTACGTAATGCTGCTATAATTTATTAAACGGCAGTTATCCAAATTCGATGGTTATTCCACAATATTGGTCAATGTCCCGATTGGCTCGATGGTGATGTGAATTACATCCCCGGACTGTAGGGTAAAATCGTGCTCAGGAATAATTCCAGTACCCGTCATCAGGAAACTACCGTTGGGGAAATCCATCTCGCGGTATAAATAGCTAACCAGATCGGTGAACTTTCGTTTAATCTGGCTCACATCCGTTTCTCCCCGAAACACCACTTCCTCCTGCCGACGAATGGTTAGGTGAATCTGAGCATCTTCGGGAAATGGGTCTGGAGTAATGTAAAGGCAGGGGCCGATGGCACAGCTACCCCGATAGCTTTTTGCCTGAGGCAGGTATAAGGGGTTCTCCCCTTCTATACTACGGGAACTCATATCGTTACCGATGGTATATCCCTGAATGCTGCCACTGGATGAAATGAATAAGGTGAGCTCCGGTTCGGGCACATCCCAGCTGGAATCCTCCCGAATACGGACGGTGTCATCGTGGCCTACCGTTCGGGCTGCCGTTGCTTTGAAGAAGAGTTCGGGGCGGTCGGCGTCGTATACCCGGTCGTAGAAACTACCCCCACCCGCGGCTTTGGATTCTTCCATGCGGGCATCCCGGCTGCGGTAGTAAGTCACTCCGGATGCCCACACCTCCTGGCTTCCGATGGGCGGCAGTAGATCGGCCGTTAAATGAGAAACTCCATCGTCTACCAACTCCCAATGTGCATATTGCTGCTCAATGGCCTGGTATAAAGAATCCTGATTAATCAATTGATCCCAGTTAAGCTGAGAATTCACATAGTACTGTCCCTGATGGTAGAGTAGTAATCCAGCGCGGGTATTGTATAGTTTCATGGAAAAAAGGTTGGTTGAAGTAGATAGCGTCGCGTATCTTTACAAAAGTAATGTCCTTTCTGACGATTACAAAACATGTTGAATTTCCTAAGATGCTTAATTTGGTTTGCCCCTTCCTTAGCATCAGGTACGTACCCGGGCTGGTATAAGCACTCGGATAAATTAACATGTCCGGACTGAAATTTTAATCAGTCATCGTTTCAAGGCTATCTTAGACTTAAATCATGAAAAAGTTAGATGATCTGCTGTTGCTGGGTGATCCTCGCTTGTATGAGGTCAGCACGCCTCTCACCGAAACTGATCAAGCGCATATTCCCGAATGGGTAGCTGACCTGCACAATGTCATGGAAGAAATACGGGCGAAGTACCAATTTGGCCGCGGCATTGCGGCTCCGCAGTTGGGCATAATGAAGCGCCTGATTTACCTGAATATCGATCAACCTCGCGTCATCATCAACCCACAACTTTCTGAACTAAGCGCTGAACAGTTTCCGCTCTGGGACGATTGCATGAGTTTTCCGAACCTGCTGGTAAAAGTGAAGCGTCATTGCTCGCTAACGCTGCACTACCTTGATGAACACTTCACTCCTCGCACCTGGAAGATTGACGACCCTACTATCGCTGAGTTGATACAACATGAGTACGATCACCTGGAAGGAGTGCTCAGCACCATGCGGGCGATTGATGCTCAATCTTTTCGCTGGCGCCCCACCCCCATCAATTAAAATTGCTTTACCAAAATCAACATTTGTAAAATCAACCAACAACCCGCATATTGTGCCCTTAACTTTTCTCAGTTCATAGTAAGCCATCAACCTTTCAACAGCAACCATGTCCGATCAAAAAAAATTACGCAGTCAAGAGTGGTTCGGTAAAACCGACAAAATGGGTTTCATCTACCGCAGTTGGATGCGTAACCAGGGCCTCCCCGACCATGCATTTGACGGTCGTCCCATTATTGGCATTTGTAATACCTGGTCGGAATTTACTCCCTGCAACTCCCATTTTCGGGAAATTGCCGAATACGTGAAACGGGGTGTTTATGAAGCGGGCGGATTCCCCTTCGAGTTTCCCATCATGTCGCTGGGCGAAACGCTCCTCAAGCCCACGGCCATGCTCTTCCGCAACCTGGCCAGCATGGATGCCGAAGAATCCATCCGGGGTAACCCGATGGACGGGGTAATACTGCTCTGTGGTTGCGATAAAACCACCCCTTCCACCATGATGGGCGCAGCTAGTGTGGACTTACCCACCCTCGTCATTTCCGGTGGCCCCATGCTGAATGGTAAGTACCGGGGGCAGGACATTGGCTCGGGCACCTCGGTCTGGCAATTTTCCGAAGACCTGCGGGCCGGAAAAATGACCCAGGAAGAGTTTTTTTACGCGGAAAGCTGCATGTCGCGCAGTCGGGGCAATTGTATGACAATGGGAACGGCCTCCACCATGGCCAGCATGGTAGAATCTCTGGGCATGGGACTTCCCCAAAACGCCGCCATTCCTGCCGTAGATGCCCGACGACGCACCCTCTCTCATATGGCCGGACGCCGGATTGTGGAAATGGTTAATGAAGATTTGCGGATGTCTAAAATTTTGACGCGAGAAGCTTTCGAGAATGCCATTGTGACCAATGCTGCGATTGGTGGCTCTACCAACGCCATTATCCACCTACTAGCACTGGCCGGCCGTCTGGGGGTGAAATTAGAGCTAGATGATTTTGATCGTCTTGGACACGATATTCCTCTTTTGCTAAACCTGATGCCTTCGGGTAAATACCTGATGGAAGATTTTTACTATGCCGGAGGCTTACCCGCCATCTTGAAAGAATTGAAAGAATACCTGCACTGGGATGCCCTGACCGTGAACGGTAAAACCATTGGTGAAAACTGTGAAGCCGCACCTTGTTACAATCGAGATGTAATCGCATCCATTGAAGAGCCGTTTAAAGAACGTTCAGGAATTGCAGTGGTAAAGGGCAATTTAGCAGAAAATGGTGCGGTAATAAAACCTTCAGCGGCCACACCAGCACTGATGAAGCACCGGGGTCGTGCCGTGGTGTTTGAAACCATTGAAGATTACCATGCCCGTATTGACGATCCTACTCTGGATGTTGATGAAACCTGCATCATGGTGCTAAAGCAAGTAGGCCCTAAAGGTTATCCAGGTATGCCGGAAGTGGGAAATATGGGCATGCCCAAAAAGTTGCTCGCTAAAGGAGTTGAAGATATGGTTCGCATCTCCGATGGGCGAATGAGCGGTACCGCCTACGGCACGGTCGTCTTGCACGTGTCTCCCGAATCAGCCGTTGGGGGCACATTGGCATTGGTGCAAGATGGTGATTTCATTGAGTTGGATGTGGAAGCCCGTAAACTACATCTGGATGTCAGTGATGAAGTTTTGGAAGAACGCCGGAAAGACTGGGAAGCCCACAACCTGGGTTACGGCCGAGGTTATGCGCAACTTTATATTGACCACGTGCAGCAAGCGCATCTGGGAGCTGATTTTGATTTTCTACAAGGTAGCTCCGGCGACAAAGTTCCGAGAGATTCACATTAGACTAATATTACGCAAAACATCGTGTAAAGTGCTAACAGACGAGGATATATCTGCCAGATTTCGGAAATACGAACGGCTAGTTTTGGCAGATCTTGTGTAACATCAGATTAAAGCGATTAGGATTGTATTAATCCTTCTTTGCTTTAACCGTACATTCATAACTATGCTTACTGGCCTTTTGAGAGCTCATCTATTGGTTCAAAAAATGCTTCCCCCTGCAAGAAATGATACTTGGTCAGAAAGCGATCGGTTTCATACAGCGTTTCCAGAAAATAGCGATGCCCTTCCTGACGACCAATGTTGAAGAAACCGTGCGTTTGTTCCGGATAATAGTGAAATTCTCCGGGTACACCCAGTGCATTCATTTTTTTTTCCATATCCCTAATATTGTCTACTGGTACTGTAGTATCAGCCTCCCCATGAAAAACCAGGGTTGGTGGCATGGTTTGGGTCAGGTGGTGCACAGGGGAAGCTTTGAGAGAATCAGCCCCCAATCGTTCTGCACCGAAACCTGCTGAACTGGTATTCACCACCGGATTGAATAACACCATTGCCTTCGGATGATATTCATGAGATTTTCCCTGATCAAAGGCATCAACGAGATCCGTGCAGAGTGCCAGATGGCCTCCGGCCGATCCTCCACCCACTGCCAGCAAAGATGTATCCACTCCCAATTCCTGAGCGTGTTCTGCCACGTATCGCAGGGCATCCCGGGCATCCTGAATGGCCTCGATGGGAGAAGTGCCGTGCTGGTTTTTCACTCGGTAATCTGCGGTAATGGCCCGCATACCGCGAGACGCTAAATATTTACTGTGGGGAGCAAAATGCTCGTGATTTCCACTCACCCAGCCTCCCCCAAAGAAAAAAAGGATTGCCGGGCTACTTGCATCGGCTTGCATCGTTTTTGGAGAGTAGATATGCAATCGCAATACCGCCTGCGGGGTGTTTTTAAAGGTAATCTCTTCCAGCGTGTACTGCGCTGTATCAAAAGATAAAGGAGTGTTGGTCTGCTGGGCAAGCGCATTTATCGAAATAATCCACGGGCACAGGAAGAAAAGAGGCTTAAAAGTCATTATTTCATCATCATTATCAGAAGATAGAAACATAAATGTAGGACAAGTTTGTTACATTTATACCAAAATTCGGCACATTCCGTATTTTTGCGACCTAGCATTTTTTATCACCTTTCAAAATAGCGTTATCTTATGGCTTTTGATCTTGACATGATTAAAGACACGTATTCCCAACTGGGTGAACACGTGAAGCAAGCAAGAGAAATTGTCGGCCGTCCTCTTACCCTGGCCGAAAAAATCTTATATAGTCACCTTTTTGGTGGCTCCCCTACCGAAGCATACGAACGAGGCAAATCTTATGTAGACTTTAAACCTGACCGCGTTGCCATGCAGGATGCAACCGCCCAAATGGCATTGCTTCAGTTTATGCAGGCGGGAAAAGACCAAACAGCGGTTCCATCTACCGTACACTGTGACCACCTTATTCAGGCGGAAGTAGGCGCGGTAAAAGACCTCGAGAAAGCCGTTACGTCTAATAAAGAAGTATACGATTTTCTCTCTTCTGTTTCTAACAAGTACGGCATTGGCTTCTGGAAACCCGGAGCGGGCATTATTCATCAGGTAGTGCTGGAAAACTACGCTTTCCCGGGCGGTATGATGATCGGAACGGACTCACATACTCCGAATGCCGGAGGTCTGGGTATGATTGCCATTGGTGTAGGCGGTGCAGATGCGGTAGATGTGATGGCTGGTATGCCCTGGGAACTTAAAATGCCCAAACTCATCGGTATCAAGCTCACCGGACGCCTCAGTGGCTGGACTTCGGCCAAAGATGTCATCCTGAAGGTGGCGGGTATACTCACCGTAAAGGGAGGTACCGGAGCCATTGTAGAATACTTTGGCGATGGCGCTGATGCCATTTCATGTACCGGTAAAGGTACCATCTGTAATATGGGAGCTGAGATCGGAGCAACAACTTCGCTATTTCATTACTCTCATAAAATGAAGGATTACCTGGAAGCTACCGAACGAGCCGATATTGCCGCGGAAGCCGAAAAAGTAAAAGAACACTTACGAGCCGATCAGGAAGTAATTGTTAATCCGGAGAGCTATTTTGATCAGGTAATTGAAATTAACCTTTCTGAACTGGAGCCTCACGTGAATGGCCCCTTCACTCCCGATCTGGCCTGGCCGATTTCCAAATTAGCTGATGTAGTGAAAGAACACGGCTGGCCCGACGAAGTAGAGGTAGGCTTGATCGGTTCCTGTACTAATTCTTCCTACGAAGATATTACCCGTGCCGCGTCAATTGCACAGCAGGCCATCGACAAAAACCTGGCAGCCAAATCTGAGTTTACCATCACCCCTGGTTCTGAACTGGTCCGTTTTACCACCGCGCGTGATGGACTGTTGGATGTATTCGGAAAAATGGGCGGTGTGGTGCTGGCCAATGCCTGTGGTCCCTGTATCGGACAATGGGCACGCCACAGCAAAGATCCCAGTAAGAAAAATACGATTGTTACCTCATTCAATCGCAATTTTGCCAAGCGGAATGATGGTAATCCCAACACCCACTCATTTGTTACTTCTCCCGAACTGACTACCGCGCTGGCGATTGCCGGTTCACTGTCGTTCAATCCCTTGAAAGATACTTTGAAAAACGAAAAAGGTGAGGATGTGATGCTGGATGAGCCTCAGGGTATTGAACTACCCCCTAATGGCTTTGGAGTAGAAGATGCCGGTTACCAAGCTCCCGCGGAGGACGGAAGTGCGGTGAATGTCGTAGTGAAGGAAGGTTCGGAACGACTGGAGATCTTGACTCCCTTTAAACCCTGGGATGGTGGAAATATTACCGGTATGCGGTTGCTCCTGAAAGCATTTGGCAAATGTACCACCGACCATATTTCTATGGCGGGTCCCTGGTTGCGTTTCCGAGGCCACCTGGACAATATCTCCAACAACTGCTTCATTGGGGCCATTAATGCCTATAACAAAGAAGCCAATACGGTTAAAAATCAGCTGACGGGAGAATACGGCGAAGTACCGGCAACGGGCCGGGCTTACAAAGCAGAAGGTATCCCCACCATTGTGGTAGGTGACGATAACTACGGGGAGGGCTCTTCTCGCGAACATGCGGCCATGGAGCCTCGTCACTTAGGAGTTAGAATTGTGTTGGTAAAATCTTTCGCCCGTATCCACGAAACCAATCTCAAAAAACAAGGGATGCTGGGGCTCACGTTTGCCGATCCGTCTGATTACGACAAGGTACAGGAAGATGATACCATAGAAACCGTTGACCTGGATCAGTTTGCCCCCGGAAAACAGGTGACATTAAAGTTCATCCATGCTGATGGCTCAGAAGACCTGGTCAAAACGAACCATACGTATAATGAAAATCAGATCGAGTGGTTTAAGTCCGGTTCGGCGTTAAACCTTATTCGTAAGCTGGAAGGTAAATCTTAAACGATTTCTTCCAATAAATGACCAAAGCCGTAGCAAAATGTTACGGCTTTTTTTATTGCCAGGGCTGGGCAAAATTTGAGCGACCGCAAACTTTATACATTGTCAAGATCAGACAGCCAATTACTCATCAGTCATCAGCTTCGTCAGAATATCCTGGGCTGCCCGGGCAATGACTGTACCTGGCCCAAAAACCCCCAGAACTCCCTGCTGGAAGAGAAAATCATAATCATTCGGAGGAATTACTCCTCCTACAATCAGGCCAATATCATCTCGGTCAATTTTTTTGAGTTCCAACATTAGTTCAGGAACCAATGCCTTATGAGCTCCGGCCAGACTGGAAATACCGATAATGTGTACATCGTTTTCTGCTGCCTGCCGGGCTACCTCTTCCGGGGTTTGGAAGAGCGGTCCGATATCCACATCAAACCCCAGATCGGCAAAGCTTGTGGCAATGACTTTAGCGCCCCGGTCGTGACCATCCTGCCCCATCTTTGCTATTAAAATGCGGGGGCGACGACCATCCAGTTCGGCAAACTCATCGGATAAAGCGCGGGCTTTAAGAAAATCTTCGTTCATAGCAATTTCTTTAGCGTATACCCCCTGAACTGCCCGAACCGTAGCCTGATAGCGACCAAAGCTTTTTTCCATTGCCTCCGATATTTCACCTAAGGTGGCCCGGGCACGAGCCGCATCTACGGCCAATGTAAGCAAATTACCATTTCCACTCGCGGCAGCGTCCTGAAGGGTTTGCAAGGTGGCATTTACCTGCTCAGAATTACGCACCGCTTTTACCTGCGTTAAACGGCTAACTTGTTCCTGTCGCACCTGTTCGTTATCAATTTCTCGCAGATCAAAAGCCGAATCTTCTCCCAAAGCCTGATCAACCCGGAAACGATTGACTCCGACGATCACTTCTTCTCCCCCATCAATCCTGGCTTGTTTTTTGGCAGCCGCTTCCTCAATGCGCAATTTCGGTATTCCCTGTTCAATGGCTCGAGCCATCCCACCCAAAGATTTTATTTCCTCCAAATGCTCCCAGGCTTTTTTGACCAAAGCATCCGTAAGCGACTCCACATAATACGACCCGCCCCATGGATCAATGACCGGAGTGATGGTGAGTTCTTCCTGCAAATATAATTGTGTGTTGCGGGCAATCCGAGCCGAAAAATCAGTGGGTAAGGCGATGGCTTCATCCAGAGAATTGGTGTGTAAGGATTGCGTTCCGCCAAAAACCGCGGCCAGTGCCTCAATACAGGTGCGGGCAACATTGTTAAAAGGGTCCTGCTCGGTCAGGCTATACCCCGAAGTCTGACAGTGTGCCCGTAAGGCCATAGACTTTGGGTTTTTAGGGTTAAACATTTTGATGAGTTCTGCCCAAAGCAATCGTCCGGCACGGAGTTTGGCAATCTCCATAAAAAAATTCATCCCGATACCCCAGAAAAAAGAAAGACGCGGGGCAAAATCATCAATGCCTAATCCAGCCTTTAATCCGGTTTGCACGTATTCCAGTCCATCCGCCAGAGTATAGGCCAGTTCCAGGTCAGCGGGTGCCCCGGCCTCGTGCATATGGTAGCCACTGATGCTGATAGAGTTAAATTTGGGCATATGCTGAGCGGTATAAGAAAAGATATCCGCAATAAGGCGGAGGGATGGCTCCGGAGGATAGATGTACGTATTCCGTACCATAAACTCTTTCAGGATATCATTCTGGATGGTTCCTTTTAGCTGTTCAGGCTTTACTCCCTGCTCCTCGGCGGCCACAATATAAAACGCCATGATTGGGATTACCGCTCCGTTCATGGTCATGGAGACCGACATCTGATCCAAAGGAATTTGGTCGAAAAGGACTTTCATGTCTTCTACGGTGTCGATAGCGACTCCAGCCTTTCCTACATCTCCTTTCACCCGGGGATGATCTGAGTCATAGCCTCGGTGGGTAGGGAGATCGAACGCAACTGACAACCCACGTTGTCCGGCAGCCAGGTTTCTGCGGTAAAAGGCATTAGATTCCGTTGCCGTAGAGAAACCAGCGTACTGCCGGATTGTCCAGGGTTTGGTGATATACATAGAGGCGTAAGGGCCACGAAGATAAGGAGCGTCTCCCGCACCGAAACCAAGATGTTGTATCGCCAAAATATCTTCGGATGAGTACACCGGCTTAATCGAAATTGTTTCCGGCGATAGCCAGGGCTTGTTACCCGAGGGCTGAGGACGGATGATCGTAGTTTTGGGACGGTATGCAGAAAAATCAGGCTTCATTGGGTAGCATTGATTCTACGATAGCGTAAAATTCGAACAAATTTGATTCGGGCGAAAGAACAACATCTAACTCGCCCTTCTTTTTCATATGATCCAGGAAAGCTAATTTTCCCACGACCATTTTCACCACTGAGGTTGGAAGGTGATTCCCCAGCCAGGCTGGTAAATGCTCCTGATACCAGTGGTCATCACCACAAAGTACCACCGCTCCGACTGAAGCACCGTTTTCCGCTTGCATCAATTTTGCAGCAGCGGTTTCATCAAGTAATTTTAGGGCTGCTCCAGTTGAAATTATTATATCACTAACATAGGTTATCCTTCGGCTAACCTGAGCTGCATTTACTGGTAAGTCTGGCTTAACCAGCAAAATAAGGGGTTTATGGCTCTTCGTAATCTGATCCATACCTAACCTCAACTGCTCCAGAGGGGCTGACAAGTTATTCTTAAATGATAAAGGATCTACCATTTTTTGAGCGATCTGCTGAGCCGGATTCGCATATCGAGTTACCCCAACGAGTTTTTTCTTTTGTTTGGTAAGTGCCTGCTGCTTATTCAGCCGGCTGTGTTGAAGCATTGTATGAAGTTTCCCGTTTTTCATCCAGGTAATTACCCCCCCGTCTTTTTCAACTTCCAGGAATAGTTGCCATGCTTTTTCTACTAACTGAGTCGTCGCCCTGTCCAGGAAAAAAGATCCTTCTGTCGGGTTATAGACCTGATGCAATTGCGCCTCATGACGTAGCAAATGCTGTATATTCAGTGCCATTCGCTGCCCGAAAACACTTTTTGATTGATAATGTAAATCATGCGGTCGTAATGTAATGCACTGAGCACCACCCAGGGTTGCTGCCAAAGCTTCGGTAGTATTGCGCAATAGATTAGCGTCAGGGTCATACAGCGTTTTGTTCACGGTTGAAGTAATGGCTCTTACTGGTATACGGTATGGATTTACATCTGCTAACTGATAGGCATCCATCAGATAATGAAGCAGGGTGCGCATGGCCCGAAATTTTACCAGATCCGTATAAAAATCGCCCCCTACCCCCAATGCAACTTCTGTTTTATCAGCCAAAGCTGCCAGATCTGCACCGTGCTCCGATAATTGATCCCATTGGGTGGCGATCAAACTCAGCGAATAAGCCAGTTCTTGTACCACCGTGGCACCGGCATTCCCGAACGTAAATCCCTGAGCGCCAATAAAACGAACATTAGGGTATTTATCCAATGCCTGAAAATGCGCTTCAGCATCTGCAGTTGAATTGTTTTCAGGATTAACCATAAAGTACTCCTTATATACGAATACTTTAATCTTCCCTTGCTTGCCAAAAACCTCAATAGCAGGTAATAATTCTTTTAAATCCGTTTCCGAGCAAAGTAAGGCCAATGAGGTTAGTGAAGGCGTCGACTCGATAAGTAGTGCTACATTTTTCACTAAAGCTACAGCATTCTCAAAAAATAAGTCTTCTGTTCCTTGTTTGATAGCCAGCTCAACCATCGTCTGATTATCCGTTTCCGGGCAGTGCGGGATCCAAACGCTAATCAATGGGTTTTTCAGACTTTCGGGCAGAGGATAAGTTTTAGTTACTAATGAAGAAATATCTTCAGGCGTATTTATAGACTCAAGGGTCAGTTCATCGAGCCTGAAGGAATGGGGAAAAGAATCAACGCCCGCTCGCCCCGACTCCTGGTTCGCTTTTTTGATCCACTCTGATCGTGATTGGGTTGAAAAATTTTCAAACATGCTTTTGATGTTATATTACCATTTTACTTACCCTAATAGTGCAAAAAAAGCAGATAACGAATCAAACAAAAAACAAATGAAACTCCTACAATGTAGCACCAACATTACTAAGTTAAAGGTTATCAAATTGTTAAGAATTTTTAAATTGAAAACCATAAATCAGTGCGCCAGAATATAGAAAAAATGATTTAATATTCAACTAATAAATTTGCTAAAAAACACCCAAAAAATTTTCAGATTTTTAGGATATGAATATTTAGTGAGAACAGGGAGAATTAATCAGTTGCCTGATAAAGTTACTATATTTTCATGCTAAAAACCTGGCTTGCAACTTATTAATGCAAACACCCTCACCTTGCACTTAAATTTAATTCACAACCTATTCGCATTTGAGCTGGCCACCGTTTTTTGTACTTTACCAACAAAGTTTCAAGTCAAGATTTGACCCATTTTTTTATTTATTAATTTTTTGTAAAATTTACTCTCCTCTGCAAATTAATCCTCTCTTAACGCTTATTAATTTGTGGTTTGTTTGATACACTATCATGGCAGACTAATTGCTAAATAATGCTTTTTGCTTATGAGCCCTAACCTAGTACTGATGCAGGAAGATCAGGTTACTGTTTGGAATAATTGTCTTAAAACTATCCGCGAGCACGTGGGTGAGCAGGCTTATAATACCTGGTTTGCTCCGATCAAGCCGCTGCGGTATATGGATAAGACATTGACAATCCAGGTGCCTAGCCAGTTCTTCTATGAATGGTTAGAGGAGCACTTTGTCTACATTTTGCGCAAGGCCATTGATGCTGAAATCGGTCTGGATGGACAGCTTGAATATTCAGTCGTTGTTGATAATGGCGATCGTAAAAACAAACCAGTCGCTATTAATCTGCCTACCGCCAATAAGAAGGAGGTTAACCCCCGAAAATCCCGTTACCAGACTCCCACTTCAGACTATAAAGGCCCGTTCTCATTTCCTGATATTAATGATCTTAAGATTGACACAAACCTTAATGATAAGTATAGTTTTGAAACCTATATAGAAGGAGACTGTAATCGACTGGCGCGCTCCGCCGGGTATGCAGTGGCCCAAAGCCCAGGAAGCACATCATTCAATCCACTAATGGTATATGGTGGAGTTGGCTTGGGTAAAACTCATTTGGTACAGGCCATTGGTAATGAGATTAAACGAAAGCAGGGACACAAATTTGTGGTATATGTTTCTTCCGAAAAATTCACCAGCCAGTTTATTGAAGCGCTGAAGAATAACAACGTACAGAAGTTTACCAATTTCTATTTACAGGTTGAAGCGTTGATCCTGGATGATGTTCAGTTCCTGGCTGGTAAAGAAAAAACGCAGGAGATATTTTTCCACATCTTTAACCATTTACAGCAATCCGGTAAGCAAATCATTATGACCAGTGATTGTCCGCCCCGCGATTTGCATGGCCTCACTGAACGTCTGCTCTCTCGATTTAAATGGGGGCTTACGGCCGACCTGCAAACTCCGGATTTTGAAACCCGTATCGCTATTATCGAACGCAAGCTACAGGCTGAAGGAGTGAGCCTCCCCTATGAAGTTGTTGAGTACCTGGCCTATAATGTGGATACCAATATCCGTGAGTTGGAGGGAATTTTGATATCGCTTATGGCGCATGCTTCGCTGGATAAACAAGAAATTTCTCTCTCACTGGCAAAACAGATATTAAAAAATATTATCCACAACAATGTTCCGGAGGTCGATATTGACATGATCATTAAAACGGTGGCTCGCCATTTCAATATTACCGTCAATGATCTGAAATCGAAGACTCGCAAGAAAGAGGTGGTAGTGCCCCGGCAGATCGCCATGTATCTCTCCAAAGAATACACTAAGCATTCGCTAAAAGCTATTGGCTATCATTATGGTGGGCGTGACCATGCCACCGTCATTCATTCATGCCGCGCGGTACAGGAACAAATGAAAGCGAGCAGTGAATTCTCATCTGACATTAAGAATATACAGGATCAGCTTCAGGGTAAAAAGAAGTCTTTTCGCTAAGCCTGGGAAAGCTCCAACATGGTAATTTCGGGGCGGATACCCAGTCTTCCGGGATAACCGATATAGCCAAATCCACGATTTACATATAATTGCTGGTTTCCTTCCTGGTACAAACCAGCCCATTGTTTATACCGGTATTGTACCGGACTCCAGCGCAGACTCCCCCACTCTACTCCTACCTGTCCTCCGTGGGTATGCCCGGAAAGAGTTAGTTCAATATCCGCATGATCAGATCGAACCTGTGCATCCCAATGGCTGGGATCATGGGATAGCAAAATACGGGTATCAGCGTCCTGTGCTCCCTGATAAGCCTGATCCAGGTTTCCGTACTGAGCAAAGCCCCCAGTACCCCAGTTTTCTACTCCAACAATGGCCAGCCGACTATTGTCAATGGTGATAATTTTATTCTCATCCAGCAGTAAGTTCCAGCCCATCATGGCATGAGCCTCTTTTAGATTTTCCAGGTTTTTTTGCTTTACTTCCCGGGAAGGCCAAGAAGTATAATCTCCATAATCATGGTTTCCCAGGATAGAAAAAACCCCTAAGGGAGCTTTAAACTTTCCAAAAACCGCCAGGTAATCTTCTACCTCATCGGCGCGATTGTTTACCAGGTCACCTGTAAAGAATATCAGATCAGGTTTTTCAGCCAATACCATCTCTACACCATGCATCACCGCAGTACGGTTAAAGAAACTGCCCGAATGAATATCCGAAAGTTGCGCGATGCGTATCCCGTCAAGGGCACTGGGAAGGTTAGGGATTGGGATTTTCACACGATGAATCTTATAATCATGCGCTACGGAAGCGATGCCGTAGCTGAACCCAAGGGCAGGAACCACTGTGGCTACTACCGTGGCTTTTGCCAGAAATTCAGAGCGGCTAATGCTGCCACCTTGAGTACTTCCGGTGGGCACATCGTTGGGTGAAAATTGCTGATAAGCCCATTGCCCCAAACGCACTACATCATCGATGACCAAAGCGAGACTACCAAAAAATTTAGAAGCATAGTTCACGAAAATCCAACCGAAGAGGAAAGTACGCCAACCGTCAGATAGCACTGATTTTCCTCCGGTATTATAAAAGATATATCCGACTAATGCTACCAGACTGATAGCCCAATATACAGTGTAAATTGTCCTTCGGGTAGTGCCCGGAAGATTATCCGCAATCGTTCTGATTGCCTGAAATACATACCAGTCCAACAACAAGAAGACACCGGCAAAAACAATGATCATTAACATACGTGGCATAAGCATTTGAAAAGATAAACCCACTCTACCGGGATGGGTTTATAGACGTTTTGATCGCTAATTTATTTTGCGGATACCGCTTTCCTTTTGGAAGCACGCATTTTTAGCTTGTCTACAATGAGGTACATTACCGGGACTACAACCAGGGTAAGGAATGTGGCGAAGACAAGCCCGAAAATCACAGTCCAGGCCATGGGGCCCCAGAAATCAGCATTAAACCCACCGTAGTAAATCTGAGGGTCAAAATCGGATAGCAGTGTTTCAAAGTTAATATTCAGTCCGGTGGCTAATGGAATCAGGCCCAATACAGTGGTGATGGCGGTGAGCAATACCGGGCGTAAACGAGTCTGCCCTCCTTCCACAATACTGGTGACAATTTCATGATAAGGTAGCAATTCGTCTTCGGCAAGTCCTCGTTCCCGACGGTGGCGCTCCCGGATCAGATTCGTGTAATCCAGCAATACAATTGCATTATTCACCACCACTCCCGCTAGAGATATGATACCAATACCCGTCATGATAATGACAAAGTTCATGTCAAAAACTACCAGGCCTAAGAACACCCCAATGGTGCTAAACAACACCGATAGCATAATAATGAAAGGAGTCGCAATGGAATTAAACTGCGCAACAATAATCAGGAAGATCGTCATAACTGCAATGAACAACGCCCGCATCAGAAATTGTCCGGATTCTTCCTGCTCTTCCTGCTCCCCACTGAACTTAACTTCATAGCCAGCCGGAATTTCAATATCATTAATCAATTCCTTTAACTGGTTGTTAATCTCTGTGGCATTGTACTCTTCCAGCACATTGGAGGAAAGGGTAATCACTCGGTCTAGGTCTTTACGCTTTACAGAACCGTAAGTAGAAGAATATCCAATGTCAGCTACCGCCGAAATAGGGATTTGCCGCAGATTACCAAACTTGTCACGAAAGGTGATTTTCTGATTAATCAGCGCATCCACATCGTAACGATATGCATCCATCAACCGCAGTTGAATGGGATAATCATCTTCCCCGTCTTTGTACTTAGATATTTCGTTACCAAACAATGCCGTTCGTAATTCAGTGGCAATAGTAGAAGTAGATAGCCCAAATCGCCGCGCTTTATCCCGGTCAATATGGACAATCAACTCCGGTTTATTGGTTTCCAGGTCTGATTTTAACTCTTCAATACCCTGAATGGAAGAGTTTTCAATTTGGGAAATCACCCTTTCGGTGAAGGCGATTAATCCTGGATAATCTTCCGCAGAAATTTCAATACTAATGGGTTTGCCTACCGGTGGACCTACCGGATTCTCTGCCACAGTTATCTGCACACCCGGATAACCACTAATGGCCTCTCGCACCTCTTCCATGACCTTGCCACTTGAAATACCTTCCCGAAGCTGATAGTCAATGAACGACACGTTGATGCGAGCCTTATTCGGAGTCTCACCCGGGCTTACTCCTTCCTGAGGGTCATTGGTATTTTCTCCTACTTGTGTAATTACAGCTTCCACAACATGTTCATACGGAGTAAGTGTCGCAAAAATCTTTTCTTCCAATTGCTTGGTAAGATCATTGGTCGTTTCTATATCCGTTCCGATGGGCAGTTCAACAAAGATGTTAAAGTATTCAGGATCACTACTGGGAAAAAACTCAACCTTAGGTTGCTTTGCTCCCACCAGCATGATAGAGAAGATTAACAGTGCAAAAGTGCCTAAGAAAAAGAAGTAAGGGTTTTTACCTCGTAATGCATAGCGTACCGTTCGGGTATAAAGCTTCTCTAACCGTACAAGAAAAGAATTCTGAAACCATTTGATAGCAGGTGTGAGCACATACACATTAAAAGGAATCAGTATTGCACCGATCATCAGTAAATTGGCGAGTGTAAAAACCCGCAGAAAGTAGAAAAGCACTGCGAGTACAACAAAAACACCGGCAATTCTCATTAAACGCACTTTCTTTCTCTTAGTCATCTCACTTTTAACCTTCATAAACATGGCCGTCAGTACCGGATTAATGACCAGTGCCACAAATAAGGAAGATGAAAGCACGATGATGAGGGTAATTGGCAGATAACGCATGAACTCGCCAATCAGTCCCTGCCAAAAGGCGAGCGGTAAGAACGCAGCCAGCGTAGTGGCAGTAGAAGTAATAATCGGCCAGGCAACCTCTCCTACTCCTTCCTTCGCTGCCCGAATGGGTGAGTAGCCCTCCTGCATAAGGCGGTAAATGTTTTCCACCACTACAATCCCATTATCCACCAGCATCCCCAGCGCCAGAATCAGGGCAAATAATACCATTAGATTGATGGAGATTCCAAAGAAGCTAAGCAGCATGAATGAGAGGAACATAGACATCGGAATGGCAATCCCCACAAACAAAGCATTCCGCAGATTTAGAAAGAACATCAGTACCAGGATCACGAGAATGACCCCCATGATGATACTATTCTCCAGGTTACTTAATTGCAACCGGGTGTATTTAGACTGGTCATTGGTGATAATGATAGAAAGGTCTTCCGGAAACCGGTTCACCTGCGCATCTTCCAATAAGACCTTAATCTGATCAGAAGCAGCCAGCACATTTTCGCCCTTCCGCTTTACCACATCAAGCGTCACCACCGGATCACCATTGTTACGGGAATAACTGGTTGTTTCTTCGTAGGTATCCCGAACCTGGGCCACATCACGGAGATAGACAATATCGTTATCCTCATTTTTGATAATAACATCTTCTATCTGATCCACATCTGTAAATTCTCCAATCACCCGCAGCGAGCGACGGAAATTATCAGATTTGATATTTCCTCCCGAGATCGTGACGTTTTCCGCGGACACTGCAGTTTGAATGTCCGAAAAGGTGACCTCTCGGGCATCCATTTTATACAGGTCAGCATCAATGCGAATCTCCCGTTCCAGCGTTCCGCTGATATTAGCCTCCTGAACCTCCGACATGGCTTCAATCTCATCCTGAAGGTATTCAGCGTAAGATTTCAGTTCGTCAATGCTGTAATCGCCCGAAAGGTTGATGAACATAAACGGAAGATCCTGCAGGTTTACTTCAAACACATTGGGGTCCTGATCCAGGTCCGTAGGTAGCTCACTCTGAGCCTGATCTACCGCATCTTTCACATCCTGCAAGGCTCGGGAAATATCCACATCCGGGGTAAACTCCACCACAATGGTGGAGTAATCCTGAATAGAAGTTGACTTAATATCATCTACCCCCGACACTCCTTTGATTTCTTTTTCAATAGGGCGGGTAATCAGGTTTTCAATATCTACCGGGGAGTTCCCTGGGTAGGGAGTTCCCACATAAATGGTGGGAATAACTACTTCCGGAAAGTTCTCTTTTGGCATTGAGAAATAGGAAGTGATGCCCAACACCGCAACAATAATGGTCAGGATGATGACACTGGTTCGATTATTAACCGAAGCCGAGCTAAGCCCGAAATTCCGAGCCACATGTTTGGGAGTATCGTTCGTCGACATAATAAGGTTAATTGCTAGTTAGAGTACATCGCCGTAGCGCTTTGATCAGGTTCACCTTCTACTATATCAATGCGAACCCCCTCAGCTACTTCCCGAAACCCCTTGTCAATCAGCGCTTCATTTCCTTCAAGGCCTTCGGTCACTACGGTTTGATTTTTATAGGTTTGTCCTCTTTCAATATGCTTTTTAACGGCTATTTTACCAGTGCCATCATCCGCATCCTCAGCGGTATACACATAATCTCCTGTATTATCTTCTAAGATCAGGTTGGTGGGGATAATCTTAGCGTCCGGTTGGCTAAAATCTTTGATTCTTAAAACCGCCAGCAGATTGGGCCGAAGTAGTTTTACATCATCGGGCAATTTTACTTCTATTTTAAACGTACGGTTATTTTCATTAATCACCTGCCCAACCGAACTGATAGCACTTCGTACGGATTTATCAATGGAAGGAAAGAAAACATTTACACTGTCTCCTTTATTGAAATCTCCTAAAAAAGTCTCTGAAATATCTGCTTCAATAAACATATTGGTTAAACTCACCAATCGCATAAGCGGTACACCAGGCTGCGCCATCTCCCCTTCTCGAACAAAGACCTCATCCACAGTTCCGCTAAATGGGGCACGAATGATATAATTACGCAGTTGAGACTGAAGAGAAGCAATCCGGGTTTTTAAAGATTCTACGGAGTTTTTTGTTTCCAGGTACTGCAGTTCCGTACCAATATTCTGATCCCACAAATTTTTCTGCCGATCGTATCGGGTCTCGGCCAGTTCAAGTGAGGTTTGTAGTTCTTCAATATTCCGCTGTATCGTTTCAGCGTTCTGACTCAGTAGAAGTTGCCCTTGGTTTACCGATTCTCCCTCCACCACCTGTACGTTATTAATCATTGCAGAAGCTTCTGCACTAATGGTAATATTTTTGCGCGAAGTAACAGAGCCTCGCACCTCAATAAAGTGCTCAAAGGTTTTATTCGCTACCGGAATCGTGGTCACCAGCGTGGTCTTGCGGTTTTGGCTGGCAAAGGCCGGATCTTCACTGGCAATTTCTTTCTCCAGCGCATCAATCTGATCCTGCAAGGCTTTCAATTCTTTCTTGTGTGCCTGAAGTTGCAGCTTCTTATCAGCAAGTTCTCCATTTTCACCTCCTCCACAGGCAGATAATAGCAACAAGCTAAACAGAACAAGGGTTACCGATGTTTTCATAAAATATAAGATAGGGTGATGGGTTATTTTTCAACTAAAACTCCTAATGCTTTTTGGAGATCCACTTTGGCAATCAGCGCATCGTATAAAGCATTATAATAATTTGTTTCGGCGGAGGTTAGGGCATTATCCGCTTCCACAACTTCTAAATTTGAGCCTACTCCTTCCTGGTATTTTATCTCACTCACTCGGAATACCTCCTCGGCCAGCGTCAGATTTTCCCGTTGCACCTCCAGAATATCCAAACTATTTTCCAGTCCGGTCCGCGCCTGAGCAATTTCCAAATCAATTTGATTGCGGAGAAAATGTGATTGGAGTTCGAGCTGCCGTGCCTGCACTTTATTTTTCTGAATGAGATGATGCTTGCGAAGCCCGTCAAAGATGGGAATCTCCAAGCTTACCCCCCAATAGCCGTATTCAAACCACTGTTCATTAAAGTTAGTCACTTCATTAAAAGTGTTCACTCCAGTATTATAACCCAATGCGGCATTGGCCGTGAGTTTGGGCAAATACTGTACCTGGTTATTTTTCATATCCAGTTGCGTAAGTTCCTGATTTACAAGCAACTCAGCATACTCAGGCCGTTTATCATATGAGAACTCTGCTTCTGCCTTAATTTCAGGATCAAAATCGATATCCTCAATTTGATCACTTAAATCAATTTCTTCCTCAATGGGCATGCCCATTTGAAATTTCAGCAGCAAATAACTCAACTCTGCCAGTCGTTCGGTATTCTTGCGTTCGGTCTTGGCATTGTTATATTGTACTGATAGCCGATCTACATCTATCTTCTCTACAAAGCCATTTTCATACATCAGGCGGGTTTCTCGCAACAAAGTATCCAGTCGGTTGTAGTTACTCGCTACCAGTTGCTGTCGCTCCTGATTCACCAAAGCGGTATAATATGCCTTCGTCACCTGCTCGGCAATTTGAATTCTGCTTTGCTGAAAGCTTTTTTGGGCTAATTCGGAATAGGTGCGCGCAGCCCGTAACCCCACAAAATAAGACCCGTCAAAAATCATCTGAGAGGCTGATACTGAAGCGGTTCCAGTATGCTTTACACCAAACCTCACCGGAATGGGCGGCGCATCCGGATCAACATTATTGGGATCTTCCGCAAAAAAGACTGCTGGTAAGAACTGTGTTTGAACCGCAAAATTGTTATTGTAAGAGACCGAACCATTTAATTGCGGAAGTCCCTGTGCTTTCGTTACTCCAATATCAGCTTTTGCAATTGCCTGCTCAAGCTCAGCAATCTGGATTTGTTCGCTGTTTTGATAAGCATATTCCAAACAGGCCTCTAAGGTGAACGGTTGGGCAGTAGCTACTTCATTTGCCTGAGGTTGGGCTGCTAATGGCATGGCAAACCAAAGAAGTAATAAAGGTTTAAGGAGTGTTCTCAGCATTATCTACCGGGATTTTAAAATATTTTTGAAATAATTCCACACCCTTGGGCGTCAATACTCCGTGGGTAAAATGATCAAATAATTGTAAATGAACTTCCTTTAAATCATACTCATCTTTCGGAAAAACTCGCTCGTCAAAGGAAATATGAATCTGCTCGATGCGCAGTACAGCCAGTATTTTTGGATCAATGCCTGCACGAAAATATCCTTCGTTTATACCACGCTCAAGCGTAAGCTCAACACTTTGCAAAAACACAGTGTCTTTAAAGTTTAAATAGATTTCCCAGGCATCCTGATGGTATTTCTGCAAGTCAAATAGGGCCGAAGGATTAATATTGACAATATGTTGTCGTATATAATTGGATAGCAAGTGCAACTCATGTATCGCATTTTCCGCTTGTCCCTGTATCTGATCCAGCTCTGTTTTTTCCCGTTCCAATATTCGAAGTGTTGCCAGACAAACCACCTCGTCTTTGTCACGAAAATGCTGGTAAATCGTCTTTTTAGAAATCCCCAATCGCTTGGCAATGTCGTCCATTGTCACACTGCGCACCCCATAGCTCATAAACAGATATTCCGCTGCTCTGGCTATTTGCTCCTTATTTTCCAATTATTTAACGATTTATTAACACCCAGGAAACTTTGTAATTTTCATCAGTTTCCTCGATAAGTACGAAGTGGTGCTAACAGGGTTGTCTGTCTTTCCTTTTTTTTCAGAAATTTTTATTCCCTAAACGATTACTCCTAAAAGTACTGATTTAGTTTCTGAGACGAACTCGAGGAATTTTTATTGCACAAGGAATAAAATGAGGAGAATAAAGATATCCAGAACCGGAAATCTATATTGAGCGCTGCCGGGAATGAAGCAGAAACGTACCGGAAAAAGTCTGCACGTTCTGGAGTGTTTCCTGATATTAAAGTTTATTTTTTCTTGGAATTCTTCCCTTTGTGGGTCATCTCAAACAGATCAAAGGTAAAGACATACGCACAAGTAATAGATACCGAGTGAAACGTATGATCCAGTGAAATATCATAAAAAGCAAAGGGACTGTAGGTAGAGTTCTCTTTTGCCAGATTGGTATGTCCCCATTCGAAGCGAGCATCTACTTTTAAAAAATTCCGCTGCATCGGGATCGCCACCCCAGCCCCAATCTGCACTCCCAATTGCAAGCGGTTTGGGTCAGAAACATAAAACTGTTCTTCTGTTGGCACTCCCTCGTACACAATAGTGTACGTTAAACCGTTTTCCAGATCACCCTCTACCAATTCGGGCACCAGGGCTTTTCCCTTGCCTCCGATCCAATAATTGACAACTGGCCCAACCACGCCATATGCCCGATACTGATTTATCCGATGCGAATACTGAAACAATGCGGGTATCTTAATATAGTGAAGTTTCTCCCGTACATACGAAAAATCATCCGTGCCCTGCACATCCTTTTGTTGATAGTGGTAGAGCACTTCGGTGGTAAGTCCAAATAACTTACTCGCCATCATGGTGGCTGAAATACCGCCCGAGAAGCCGGGAGCCCATTGTCCCACATTGCTTTCCTTCACTGCTGAGTTGTCAAATACAGGTTTGGCAAATCTGGTACTTACCGCCGGACCCACGTAGAGGGTCTGGGCTATAGCCTCCGAACAAGTGAATAATAAAAGTACAAAAATAACCTGCTTCATTATTTTAGGGAAATATCTTAAACAAAGATAAAAATTTCTTTTCCCTTACTACTGTTTCGCCGCTTACTACCACTCAGTAACGATGCAAAATCAGGTAATATTTTATTCAATTCACAATTAAATACAATATAAGAACCTGAGATAACGCAAATTGTTGATGGTCTCTACATAAATTTCATACAAGGATTAATCTTTGAAATTGCCGTTTTTCGGGTAAATACCCCCCTGTATCAACACTGTAAAGTACAATAACAACTCTTCACTGCCTGATAATATGTATCTTTTCATACATTGTAATTTTGTAGTATTCATTAGTATTTAATAAGGATAGTATAATGCCGTACTTTACAACTGTTATCAAATTGAGAGGACCGTCAACCTTATTGATAATCCTATCTCAGTCTCAAATAGCTTATGAAGCATTATTTACTACTTTCCATACTTACTTTATTATTTGCATTCCTCAGCATCCAGGAAAGCCACGCCCAGGAACTCAACTGTAACGATGGCGTTGACAACGATGGAGATGGCCTGATTGACTGCTTTGATGGAGAAGATTGCAGCGGCAATCTAAATTGTCAGTTCGAGTTTATCTGCGATGATGGTATAGATAATGATGGCGACGGTTTTATTGACTGCGCGGACCAACCTGATTGTCCAGCCTGCGTGGGTGAAATCTGTGGCGATGGCATCGACAACGATGGAGATGGACTGATCGATTGCCAGGACCGGGATGATTGTGGCGCATCGACTTTATGTGAAAACGATTGTGGCGATGGAGTAGACAATGATGGAGACGGCTTTTACGATTACTACGATGGTGACTGTTTGTCAGACCCGGATAATCCGAATGACTATATCGTTATCCAGCCCGACTGTGAAGCCCGCCCAGTGGGCAACCTCTTCAGTATCCAGACCGCCGACTCTTCGGCAAACCAAACCAGCGCAGCCTTTGGTATGCCCATGGTAGCCGATGTTGACAATGACGGCACCCCGGAAGTTATTACTACCAACTCTCAAAATGGCAATATATACATTCTTGATGGTTCCGACCTTTCGGTTATTGAACATCAGGCAGATCACGGAAGTAACACCTTTGCCTACCCCACCGTGGGCGATGTAGATGGAGATGGGTTAGGAGAAATTTTTATCGTCGACCAGAGTGGTAAAATCAAGGCGTATAACAATGATTTATCCAGTTACTGGGGCACTAAGACTTCAGTATATACCAAATACGGCAGAGTTTTAGGATTGGCCGATTTTGATCTGGATGGTAATGCGGAACTCTACCAGGTAAATGAAATCCGGGATGCCACCACGGGTAATGTGCTGGTAGCCGGTAGCCACGGATCAACCATGTACCCTTCAGCAAATAACTGGGAAACCGAATTAAATACAGCCCCGGTAGCCATTGATATGCTTCCTGATGCTGCCTGTGCTGATTGTCAGGGACTGGAACTGGTGGTAGGGCATATCATCTATTCGGTAGATCTGGCCGGAGGTAAGCTCACCGAACAATTCAATATGGATGATGCTACTACTTTACCCGCTGATTACCGCGCTGGAGGCTATCATCCGAAATACGCTGGTTGGGGTGGGCAAAGCTACAGCACCACCAGTATTGTCGACTATAACAGTGATGGTTTTCTGGATGTCATTGTCGGTGGAACCACCGGTGATCAAAATGGTCCTACTTCCGTTTTCTTTTGGGATGTGCAAAACAGCGAAGTAAAAATGTTCATTGTAGCCCGAGACGGTAGTACCATTAATGGCGGTATTAAAGGAACGTTTAAAGATTTAAATGGAGGTGGCTGCGGGAATGGAGAACAATGTACCTGGAGCCGGGGTGTGGGCACCTTGAATGTGGCCAACATTGATAATGATCCCGAACTCGAGGTCACTTTCATGTCAGGATCAAGTTTATATGCCCTGGATCAGGACTTTAATCTGGAGTGGGCCAACCACGATCAGTTCTGGGAATCCTCTTCTGGCTTTACCGGTACTACGGTATTTGACTTCGATGGAGATGGTGCCTCAGAAGTGATTTACCGGGATGAAATTAACTTATATATTGTTGATGGCATCAGCGGAAATATTATCAGTGGTTTACTCGATGGCTCATTTTGTAGCTCCCAGACCCAGGGCGACTATCCCATTGTAGCGGATGTAGACGGCGACGGAGAAACTGAAATTATTGTCTCCTGTGGCCAGGCTCGTAATATTTATGGCTCCTCTCCGGCAACGTCGGGTACAAGGACCAATGGCCATATTAAAATCTACAAAGCCAGCGATAACAATTACTGGGTGCCGGCTCGAAGTGTCTGGAATCAATACTCCTACTTCAATGTCAATATTAATGACAATCTTAGCATTCCTAAAATTGCCCAACCGCATCATATCAGCTTTTCTCAGATTTGTAACGATCCAAGTGCAGCGAATGCCTTTTCACTCAATAAATTCCTGAACCAGTCCCCTCGCATCAGTTACTGCGGAAATCTGGTATTTCCGGCAGCCAAATTAGACTTTGTGGGTGACAGCACACGAATTACCCCCCCGGTATGTCCCGAACAGGAATTTCAGGTGCGCTTGTTCTTTGAGAACAACGGAGACGAAGACGTAACCAAAGCCATTCCTATTTCCTTCTACAGCAACAACCCCCAGCAACCCTACGCCGATGCCGACCCCGACCCGCATTTTGAAGTAGTGTATGTGAGTGTGGATGGTGGCCTGCAACCCGGCGACATTTTGGATACCACCCTGACCGTTACCGGTCCCCGGGGAGCATTTACTCTCTATGCTTCCCTGAATGATATTGGCCCTTACGACAGCCTGGGCAATAAAATTGACAACTCTGTTTTTTATCCGCTTTCCAAATTAAATGGACCGGTCCGGGAATGTGATGATAGTCCAACGGTTGTCTCCATTGATGTCAACCCCTACCCGTTTGAGGTTCTGGCAGTGAAATTACGTGATAACCGGAACTGTCCGGGAGCGGTAGCCAACACCAATAATGGCGAAGTGGTGGTTTACGCGGGTGATAGCACGGTGCTGGCCGAGTCAGACTATGATATTACCTGGACGCATCTTGCGACTGGCGATGTGGTTGGTAGTTCGGCCCTGGTGACCGAACTGGATTCGGGTAATTATCAGGTAGACGTAGTGTACAATAATGGGGTTTATACCTGCCAGGGTATCGCTGATACCGTGCGGGTCGAACGTTTTGAGGATTGGCCCGATACCGAAGTCATTACGCTAGAAGAGATTCAATCCGTATCGAGCTGCTCCCCCGGCACTGCCGATGGACAAGCCCGGGTACTGCTCAATGGCAGCAGCCCCAGTGATACCGATTACCTCATTGAATG
>JAVKCN010000029.1:0-13529 GCA_040222715.1 Cyclobacteriaceae bacterium | reverse complement strand
TTACTTTATACTGCCCCTGTCGCATTTTAAAAACTTTTTTATAATCCTGGTTGAGTTTATTAAAGTGCGCGGTATTGGTTAGGTCAATGCCATGATCGCGAAGCAGTTTGTTTACTTCCCGTGTGGTAAAAGTGTTTTCGTTATTATGCGACTGAATATAGTAACTGGCCAGTAGCACAATATCAGTTTTATTGATACTTTTGGGTGCTTTATAGTATAATTCGCCGAAAGATGCCGGTATTTCCAGCCCATCTTTCGTAGGTTTGGCAGGAGTAGGCTCCGGGTCAGGCTCGAAGATAGAGATTTGCTTACCAACAGGAGGGGCATCTTTCTCAGCTTTACTGCCGGTAGAAGTAGATTTTAAAATTTCTGCAAATGTTTTAATATCTTCGGCATAAGTATTGACAAATGCCTCAGAACCTTCAATTTCAAATTCGCCTCCATTCAGTGCAAAGCGAATTCGGACGTGCTTCTCTTCCATAAAACCAGGTGTTTCACCATGTAACGAACGTTGCCAATATACGCTTTTTTATTGCTTCAAATCAATTAGTTTTACGCCACGAAACCGACTTGCCTTTTCATAACTTCTTGCCTCCATGATTTCATCTGTTCAGATTACCAAGTTACAAGACATTGCCGTTGCCGCCGGAAAAAAAATCCTTGACATCTACCACGATAGCGATTTTTCTCAGGTAGTAGACTTTAAAACGGATAACTCACCCCTGACGCTGGCCGACCAGGCTTCTCACGAAGTGATTGTAGCGGCGTTGCAAAAACATTTTCCAGAGATACCGATCATCTCGGAAGAAGGAAAAGGGATTGCCTACGATGTAAGAAAAGCGTGGGAAATGTTTTGGCTGGTAGATCCGCTGGATGGCACCAAAGAGTTTATCAAACGAAATGGGCAGTTTACTGTGAATATTGCGCTTATTCATCATTACCGCCCGGTGCTGGGAGTTATTTATACGCCGGTCACCGAAGAGTTGTATTATGCGTCTACCGATGGTTACGCCAGCGATCTGGAAGCCGGAGCCTATAAACAAGTGGCTTCAGGGGAACCTCAAAAAATTACGGTGAGAAAGCAACAGACCGACCGAATAGCTGTGCGTAGCAGCAGCCATGCTTCGGAAGAAGAAGATAAAGTATTATCGGAATACAAGGTGAGTGAGAGCATTTCCCGGGGCAGTTCGCTGAAATTTTGCATGGTAGCTGAAGGGAAAGCCGATATTTATTACCGCCACGGCCCCACCATGGAGTGGGACACCGCCGCCGGGCAGGCCATTGTTGAAGGAGCCGGAGGAAAAGTATTTAAAGATACTGGCCGTGAGCCATTTACCTACAACAAAGAGTCATTACTAAACGGTAGCTTTTTAGTATTAGCGGATATGTAATTTTTTTGTTTTCAAGAAATACCCTCTACATTTGTGCGTATTTCATTTTTCTGATAAAAATTTTGAAAAAATGAAAAATAATTTTGCTCTTATTATGGCTGGTGGAGTTGGCACCCGCATGTGGCCGGTTAGCCGACAGCAGTTTCCCAAGCAATTTCATGATGTACTTGGCATCGGAGAATCGCTGTTGCAATCCACTTTTAACCGTTTGCGTAAGGTTTGCCCGGTAGAGAATATCTATATCATCTCTAATCAGGATTACTACGACCTTATTAAAGAACAGCTTCCTCAACTCACCGACGATCAGATTTTGCTGGAGCCCGAATTGCGGAATACAGCCCCTTGTGTGGCTTATGCATTCTACAAAATTGCGCAGAAAAACTCTGATGCGAATCTGATTGTTTCGCCCGCAGATCACCTGATCGTTAAAGAAGAGGAGTTTGTGCAGTTAGCCAAGAAAGCCCTGGAAACTGCCAGCCAGCATGATTATCTGATCACTTTTGGGATTAATCCCAGCCGACCGGATACTGGTTATGGCTATATAGAGTACGAAAAATCAATAGAGGGAGGCGTACACAAAGTGGCTGCCTTTAAAGAAAAGCCGGATCGGGCTACCGCCGAAGAGTTTTTGAAACAAGGGAATTTTGTGTGGAACTCAGGGATTTTTGTCTGGAGTCTGGCAGCCATTCGGAAGAGTTACGAGCAATATTTGCCAGAGGTAAGTGCATTGTTTGCCAGCGGCCAGGGAAAGTATTATACGGATCAGGAAACGGAGTTTATTAAAAAATCGTACCACGAGTGTATCAATATTTCTATCGACTACGGTATTCTGGAAAAAGCGGATAATGTGTATGTGATGCCCGCCGACATCGGTTGGACAGATTTGGGCACCTGGAAGTCAATTGACGGTGAACAGGAGAAAGATGAATTTGGCAACAGCCTGCTGGGAGAAGTCTTGACGTACAATACGAAAAATTCTTTCGTGAAAATTCCGAAGGATAAGATTGGGGTAGTGCAGGGGCTGGATAACTATATCGTGATTATGACTGACGATGCCCTGATGATTTGCAGCAAAGAAGAAGAACAAATGGTTAAGAAATTTCTTAACGATATTAAAGAAAAAGGTTTAACGGCGTATATCTAAATATCACTATGAAAAAAGCGTTAATCACCGGGATAACCGGCCAGGACGGTGCGTATCTCACGGAGTTATTATTAAAAAAAGGGTACGAAGTACACGGCATCAAACGTAGAACGTCACTCTTTAATACCGACCGTATAGATCACCTCTACCAGGACCCGCACGAAAAAGATCTTCGGATTAAGCTTCACTATGGGGATCTGACTGATTCTACCAATATCATCCGTATCGTGCAGGAGGTGCAGCCAGACGAGATATATAATCTGGGCGCCATGTCTCACGTGAAGGTGAGCTTTGATACCCCCGAATATACCGCTAATGTAGATGGATTGGGCACGCTCCGCATTCTGGAGGCTGTCCGTATTCTGGGACTAGAGAAGAAAACCAAGATTTACCAGGCTTCTACTTCCGAGCTTTACGGTCTGGTGCAGGAAGTGCCCCAGAGCGAGAAAACGCCATTCTATCCTCGTTCGCCCTATGCGGTTGCCAAAATGTACGGCTACTGGATTACGGTGAACTATCGCGAGGCCTATGGTATGTACGCTGTCAATGGGATCTTATTTAACCACGAATCACCCATCCGGGGCGAGACATTCGTAACGCGGAAGATCACCCGGGCTGCTGCTCGCATCGCGCTCGGCTTGCAGGATTGCTGCTATCTGGGAAACATGGATGCCAAACGTGACTGGGGACATGCAAAAGATTATGTGCAGGCCATGTGGTTAATTCTTCAACAAGAGGTAGCCGAAGATTATGTGATTGCCACCGGTGTTACCACAACGGTTCGTGATTTTGTGAAGATGTCATTTACTGAATTAGGTATTGAACTTGCTTTTGAAGGCAGCGAAGAAAAAGAAGTAGGTAAAGTGGTTCGATGCAACAATCCTGAGTATCAGCTGCCCGAAGGCAAAGCAGTGGTACAGGTGGATCCTCGCTACTACCGACCTACCGAAGTAGAATTGCTCATTGGTGATCCGACCAAGGCCAAAGAAAAACTGGGCTGGGAACTGGAGTACGATCTGAAAGGATTGGTGGAAGATATGGTACAGTCTGACGTGGAATTGTTTAAGCGTGATAAGTTCCTGCTTAAAGGCGGACATAAAGTGTTCAACTACCACGAGTAAACCTCATTAAAACCTAAACCTGATCTGTTTTGGAAAAAGAAGCCAAAATTTATATTGCCGGCCATCGAGGGATGGTTGGCTCTGCTATTTTACGGAATTTACAAAGTAAGGGCTACAACAACTTTGTGTTTCGCCGGTCTGCTGAACTGGACTTGCGGGATCAGCAGGCGGTAGCTGATTTTTTCGCTCAGGAGAAGCCGGATTATGTGTTTCTTGCCGCGGCCAAAGTCGGTGGTATTCATGCCAATAATACCTATCGGGGCGAGTTTCTCTACGAGAATCTGATGATTCAGAATAATGTCATCCACCAGAGTTATGTGCAGGGGGTGAAGAAGCTTCAGTTTTTAGGTTCTTCCTGTATTTACCCCAAGATGGCCCCTCAACCCCTGAAAGAAGAGTACCTGCTCACCGGGCTGCTGGAGTCTACCAATGAGCCCTATGCCATTGCCAAAATTGCCGGTATCAAGCTTTGTGAGAACTATCGTTCCCAGTACGGTTGCGATTTTATCTCTACCATGCCTACCAACCTCTATGGCCCAAACGACAATTACGACCTCAATAATTCGCATGTGTTACCGGCGCTGATCCGTAAGTTTCATGAAGCGAAGGAGAGCAAGGCCGAGAACGTGGAAATCTGGGGCACGGGTAGTCCCCGCCGGGAATTTCTGCACGTAGACGATCTGGCTGAAGCTTGTGTGTATCTGATGGAGCACTACAGCGAACCTGAATTGGTAAATATTGGTACCGGAGAAGATATTCCCATCAAAGATCTGGCACTACTGATTAAAGATGTTGTCGGATTTGAAGGTGAGCTTACTTTTGATACGTCTAAACCTGACGGTACGCCCCGTAAGCTGATGGATGTGAGTAAACTGCATAGCTACGGATGGAAGCATAAAATCGGTTTACGGGAAGGTATTACCTCGGTATATGAACAATATCGACAGGAGGTCGCTGTTTAAGGTAACCGGCCGTAAATCGTAACATAGGAGGGTAATTCTGCCGTATATATAGTAGAAACTAACTAACCTGTTACAATCATGGCAAAATTAACACTCTCACGCCACAATAAAATTATTGCCGGAGTCTGCGGTGGATTAGCCGATCATTTTGGCTGGGACGCTACGTTGGTTCGGATTCTCTTCGCCATAGCCGCAGTGGTGGGAGTGGGTTCGCCCGCCATTGTGTATGTAGTACTCTGGCTGGTCATGAAGTATTCTTAATATATTCATTCCCACTCTGAGGCAAGTCCTTAACCTTTCTCCCCCTCTCATAATTAATCACGAAATACATTGATGGTCTTATCTTTCTGACAAGGCAGTATCGGCATGATGGAGCCATCTGCGGGATTGATTTGCAAATGTAAATACCGATCGGTATCTTGAGAGCAAATGATGAGAAACCCGGAAATTACCAGACAACTGATTATTGATAAGTCCATGGGCTTATTCAATACCAAGGGCTATCAGGCCACTTCAATCTCTGACATTACTCAGGCAACGGGCATTACGAAAGGAGCAATTTACGCCAATTTCAGTAATAAAGAAGAAGTGGCGATCGCTGCTTTTGAGGCAGCCTTGAAGATTGTGATGAAAGAGATCCGGGGGCACATCCGGGCCGCCCCAACGGCTCCTTTAAAACTGAAAGCCGTGCTGGCGTATTACGAAGAATATATTGGGAATCCGCCTATTCCCGGCGGTTGTCCGGTGCTAAATACGGCGGTGGAAGCCGATGATAATCATCCGCTATTACGGTCTCGGGTAGTACGATTGATCGCCCAACTCAAAGATGCCCTCCGGCAAATTGTGCACCGAGGTATGGTCGAGGGGCAGCTACAGTCCGATCTGGAGGTAGAAGGATTTGTCATGTTGTTTTATGCGGCAATTGAAGGCGCTATTATGGTTTCCCGGGTAGAAGGTGACCGGGAATCTTTTCGGAGTGTGAGGCAATATTTGGTGAAATTAATTGATGGCTACACCCTCAGCACTATTACTTAAAAACCAATCGGTATTTTATGAGAAAGCCCATTATTATTCGTGGAGAAGCGCAAGACTTAAACCGCCCTTCGAGCCATCCCGCCAAACCTGAACGGAAAATTAAAGTAATAAAGAAGGGTTTGCAGCTACTACAGTACATTGCTCCGGGCAAGGCCGCCGATGTTATCTGGCATTTTTTTACCCGTCCTGGAAAGAGCCGGTTTTCAGAGGCACAAGCGGCTTTTATGAAAGAGGCTACTACCCAAATGATCTCGTATCAGGGGCATCAGATTGCTACCTATCGCTGGGGCACTACCGGCCCGAAAGTATTATTGTGCCACGGGTGGCGCTCTAAATCAGCTGATTTTCGCCGAATGGTTACAGTACTGGTTGCTGAAGGATATGTGGTAGAGGGGATTGATATGAAAGCGCATGGAAATTCCGATGGGGAGTACACCGCCTTGCCGGAGTTTATGGAAATTTTTAAAGACTACTATGTGAAAAACGGGCCGTATCATGCGGTAATTGGCTATTCTATGGGAGGATTAGCCGCCGGGATGGTGCTTACTGAAATCACACCCAATATTCATCCCAAACACCTGATGCTGATTGCGTCTCCCCCTTATGTGCGCTATTTTTTCTATGATATTGTGAAAGGGACCGGTTGTGGTGATCAGGTGTATCATCGTTTCTGCGATCTGGTGCAGAAACGCTACCATAAGCCGGTAGATTACTATGATCTGCGAGACAAGCTATGGCAGTTAACAGAAATTGAGAAACATCTGATCTATGACGAAGATGACCAGACTGTCCCACTAATCAAGGGCGAAGAACTGTGGGAAAACCTACCCGAAGCCGCTTTTGTGCATACCCAAAAAATAGGACACTACCGGATTATTGCCGACGAAAAAGTAATAGTGTACATAACGCAATCTTTACGTCAAACGGAAAAAACAGTGAAAGTGTGAAGAAGCGTTATCAGGCGGTAACGCCCAGTAATGCTCGTACTTCCTGCGCAATGCTGCCAGGATCATACCCGCACTCCCGGTGCAATTCAATTTGCTCTCCGTGCTCAATTACCTGATCAGGAATGCCCAATCGCTTGACAGAAGCATGATAACCATGATCTGCCATAAATTCCAGGACAGCACTTCCAAAGCCTCCCATCAGGCATCCATCTTCCACGGTAATTACCCGGTGAAATCGGTTAAACACTCCGTGCAACAGTTCCTCATCCAGTGGCTTTACAAAACGCAGATCGTAGTGAGCGGGCTGCAAATCATCCTTGGCCAATATCTGACAGGCCTGAATAGCATAATTTCCTACATGGCCAATGGTGAGAATGGCCACTTCTTCTCCTTCCTGAATAAGCTGCCCTTTTCCTATGGGAATCTCTTCCATGGGAGTATGCCAGTCCGGCATCACTCCCTGTCCTCTCGGGTAGCGAATAGAGAATGCACCTTCCCGATAAAGGGTTGCAGTATACATCAGGTTGCGTAATTCAGCTTCGTTCATCGGAGCCGAAACCACCATATTGGGGAGTGAGCGCATATAGGCTAAATCATACGCACCGTGGTGAGTAGGTCCATCGGCACCGGCAATACCGGCCCGATCGAGGCAAAAAATGACGGGTAATTTTTGGATACACACATCATGAATTACCTGATCGTAGGCCCGTTGCATGAAGGTGCTGTAAATATTACAAAATGGAATAAGCCCCTGAGTAGCTAACCCGGCGGAAAACGTAACGGCATGCTGTTCGGCGATGCCCACATCAAAAGCCCGGTCGGGCATGGCTTTCATCATGATATTCATAGAAGAACCGGACGGCATGGCGGGAGTAATACCGACGATTTTCTCGTTTTCCCGGGCGAGTTCCACAATAGTTTCGCCAAACACCTGCTGGTATTTGGGTGGCTGCGGAGTGTCGTATACTTTTTTGCGAATCTCTCCGGTTACCTTATCAAACTTGCCGGGAGCGTGCCATTTGGTTTGATCCTGTTCTGCCTGAAGGTATCCCTTACCTTTTACGGTAACGCAGTGAAGGATCTTAGGGCCGGGAATTTTCTTCAGATCTTCCATCACGCTCACCAGATGGTTCACATCATGCCCGTCTACCGGACCAAAATAGCGCAAATTCAGCGACTCAAATAAGTTGCTCTGTTTCAACAGAAAAGCTTTGATGCTACTTTCCAGCTTGGAAACAATTTCCTGAGCATTCGTGCCAAACTTACTGACTTTGCCCAGCAATTTCCAGACATCATCTCGTACTTTGTTATAAGTCTGCGATGTTGTAATATCGGTCAGATAGTCTTTCAAAGCCCCTACATTGGGGTCAATCGACATGCAGTTGTCGTTTAGCACAATCAGCAGGTTTGTGTCAGACACTCCGGCGTGGTTCATGGCTTCAAACGCCATACCGCCCGTCATGGCCCCATCGCCGATTACGGCAATGTGCTGTCTTTTGGTATCCTCCAGATATTTGGACGCTGCCGCCATACCCAGTGCTGCTGAGATGGATGTAGAAGAGTGGCCTACCCCAAAAGTATCGTATTCGCTCTCACTACGCTTCGGAAAGCCGGATAAGCCTTTATACATACGGTTGGTATGGAAAATATCTCGACGACCCGTCAGTATTTTATGCCCGTAAGCCTGATGGCCTACATCCCAGACCAGTTGATCGTACGGAGTATTAAATACAGTATGCAACGCAACGGTCAGCTCTACTACACCCAGGCTGGCACCAAAATGCCCACCGTATACCGATACACTATCAACGATAAATTGACGAAGTTCGTCGGCTAATTGAACACGTTGTTCGGGAGTGAAATTTTTAAGATCCGCGGGATTATCAATGGCAGCTAACAATTTGCCAGGCTTTATCAGCATAATTGTTGATTTGTTTGTGCTATTCTAAACTACGATTGTGCATGAATGTTTTATTGTCAAACACCGATTCGGTGTACGAAAATGCAAAAGAACAGTTTTTCGGGCAAGTACCGGAGGATTGACCGTAATATATAATAAATTTGTTTCGATCCTTTCGTCAAAGGGTCAGTTTCTGTAATAGAGTTGCTTTACCTGATTATTTCGCAAACGCTGTGAGTTTTGAAATTAAATTACCTCTGTTCGAAGGTCCGTTTGATCTGTTGCTGTTTTTTATTGAGCGCGACGAGCTGGATATTCATGACATTCCAATTTCCAAAATTACGAATGATTTTTTAAACTACCTGCATGAATTAGAACAGATGAACATTGAGGTGGCCAGTGAGTTTATACTGGTAGCAGCAACCTTGATGCGTATTAAAGCTAAAATGCTACTGCCCCGGCCCGTGCTTAACGAAGAAGGCGAAGAGGTAGACCCCCGGGAGGAACTGGTGAAACACCTGCTGGAGTATAAAAAATACAAGTCGGTGATAGATGAGTTGGCAGCGTTGGAAGAGCAGCGTATGCAGAAGTACGAACGGGGAAATATTGTAAAGGAGCTCAATAAGCTAGCTCAGGCGCAGCAGGTAGAAGCGGAATTACAGCATGTGGATTTATATAAGCTGTTGAAGGTGTATGAGAAAGTGCTGGAACGGTTTGCTCAGGAAAAGAAAGAGCAACCCCATAGAGTAGTACAGTATCCCTATACAGTAGCCGGACAAAAAGAGTACATTCGGCAGTTACTAAAAGAACAGCCTCTCAATGTTACTTTTATTGCTATCATTGAGCATGACCCGCAAAAAATCGCAGTAATTTTTAATTTTTTAGCCATTTTAGAGCTACTCCAGCTTAATGAAGTAACCATTAAAATTGGGGAGGGGTATAATAATTTTTGGATATACGAAACGGAAGATGCGGAGCGTGCATGAATATCAACTCTAAAGAAATATTTAAGACATTAAATCCGAATCGAATCTGGATTCCGGTACTGATCGGGGTTGGTATTGTCGCCTACCTTTTTATCAGTGATCCTGATTTCTCGGTAAGTAAACTTAGTTTGGTATTTGATGCTGAACTCTGGCCTTTCCTGCTGGCTATTCTGGTGATTGTGCTGCGCGATACGGGCTATGTGTACCGGATCAAAGTACTTACCAACCACGACCTCGATTGGGTCAGTAGCATTTATGTTATCATTTTATGGGAGTTTGCGTCGGCAGTCACTCCTTCGGTGGTGGGAGGAACCACCATTGTGGTGTTTGTGCTGATGAAGGAAGGACTCCGTTTTGGCCGGGCGCTGGCGTATGTGATGCTGACGGCCATTCTGGATAATCTGTTCTTTTTAATCATGTCTCCGCTGGCGCTGTTGTATTCCAACGACGAACTTTTTCCCAATGCGGAAGACATGCAGGTGCAACTGGGCAATAGCCTGCAGGTGCTGTTTTTGGTAAGTTACGGACTGATCGCAATCTACACTGCCGTAATGTGTTACGCCCTGTTTATTCGCCCGAGAGGGTTTAAGTGGGTGCTGCTGCGTATCGGGAATCTTCCGTTTATCCGGCGGTGGAAACACCACCTGAACACGCACGGCGATGAAGTGATTCTGGCTTCTCAACAGCTGAGGGGCAAGCGGGGCCGCTACTGGACCACGGTATTGCTATTAACCTTTCTGATCTGGACGGCCCGCTATGCGGTATTAAACTGTCTGATAACGGCTTTTTCCGAAGTAAGCTGGAGCGAACACCTCTTAATTTTCTGCCGCCACCTGATGATGTGGATCGTCATGCTGGTTTCCCCTACTCCGGGAAGTAGCGGAACAGCAGAGTTCTTCTTCAATCAGTTCTTCTATGAATTTCTGGGCGATTATACGATTGTGACGAACATACTATGGCGCATGCTTACCTATTATCCTTATCTCCTATTAGGAGCCGTTTTCCTACCCCGATGGATTCGACGGGTATTTTTTCAGAAAAAAGAAGATAAGGTGCCATCTTTAGAAATGCCTAAGTAGCCTCCCTCTTTTGAGTGTTTTACAACTGTTTCTTTATAGAGAAAGAGCAGACTTCGGAAGTTGAACCTCCGAAGTCTGCAAAGTCAGTATCGCTCGGTGGCAGCGAAGAAGAAACTTCCCTCCTGCTGGGCAGTTTCATCAGCATCGGAGCCATGCACGGCATTGGCCTCAATAGATTTTGCGTACAACTTACGGATGGTGCCTTCTTCCGCATCGGCGGGGTTGGTTGCTCCAATCAGTTTACGAAAATCAGCCACGGCATTGTCTTTCTCCAGAATAAGCGCCACAATAGGACCAGACGACATGTAGCTCGTCAGATCATTGTAAAAAGGGCGCTCTTTGTGTACTTCGTAGAATTTACCGGCGGTTTCTTTGCTCAGTGCGGTTTTTTTCATTGCCACAATGCGAAAACCGGCTTCTTCCATCATTTTTAAAATCGCTCCGGTATTTCCGTCCGACACCGCGTCGGGTTTGATCATAGAAAAAGTTTTGTTTCCTGCCATGTTTCTGAATTTATGCTAAATTGCTGGTTACAAATTTCCCGCAAAGCTAACAGTTTATCACCATCTTCCCGAATTTTTCTAAAAATTGATGCCCATGCACCGCCGTCACTTCTTCCGTCAGGCAACCGCTGCTTCGCTTTCTGGCTTGATGATTCCTTCACTAAAAGTAAGTTCTCCTCCCACAACGATCAAGCCCGCCCGACTAAAGGAAGGAGATACCATCGGACTGATCACCCCTTCCCACTACATTACCGAAGAAAACCTCAGAGAATCGGTGGAAAACCTGGCCACGCTGGGGTTTCGGGTCAAATACACCGAAAATATGCTGGTAAGAAAAGGATACCTGGGCGGCACAGATCAGCAGCGAGCGGATGACATCAATCGTATGTTTGCCGATGAGGGTATCGCGGGGATCATGTGTGCTCGGGGAGGCTATGGTACCACCCGTCTGCTTCCTTATCTGGATTATAACGTTATCCGAAACAATCCCAAAGTGCTGATTGGCTACAGCGACATCACCGGTTTACTGTATGGTCTATACAGTCAAACTGGGTTAATCGGCTTTCATGGCCCCATGGGTACATCAGATTATAATGATTATACTACCAAATATTTTCGGGAGATCGTGATGGAGCCACAGAACAAACTTATGTATCAAAACCCTGAAGTAATTAGCGAGGATGAATTAGTGCCTTCGTATCTGCAGGATGCCGAAGATACTACCATTTCTTCTGCGGAGTTAATTACCCTTGCTCCTGGCACTGCCGAAGGCACGCTGGTAGGCGGTAACCTTAGCCTGGTGGCTGCCATGTGCGGGACTCCCTACGATGTGGATATGCGTGATAAGATCGTATTTCTGGAAGATGTAGGCGAATCACCCTATCGCATCGACCGCATGCTAACGCAATTACTGCTGGACCCAACCAAACTTCCGGTCGCCAAGGGAGTGGTTCTAGGGCTGTTCACCGACTGTGAAGCAGAGGACGAGGAAACATCTTTTTCACTCGCCCAAGTCCTCTACGATCGTCTGACCTCCCTGGGTATTCCGGTACTGTACGGACTCATGTTCGGTCACATCCAGCGCAATGCCACCATTCCCTTTGGAGTACGTGCCCAACTGGATGCTACTGGCAAGATATTAACCCTGTTGGAAAAAGCAGTGATTTAATGAAAGTTAATCGCTGGTTTCCAGTAAATCATCAATATCGTACTGAATGCCGTTTTTCATCACTTTAGTCACATTCCAGGCATCTTTGATATTGGTGAGTGGATCACCATCTACGATCACCAGATCGGCCAGTTTGCCCACTTCAATACTCCCCAGATCCTTATCCACTCCCACGGTCTCAGCCGATTTAATGGTAGCGGCCTGTAAAGCCTGAAAGGGGGAAAGCCCCGCTTCCACAAACAGTTGCATTTCCACATGTAGGCTGGTGCCATACGGTATAATGGGAGAGTCGGTACCTGCCGTCATATGACCGCCCGCCTGGATGATAGCCTGGATGGTATGATTAATATCTTCAAAATTAGCTCCATAGCCAGGTCGCATAGCCTTGATGCGGGGCATGGTGTTGGCCAGTCTGCCAATAAAATTCTGGGAATAGAGTGCGTTCAACTGTTTATTTTTGATCAGGTTAGGGTCTTTTTCCATCATCAGGAAAAAGCCACCCTGTAATCCGATGGTCGGAGTAATATTCATGCCGGACTGCGCCAGTAACTGGATCACGTCGTCGTAAGTACGGTTGAGTTTCGATTGCTTCATGGAATAGCCCCGACGACTGGTACCACTAATATGTTCCACCGCATCTACATTGTACTTCATGGCCGGATAAATCTCATGAGAAGAAACCGGAATGCCAATGCCATGCGCAGCCGTGGTGATCTCCTTTTGAGTAGAGTCAGGCATACGCACATAGGTTTTGATCAGATCGTAACCTAGTTTATCGGCGCGTTGCATTTCCAATTGCATATGTGGTCCATGAATCACACTGTTGGCCAATCCGTAATACACCCGACCTCCATCTATAACTCCCCCGGTAAAGAACTCCCGAGGCCCTGATCGCTTACCGCTGGCCCAGGATTCCTTTTGCTCCAGCGCATCGTAGGGGTCAGCTCCCGGTATTCGAATAGAAGTAATTCCATAGGATAACCAGATACGGCCAAAGTATTCACCCAAATTGGGGCGCAGGTGAGTATGCATTTCAAACAGGCCAGGCATGACGACCTGGTTGGAAGCATCAATCACTTGCATGTCCGTTCGTTCTTCATGTGGCACAATGTCTTTGATGCGGTGATTTTCTACCAGGATATCTACATTTTTCAGGTAGGTACTGTCCAGTCCGTTGAAGAGCTTACCGGCGTATACCACGTAAGAGCCTTCGGCCAGCTCTGGTTGCCATTCCAGGTCAATAGGAATATCTTCCTGCTCACCGGTTTCCACATTGACTTTTTTCAGATGGTC
>JAVKCN010000028.1:0-10473 GCA_040222715.1 Cyclobacteriaceae bacterium | reverse complement strand
ATTCTTGAGCTGTGAGGTTTTCCAATCCAAAGCTATTTTCTTAAATTCGTTCAATAAGTGAGTGTACATACTTGTCGTTATTGTTCGCACATAAACAACAAGCTCTTGTGCCTCACTTATCCATTTGTACCGTAGTATGGTATCCGGGTTACCTGAAACTGCAAAAATGGCCTACAACGAAGCATTAGCGAATCGTGTCCGGGCACCTTTGATTAAAGTGCCTGACGTGGAAGAAAAGAAAATGTTTCAGGGGATGACATTTATGGTGGATGGAAAATGTGCATAGGGGGCAGAGATGATGCGATTATATATCGTATTGATCCTGGGATGTACGAAACCGCTTTGGAGCGAAACGGCTGCCGCCCGATGGTGCATGGTAAGCAGGTAAAGAAGGGCTTTATGTTCGTAAGTGAAGAGGGGTATAAGCGTGACGAAGATTTTAACTACTGACCTGAGCGTACCCTTGATTTCGACAAATGCGCCAAAGCTTCTAAAAAACGAAAATAATAATCCCGGCTGAATGCTGTTTTTTGCAGGTATGGAACCCTGCAATAGCCAGGTACTAAGGTGAAGTTTATCAACCCAGAGAGATAATTATTGATATACTAATGCTCCCAACCAGCAGTTATTCAACAAGCGTAGCACCATGAAATGGTTAGTTCTCTTGCTCTTAGCATTTACTTCATGCGATCCGAAAAATACTGACTCGATTGTTTTGCCGGGGAGAATGGGAATCTCAGGAAGCAGTATGGTTTGGGTGGGAGCACCGCCCCGGAGTAGCGGGTTACCACAAGGCTGTTTTTGAGATCATCCGCAGCATACAGAATCAGGTAATGGTCAAAATTGTCTCACCTACTGATTCCATCGCTGAAACAGCCAAAGCGGCACTTCAAGCCCAGCACTTCAATCTGAAGAACATTCAGTTTCTTACCATCCCAGACAACCGGTATTGGATCAGGGACCACGGGCCCACTTTTGTGCAGAACAAACAGGGACAGCAGTGGGTGGTTGATTTTGCCTGGAGTCGACACGGCAACGAATTGCCCTACGTAGACCGGAAAGCGGCTGAACTGGAAGGGCTGGATGTGATTACGGCCGATGTGGTAAATGAAGGTGGCGGTATTGAATCCAACGGGCAAGGAACGATTCTCCTGGTAGAATCCATGATGTTAGACCGGAATCCTGATAAAACCAAAGCCGAGATAGAAGCCGTGTATCGCAAAGCTGTAGGCGCCAAAAAAGTGATCTGGCTCCCTCGCGGGCTGGCCAATGACCCGAACGGCCTGCAGCCAATTGCCGATGATTACTACGGTTATGGAGTAGGTGGGCACGTGGATGAGTTTGCCCGTTTTGTTGATCCAAATACCATCGTACTGGCCTGGGTAGAAGAAACCGAAAGAAGCTCCAATCCGGTAAGTCGGCTAAATTACGATGTGCTGAACGAAGCCTTTCAAATCCTGAAACAGGCTACTGACCAGGATGGAAAGCCGTTTACGATTATCAAAATTCCACTACCAGATCTGATCACGAAGAAAATGGTAGTAACCGGGGAAGGTGGCGGCTTGACCGATACTACGCTTGACCGTAGTTTATTTGAAGGTGAGACCGTTCCCTCGGTAGGAGATACGGTTAATTTTGTGGCTGCCGCAAGCTATACCAACTTTTTGATTACCAATGGTGTAGTGTTGCTTCCTGCCTATATCCAGGCCGGTTCTTCTCAGGAAAAAGAGCGAAATGTCAAGGAGGCTTTCTCAATGCTTTTTCCAGACCGCAAGCTCATTTTTATAGATTGCTTATACCAAAACTACCGGGGCGGAGGGATTCATTGCTCTACCAAACAGCAACCTAAATCAGTCCTCCTGGCTGATTATCGCTAGCTCTGTACTACTATCCCGGAAAATACTTATAGGGGCCGCTCTCGTCATATTTTTCTGACGACAAAGTACATTTGTTAATGGATTGTTTTAGCGAATTGTAGAAAATTTACTGAACTTCATGAAAGTTAAATCCAGGATGAATCTGTTTTTCGTGAAAACAGTATCATTCATTCTACAGTTTCGAGTATATGAGCAAGAAAATACATTGTATTTTGTTGGTAGACGATAACCCAGATGATAATTTTTTTCACGAACGGGTCATCATGAAAAATGATTTTGCCGATTTCGTGATAGCGAAAGAATCCGGACTCGAGGCGCTCGACTTTTTGAAGCAGCCCAAAGACAGTAAAATAGCGCACCCCAACCTGATTTTTCTGGATATTAATATGCCCGGCATGAATGGTTGGGAGTTTCTGGAGGAATATGACAAGCTTGACAAAGACCAGCAAAGCCAGGTAATAATGGTCATGCTTACCAGCTCCCAGCATACTGATGACATCGCTCAAGCGTCAACTAAAAAAACGCTGGCCGATTTTAAGACTAAGCCTCTTACCGAAGAGATGCTTGATGAAATCATGGACAAATATTTTTAAAAGCCCGGTTGTGCAATGAAGTATAAGCGGAAAAGGGATGTTTGTAGGCTGATAACTAGAATTTAAACAACCTCTAAGACACAACCCTCCCCACCTGACCGATCATAGCAAGGCTAAAGTACAGCATAAAAAGTTCCCTTCTGCGTATAAGCGGAGTAGGTTCTGATGGTTCATCGTATAATTTTTTTAGCGTCATTGGCGATTAACAGGCAGTTTTAGAAAAGAATTTCTTTCAAACCACCTTACTGATAAAAAACCACCCCCTTATCCGATGAATTCGTATCCCGTTTATCAACGGGGAATTTGAATATTTTCCGATCAGCGTTTTAAGGGAAAAGCAGGTTTTTTATTCTGAAAAGAAATGTATAACGTATATTGCGAGCTTAAATCTGCGTGTTAACCAGTTTACTACATGATCGATCTATTACCCATTCACCAAAGCCCTAAGGTCAATATTGAGCACCAGCATATTGGCCGAACCGACATTACCCGATTTGAAAAGATGCACGTGGAAGTGTTTTCTAATTCCAGCATTGCATCCATTGCGGTAGCGCACGAAATCGCCGGTCTGATTCGTAAAAAGAATGCTCGGGGAGAAACCTGTGTATTAGGCCTGGCCACCGGATCTTCGCCTATCAGAGTATACGAAGAACTGGTCCGGCTGCATCAGGAAGAAGGATTAAGCTTCCGGCAGGTGGTTACTTTCAACCTGGATGAGTACTACCCTATGGAGAGAAATAATCCGCAGAGCTACTGGTCGTTTATGCACGAACATCTTTTCAATTACGTGGATATCCCCCCAGAGAATATCAACATCCCCAATGGCACGCTTCCGTTGGAGGAGGTGTACGATGCCTGTATGGCATATGAAGATAAGATTAAACAATTTGGTGGGCTGGATTTTCAGCTACTGGGTATTGGGCGTACGGGCCACATCGGATTTAATGAACCCGGCTCTTCCTATATGTCATTGACCCGCCTGATTACACTGGATCACCTGACCCGGGTAGATGCGGCCGGAGATTTTCATGGGATTGATAAAGTACCCAAGCGGGCCATTACCATGGGGATCGATACCATCAAGAAAGCCCGCCGGACCATTTTGCTGGCCTGGGGATACAAAAAAGCAGAGATCGTAAAGGAAACCGTGGAGGGTGAGATTTCCCCGGCCATTCCGGCTACTTTCCTGCAAGAGCAGCCCAACACCACCGTGCTGCTGGACGAAGAGGCCTCTGCCGAGCTGACCCGCTTTAAAACGCCCTGGCTGGTGGGTCCTTGTGAATGGACAGAGCCGCTGAAACGAAAGGCCATCGTGTGGCTGAGTCATCAGGTAGGTAAACCCATTCTTAAGCTGACCGAGCGAAACTACAATGAAAACGGCATGTCTGATCTGCTGGCTATTGAAGGATCGGCTTATGCACTGAACATTAAGATGCACAATACCCTGCAGCACACCATTACCGGCTGGCCGGGCGGGAAGCCCCACGTAGACGACAGTCATCGGCCCGAGCGAGCCGAACCGGCCCAAAAACGGGTAATCATTTTCAGTCCCCATCCCGATGATGATGTCATCTCCATGGGTGGTACCTTTTTACGGCTGGTTAACCAGGGGCACGAGGTACACGTGGCTTATCAAACCTCGGGTAACATTGCCGTGGCCGATCACGATGCTCTGCGGTTTGCCGAATTTACCTCTGATCTGAATAAAATGAGCGGGGTATCCAACGCTGAAGTTGAAGAAACCATAGCGGAACTACAGCAGAAAGAAACGGCCGAAATCGATAGTGAGAAGGTGCGGTCTATTAAGGGACTGATTCGCCGGGGAGAGGCCATTGCCGGAGCGCGCTATTGTGGGTTACCCGATGAACAAATTCATTTTCTCGACATGCCCTTCTACGAAACCGGAAAATCCAAAAAGAACCCGTTGGGTGAGGCTGACATTCAGCTGATTGAAGACTTGATTCGAGAAGTAAAACCGCATCAGGTATATGCCGCTGGAGATCTGGCTGATCCGCACGGTACGCATAAGGTGTGCCTGGATGCTATTTTTCAGGCATTGGATAATTTGAAAGAAGAGGACTTTGTGAAAGATTGCTGGGTGTGGTTGTACCGGGGAGCCTGGCACGAATGGCCAATCCATGAGATTGAAATGGCCGTGCCCCTAAGCCCGGAGGAAGTAGAAAAGAAGCGGCAGGCAATTTTCTTCCATCAGTCGCAGAAAGACGGTGTGATGTTTCAGGGTGAGGATAACCGGGAGTTCTGGCAGCGGGCAGAAGAGCGAAATCACGCGACCGCAACTTTATACAATCAGTTAGGGCTAACGGAGTATGAAGCGATGGAAGCCTTTGTGAGACACCATTTCATTCATTAGAAATTTATTGCATAAAAAGTGAGAACGCGCTATTGGTCAGGAAGGTAGTTAAACATCATTGACGATAGCGCTTTCCTCCTCATATCCTTTTGCCGCTGGCTTTGTCCACCCAACACACTCCAAACCATAACACCTTCCCATGCATCTAACTAGCCTTGACTGGACCATTGTTGCTGTTTATTTTCTTTTCGTACTTGTTATTGGACTGATTGTATCCCGGAAAGCCGGGGCCAATGTCTCAGAATTTTTCCTTTCCGGTCGTAATATGGCCTGGTGGCTACTCGGAGTTTCCATGGTAGCAACCACCTTTTCGGCCGACACTCCCAATCTGGTAACAGGTTTGGTGCGGGTAGATGGTGTGGCCGGTAACTGGGCCTGGTGGGCTTTTTTACTGACAGGGATGCTGACGGTATTTGTATACGCCAAACTCTGGCGGCGCTCAATGGTTCTGACGGATGTGGAATTTTATGAGCTGCGCTATAGTGGGAAAGCCGCCGCCTTTCTGCGGGGGTTCCGGGCTTTGTATCTGGGCCTGGTGTTCAATGTGGTGGTGATGGGAGCCGTTTCACTGGCGGCTATTAAGTTTGGGGAAATTGTGTTGGGCATGCCCGGTTGGTTAACGCTGCTCATTGCGGGTTCTATCACCCTGGCATACAGTGCATTTGGTGGACTTAAGGCGGTGGTTATCACTGATTTTGTGCAATTTATACTGGCGATGATCGGCTCTGTCTGGGCGTGTATTTATTTGGTAAATCACGAGAAAGTAGGTGGTTTGACGAACCTGTTATCGCACGAGAGCGTACAGGAAAAAATTAATCTTTTTCCTGATTTTTCTAATCCATCAGTGTGGGTTCCGGTATTGCTGGTGCCGTTGGCGGTGCAGTGGTGGGCTTCCTATTATCCCGGATCAGAACCTGGAGGTGGAGGGTATATTGCCCAGCGTATGTTTTCAGCCAAGGATGAGCGGAATGCCATTGGCGCTACCTTATTCTTCAATATTGCCCACTACGCATTGCGGCCCTGGCCCTGGATTCTGATTGCCTTAACCTCACTCATCATGTTTCCTGAACTCACCGATATTCAGAACGTATTCCCTACGCTATCTGCGGATAAGCTAGGGCATGATGTGGCTTATCCGGCCATGCTAACCCTGCTGCCTTCTGGCTTATTGGGGTTGGTTGCCGCTTCTTTGATAGCCGCCTTTATGTCGACCATTTCTACGCAACTGAACCTGGGGGCTTCCTATCTGGTCAATGATTTTTATCAGCGATTTATAAAACCAGATGCCACACAGGCGCAATTAGTATGGGCTGCCCGTCTCTCGACCGTCCTTACTGCGGTGTTGGGGTTGGGGTTAGGTCTGCTGCTGACCGATGCCGGGCAGGCTTTCAACTTATTGCTGTTATTGGGTGCTGGTACTGGCCTGATCTATATTTTACGCTGGTTCTGGTGGCGCATCAATGCCATGACTGAAATTGTAGCAATGGTCGCCTCCCTGCTGATTGCCGGCTACTTTACGTTCGTAAACGATAGCCTCGAAAGCTGGCAAACCATCGTAATCGGCTCGCTGCTGACGACGGTGGTGTGGATCGTTTCGGCTTATTTTACTCCCCCTACCGATGATGAAACACTGCGGAACTTCTATCGCAAGATCAAGCCAGGAGGTAATGGCTGGGATAAGGTGATCAATAAAGCCCAGGCAGATGGAGTGCCACTGGTAAAAGAACAGGGCCAACTACCACTCGAACTGCTTTGTGTGTTGGTTGGGACTTTTACCGTATTCGCGGCGCTTTTTGCCATGGGAAACTGGATATACGGTGAAGTCGGAATAGCCAGTTTGCTGACTGCGGCAGCAGCAGCAGGGGGTGTTTTTCTCTTCTGGGCCTGGAAAATACTAAAAGCCAATTAAGCTGTTTTTCTTTCACGTTTACCAGGGAATAATAATACCTGTCACCCATGCGAAGCGTAGTCAAATCGATTATGATGAGTAGTATTTGCTTCTCCTTTATCTTTTAATGCTTAGAGCAGGCATAACCCCCTTCTTTTTGTTTTCAAAAAACAACGCTTTCTGGCCACTTTAGTCTTCTGGCCAATACCCCTGCTGATTACATTCTTTCCGTACACGAATACTATTTTGCTGATAAGTAATGTCGGCTAGGTTAAAATACTCATGAATATATCGTGTCAATTTGCTGATTTCGGTATATTAAAATTAATTGATATTAGGAAAATAGTACATTCTAGCACCTGGATATAGTAAGAAAATTATCAATAAATTACGCGCTTGAGATATTAAAATAATATAATAATTATTTATTTAATTATGTGAAATATTAATATTATTAAATAAATATTGTTGACAGGAAAATCTGGATACATTTTACAAAATCCGTATCGTTTCGTGAGTTTTAGAATTTTTACTGTTTTCTTCAAAAGGTACGCATAGTTAGTTTCTGAAAGCCTGGTAATATCTTTTCATATAATATTGCCAATAAGTTTTGAAGAAAGACTCACTATGAAAAAATACTTAACGATTATAGTCTTATTGCTCTCCCTTAGCCAAGGCTATGCACAGTTCGATACTGACTATTGGATGCCACCCGTTTGGGAATCGCGAAATGGGGGTGGAGATACCGGTCCCAGTGAATTATTGATTACCACGGCTTTCCCCGAAGCCAATGTCACCGTAACACTGGGCGATGGCACATCTGTCTACAGTGGTACGGTAGTATCCGGTACCCCAGCGAAAGTAGCGTTGAATACCGTTCGGGGCATGACCTATGCAGCCAATACCATTGAAACAGACAAGGGACTGCTCATTAACTCGGATTTTCCGGTACAAGTTGTGTATCGTCTTACTTCCGGAAATAACCAATGCCTGGTCCCCTTAAAAGGATCTTTCGGGCTAGGTACTGATTTTAGGGCAGGTTCGCAAACGCGGGTGAGTCAAACCAGCTACGGTGCTGATGACCTGCATTTTATCTCCGTGATGGCCAGCGAAGATGATACAGATGTGACGATTACCGCACCTCCCGGAGTAACCATGTTTGGCGGACTAAACACTGTTACTGTCACGCTGGACAAGAATGAAACCTACTTAGTAAGAAATACAACAGCCACTGGTGGTGGCGCAGATAATGTTACCAATAACCTGGCCGGGTCTCAGGTTACTTCCGATAAGCCCATTTCGGTGGTTTCCGGCGCGCAGCACATTAATCATGAGTACGGGGGGCCGGCTGATGCGGGGATAGACCAGATCGTGCCAATCTTCTCCGATATTTTTGAGGTAATCGGGACTGAATATGTGGTGGTTCGAGGAAGTAATAATGGAGATAGTACTGACTATGTCATTGCAATCGCTACCGAAGATAATACCGAGGTAACCATTCAGGGAAATGGTACTACAACGGTCACTACGCTCAATACGGGCGATGTATTCGATAAATCGGTGGTAGGAAGCCTGGGCACTCCCTACTACATTGAAGCTGACAAAAAGATTTACTTATACCATGTTTCGGGGCTTACCACCGAAGAAGTAGGTATGTCCGCAGTGCCAGCCATTACCTGTACTGGTAGTACCTACCTGGAATTCAGCAAGTTTGTAGGCTATGATAATATCATTCATGTGATGGCCTCCGACGCTGCTTTCACCAGTCTTCAAATCAATGGACAACCTTATACAAACTTTGACAATACTCCGACCACCGTACCGGGGGGAATCGGTTGGAAAACTATTACGTTTGACTTTCCCGCCTCGCCGGATGATATCGTAGTTGAATCGGATGATTTCTTTCACTTGGGCATTATTGTAGGGCAGGGAGGTACTGGTACCTATGGCTATTTATCCGGATTTCCCAAAAAGATAGATGTTCTTGACCCCACCGAACTGTTGCCTACCACCCGGTATCTGGTAGATTCGCTTGAGCAGGGAACCAGTTTAGAGCACTGCCTCAATCTGCAAAGTTGTAATGAACTTTATCATATTACGAATGTGTACCCATCGGCCAGCACCGGAGGGTTAGCGCGCGTCGGTAGTATTGGTGCACCAAAAGATACCTGTATTTTATACACCGCTCGAGCAGATTATTTAGGCAATGATACAGTACGGGTAGAAGTCGTCAATCAATTTGGCGTCCCCGGTACTATTGACCTGATTTTTCATGTAGAAGGTAAGCCAGTGGCAAATCCGGATACGCCTTCGGTTGATGAGGATAATACCCTGAACGGTAATGTAAAAGATAATGATACCAATCTGGAGTTTGGTGAAAATGCCGAACTGGTTTCGGATGTTAGCGATGGATCACTCACCCTTAATCCCGATGGGTCTTATTCCTATACACCTGATCTGGACTGGAATGGTACCGATGAGTTTTCTTACCGCATTTGCGATGATGTAGAGTCACCTGCCTGCGATACCACTACGGTTACGATTACCGTAAATGCAATAAACGATGACCCGGTTGTTACAGCCGCATCAGTGACTGAATCTACGGATGAAGATACAGATCTGGTATTCAATGTCGGGAATGGAAATGCTCTGAGTGTAGCTGATGTGGACGGAGATGTTCAGACGGTGACGATTACTGCCACCAATGGCACCTTTACGCTGAGTCAGACCACGGGACTGGCCTTTACGGTCGGCGATGGGGATGATGATGCCACCATGACCTTTAGTGGTAGTGTAGCTGATATCAATGCCGCCCTGGCGAGTGCTGATTTTCATCCCACCGCAGATTATACCGGAGCAGCCAGCGTGGTTGTGGCAACCAATGATGGTAATGGGGGAACGGATGATGCAACAGTCAACATCACGGTGGATCCGGTAAATGATGCCTCTGTATTGGATCTGGATGCTGATAATGATAGTGGCGCAGCCGGGGCAGATTATGCAGTTGACTTTACCGAAGGAAACACCGATGTGGCCATTGTGGATACGGATGTGACGATTACGGATGTAGATGATACCCAACTTACGCAAGTAACAGTAATTCTTACCAATCGTCCTGACGGCACCAGCGAAGGGCTAAGTGTGGTTGGAGCCTTGCCTGCTGGTATTTCTGTCACCGACAGTTACGACAATGCGGACGGTACCCTGGTACTTAGCGGGAATGCCAGTCTGGCTGACTATCAAACGGCATTGCAACAGATTGTATACAACAACAGCGAGGAGGCACCCAATGAGGCTGATCGTACAATTACGGTAGTAACAAATGATGGGGATGATGATAGCAATGAGGGTACGACGACACTATCGGTGACAGCCGTAAATGATGCCCCAACGGCATCGGATAACACTTTGACGGCAGATGAAGATGTGCCCTTGGTGATTGCGACCGGTGACTTGGGCTATAGTGATGTAGATGGTGATGTGTTGAGCAAGATTACCATAGATGCGATACCCGCTTCAGGCACTTTGTTTGTGGATGCCGACGGTGATGGTGAGGTTGATGGTGGGGAAGCCCTATCGGCCACAGATGAGGTGAGCAAAGCAGATCTGGATGCCAATCGGTTGAAGTTTGTGGGAGCCACGGATGAGAATGGAGCCGGATATGCTGACTTTGATTTCACAGTCAACGATGGTACGACAGATGCGGTTGCCGCCAATACCATTACCTTTGATGTAGACGCGGTC
>JAVKCN010000027.1:0-21918 GCA_040222715.1 Cyclobacteriaceae bacterium | reverse complement strand
CGTCCTGTAGGAGCAGAAAGCGACTCAATACCCTGGTATGAGGCAATCGTAGGAGTTTCTTCCACCACTACGGGTTCTTCATAAACTGGCTCAGGCTCTTCATACACCTCGGGTTCAGGAGTAGTAAAGACGATTTCTTCCTGAACGGGTTCATCATCTCCAAAGAGAGCAGCAATCTGTTGTGCCCCATCAAAAACGAAAAGATAAACAACCAGGCCAACTACTACAATACAGCCAATGATAGCTGCTATGATGAGGCCTTTATTGCTATTCTCTTCCTCTTCTTCCACATAATAGCGTGGTTCTGCCAGTTCCGGGGGAATCGCCTCTTCTTCTTCTCGATCAACGGGATGAAAATCCGTTTCTGGCAATCCGAATTCGTCAGAATCCTCCATATGATATCCAGTGTGCTCTCTCTCTTCCATAATGGATCAGTTTACTTGCTACGTGATAAAAGTATAATTCTCAGCGAATTACGCTTGATAATGCGAATTAACAGATGAATGGGGAATTACCCTAAGAATAATACTAGTAAAAGTACATAAGTACTAAATAGTTTTTATATCAATATTTTAAAAACTGTAGGTAATCCCTCCCATGAACATAATCCCTCGGGAGGGATAATTCAGATAACGCTCGTAATTCTGTGCAAATATATTTTTAACTTTGATAAAAGCGGAAAAACGACTGGAAAATAAATAGTCGGCCTGAAAGCTTAGATCTACAATAGGATCCAATTCCTGGGCAGTTCCACTCGCCAGATTCAACCCCTGAATACCGGATAAAAACTGTAACTCAGCATTTAGCAGTATTTTTTCGTACAAATTGAGGCTATTAAGCCAACTCAGGGTCAAATCAGGACGATGCCAGGGTTCTTCTACGTCATTGAGGCTATAAGCATAAAAATCGCCCCGGAGCGAGGAGCGAAACCGCTCGGCGCTGTTGAGGGTAATCTCTCCAAAAAAATTAAGCTGAAACGCATTATCTGAAGCATACAGCATTGTGAATCGGGTAGAGTCCCGGGCGCTATTTGCGTAGAAATATAAGTTTTTATAGTTATTGGCAGCAAACCCCAGGTGAAACCCAAAAACGCTGCTCACTCGCCCTTTTAAACCACCTCTCAGGCTAAAATTGCGATTTGTGTGTAGCAATGGTACATTCGGTTCCAGATATGGATTCTCACGGGTAAAGGAATACAGGGAGGTCGCTTCTACATTTCCGTCTACTCCGGCATACACCTGAAAGGCATTACTTAGATAATAAGTAGCCAGTGCATAGGGGTATATGTGCAGTTGATCGGCATTATTTGCCGTATCATTTTCGTATACCATGGTAAACCCACCTTTTACCGACAGCCCTTCTTCCGGATCGCTGCTGCTATGGTAGGTAAAGTACGGACGAGCCCGGAACAAATTCCGGTTCAAAGAATTTTCCTCGAGAGTTTCCGGGTTCTGATCACTGAGATTCATCAAATACAGGTCGCTTTCTACTCCAATCCCCAACTGCTCAGACATGGTATAACTGGCCTTCAAATTTAATATCACCTGGTTTTCTGCCGCCTGATAGGCGTCATCCAGATGGATAAATTTGGCATTGAGGTCGTAATCAAATGGGGCCCCGACTTCTTCGCGAGAGATACCACCACTGACAGAAATTGTATTAAAGATTTGCTTGATAGAATCACGTTCGGGCTCCGGCTCAATCAAAGGGCTGTATCCGTAAAAATGATAGCGTTCCCGCTGGTAGGTCGCTTCTGCGTGAAAGGTATGCCCTTGAGCAAAATATTTCGCATTCAATCCTACTTTAGAGTCACTGTTTCCGGAATTGGCTCCATCTACCGGACCTAAGCGGGAAGAGAGATGGCGCAGATGTACGCCTAAACCGTATTCATCGTCCCGGGTATTGTTGGCAAACAGTTCAGCGTAAGGTGTCAAAAAATTACCAAACCCTAGTTTGAGATAATTGCCATACAATTTATCCAAAGGAGGGTTTTTAATCTTCAATGGACGGACCTGAGGGTTGAGGCTGGCTAAACTCGGGGTAACATCAGTAAACTGATAGGTGATGCTGGTAGTAGGTTTGGTAATGGGTAGCGGGGGTACTCGTTCAAACCGACGACTGGCTGCCGGAAGCGTAATTTCCCGGTCTTTCTCAATGACTACCTCGGCATCGTCAATTTCCCCCTCCTGCTCCCATTCGGATTCCTGAGCAAATGTAGAGAAGCTGATGCCGATGAATAAAAAAATAAAAAATGGTTTCATAAAGCCAGTAAAGCGCTATGTGTTGCTAACGGTATAACAAAAAAAAACGTATAGTGGCGAACCTAGCAAAAATAAAAAAAGGACACAAGCTCATTTCGCGTGCGCCCTCCAGTTTATATTGCTAGATTATCACTAATATAAGTCGTCTTCCCGCTCTAACATTAAGATAGAAGCCTGAGGCACGATGAAGTATTTTTCATCTTCATACATAATCTCAAAAGCCCCTTTCTGTAAAAACATGGCCAGATCTCCCTCCTTTGCCTGCAAAGGTATATATTTAATCTGCTCGTCCCGTTCTTTCCAGGGCTCGTCATCTTCGGCCGGAATTGGAATCGGATATCCGGGACCGGTTTTAATCACGTAACCAGTCTGCACTTTTTCCTGTTCCTGTACACCTGGAGGTAATAACAAACCACTTTTTGTCTTCTCAGAAGCTTTTTTTGGTTTGATTAAAATACGATCTCCAACGATGATCAACTTTTTTAGCTTATTTTCTGATGTTAATTCCATAATGGTTTAGGCTCTGATATTCTCTAAGAAACCAATTACTGTGCCTTTCTCAGATGCTGCCATCTTGTCAGAAGATCCCTGTTAGGCCACGGCACAGATGCTCGCTTTACCTGATGGAATTCCAGAAAACCGAAGACCGCATCAAGTTTTTTTCTCATTTTACAGCCGTTTTTCTCTCCTTTGCCTAACTTGCCTCCCATGTCCACTTTTTTCCTTTTTCTTCCGTTCATTCTGGGCTTTACGGTAGTGGCAGTGTATGCCGAACGTAAAATTTCTGCTTTTATTCAGGATCGCCTGGGTCCGATGGAGGTGGGTAAGTATGGTCTTGCCCAAACCGTAGCCGATATGTTGAAACTGATCCAGAAAGAGGATGTAGTCCCCAAGGCGGCGGACCGGATACTGTTTCTGATAGCTCCCATCATCATCTTTACCGCCATCTTCGCTGGTTTTGCCATGCTTCCCCTGACATCCGGCTTTAGAGGTTCTACTGCTGAAGTAGGGCTTTTTTTCCTATTGGCCATTGTTTCCCTCGATGTCATTGGCATTTTAATGTCCGGCTGGGGGTCTAACAATAAATATGCATTATACGGGGCCTTACGGGCTGTAGCACAAATCATCAGCTATGAGATTCCGCTGGGGCTATCCCTGCTTTGTGTCATTCTTGTTTCCCAAACCTTTGATCTTCAGATCATTTCCTTTCAGCAGGGCATCTGGGCTTCGGAGGTGACCGGAGATGCTAACTACCTGTTTGGCATTGCCGCATGGCAGGTAGATATGACCGCCGTGGGTGGCTTTCTTACCTGGAATATCTTCCGAGTCCCAATACTGTTCTTTGCATTCATTATTTACTTTATCTCCTCCTTAGCTGAAAGCAATCGCGCTCCTTTCGACCTGCCCGAAGCTGAATCCGAGTTGATTGGTGGTTATCACACTGAATATTCCGGCTTTCGCTGGGCACTGTTCATGTTATCGGAGTATGCCATGATGTTGCTGGTCAGCTTTGTCGGGGCCATCCTGTTTTTAGGAAGCTGGAATACCCCATTACCGAATTTTGGTTCATTTACCCTGGCTGACTGGACTACCGGCACACCCGGCACTTGGGCCGGACACTTATGGGGTGCGATTTGGCTGTTGAGTAAAACCCTGATGCTAGTTGCCGTACAGATGTGGGTACGATGGACGTATCCGCGGCTGCGCGTAGATCAGTTAATGACCCTTTGCTGGAAATACCTGATTCCTGCCTCACTGCTCCTGGTACTGCTGTCCGCTGTATGGAGACTCTGGATGCTGTAGTATGAACCCATATCTACTGGCGGTATTCGTCATTTTTGTATTTGGCTCTTCCGGTGCATTTATTAAGTTGATTGGTGTTTCACCGATTGTCTTAACGTTTTTCCGAACGGCCATCCCTACGCTGCTACTCTTCTCCTACTTCAGTGTTTTCCAACGCATCCCACTGTTCCGCTCCTCGGTTAAGTGGCTGCTGCTGGGTTCTCTGCTGAATGCCGGGCGCATCTTCTTATTTATTATGAGTTACTCTTATACCAGCATCGCCAATGCAGTAGTAATCTACTATTCATGGCCGGTATTCGTTACCATATTCAGCCGAATCTGGTTAGGAGAATCCATTCCCCGGCGCAACCGGTTCTTGTTGTTCTTACCCCTGATCGGAGTGGGCATTATTTTTTCCAATCAGGATTTTACCGCCCAAAACCAGGATCTGATTGGTATGAGTGCCATGCTTGCCTCAGCGATATTGTACTCTTTCACGGTGATTATTTTTAAGCGAACTTCGTATGCGTACTCAGGGTATGAGACGGTATTTTTTCAGAACCTGGTAGGCGGCATACTGTTTTTACCCTTTGCCTGGACTTCCATTGATGACTACCAATGGCAGACGTATGGGCTAATTTTCGCCTTCGTCATCAGTATTGGCGTGATTGCCTTCGGATTGTATTTTCATGCCCTCAAACAGATGAAAGCCGCTACCCTTTCCTATTTATCGTACCTGGAGGTGGTGGTGGCAACGGGGTATGGCATCTTGTTTTTTGATGAAACCCTGACCGTACAACTTGTTATTGGTGCTTCGCTGATCGTTCTTTCCACCCTGTTGTTCAAAAAGGGATAAGGGGCAATGAACAGCATACCACAGGGCCACAATTCATTTCTTAATAGTTTCATAATATCGCCTACCACCTCCTCTGAGGTATTCCTATTATTTTTGTGAGATATGAATACATCTCTTCAGTTTTGTGTAATTGGCGATTGGGGCAGGCGGGGACAATTCCGGCAAAAAGAAACAGCGACCCAACTGGCAAAAACCGCTCAGAAAGTACTTCCCGACTTCGTTATTTCTACCGGAGACAATTTTTATGATGCTGGAGTGGAGAGTTTGGATGATCCTAACTGGCAGGAGTCTTTTGAAGATATTTATGATCAGGAGTCTCTTCAAATTCCCTGGTATGTTGTGCTGGGAAACCATGATTATGATGGTAGCGTACGCGCTCAGATTGACTATTCGCTCATCAGCCAGCGCTGGAACCTTCCGGCCCGATACTATACTTTACACCAATACCTCGATCAGGAAGATGTATTACTGCTATTCACGGACACCAGCCCGTTTATTCAGGAATATTATGAAGCGGGGAAGTCTGAAATAATGGCGCAGGATAAATACCGGCAGCTTGAATGGTTGGAGAATGAACTGGCGCAGAGCACAGCTAAATGGAAAATTGTGATTGGGCATCACCCGGTATTCTCCTCCAGCCCTTACCACGGTAATGCGGACGAGCTAATTGATACTTTTGTCCCGCTCTTTAAGCGGTACCATGTGGATCTCTACCTGAGCGGACATGAACACGATCTGCAATTACAAAAGCCGCTGGGAACCACCTATTACCTGGTTTCCGGTGCCGGTTCTGAAATGCGGGATACTGGTCGCAATGACATCACCCGTTTTAGTTCTTCGAACAATGGATTTGCGCTAATTACACTGGAAGATGATTCCCTGTCTATTTGCTTCACTGATGATACAGGGAATGATTTGTTTCGGGAAAAAATCGAAAAGCAGGCAGCACTAAGAAACTAGCATATCTGCCGACTCAATGGTAACACTGCCCTGCTCGTTGATCTCCTGTAAACTGACCACCTGTAACTCGTTGATGAGCAATGGATCGTAGGGTGCACTGACCCGGACATAATTTTCGGTAAAGCCGTGCATATATCCGTTTTCTACATCTTCCTCGAACAATACCGTGGCGGTGTTACCCAGGTTCTCCTCGTAAAATTTCCGTCTTTTTTTCTCAGATAGCATGCGTAGCATCTTAGAACGCTGCTGTCGTATTTTCATAGGTACGACCTCATCCATTTCAGCAGCAGGAGTGTTCGCCCGCTCCGAATAGGTAAAAACGTGCAGATAAGATACTGGCAGTTCATTTAGAAAATGATAAGTATCCAGGAAGTCCTGTTCCGTTTCTCCGGGGAATCCCACAATCACATCTACCCCGATACAGGCATGGGGCATCAGCGCTTTGATCTTTTGAACCCGGTCGGCGTAGAGTTCACGCAGGTAGCGCCGCCGCATCAATCGTAAAATTTTGTTAGAACCCGACTGTAGCGGGATATGAAAATGAGGGGCAAACCGCTGGGACTGAGCAACAAAGGCAATCACCTCGTTACTGAGCAGGTTAGGTTCGATGGATGAAATACGATATCGCGCAATATCTTCCACCTGGTCCAGGGCTTGCACTAAATCCAGAAAACGGGTATTTCTTCTGCCATCTACGATACCATAATCACCGATATTCACTCCGGTCAGTACGACTTCCTTCACATCGGTTTGGGCAATTAGCGTCGCCTGGGCTACGATGTTGTCTACCGTATCACTACGGCTTTTCCCTCGAGCCAGCGGGATGGTGCAAAAGGTGCAATGGTAGTTACAGCCATCCTGCACTTTCAGAAAAGTGCGGGTACGGTCGTGCATAGAGTGCGCATGATGAAAAGATTTCGCCTCCTGTACTTCAGCCGCAAACACCTGGGGCTGAGACTTTTTCTGAAACCCATCTAGTAAATCAAGCAGGCGGAATTTCTCAGCAGCTCCCAGGACGGCATCGACTCCTGGGATTTCAGAAATTTCTTTGGGTTTTAACTGGGCATAACAACCCACAATACAAATGTATGCGTTGGGCGAATACTTCAGCGCTTCCCGCACTACTTTGCGACACTTCTTATCCGCATTCTCCGTCACCGAACAGGTGTTGATGATATAGATATCCGCGCCAAGCTGGAAATCAGTTTTGCGGTATCCCCGCTCTTCCAGCATGCGACTCAGGGTGGAGGTTTCCGAATAATTCAGTTTACAACCCAGGGTATAAAACGCTACCGAACGTACTAACTCATTCATACGTTAACTTTTTTTGCTCTCAGTTGGTAAGGTGCTCTGCTGCACCTTGTTACACACAAAATCTGCACAAAGTTCTGATAATTCGGGGCACTATACAAATCCAGGCAAATTCTTCTTCAAAATAGGCCAATAGATAAAAATTCAGTCTTTCTCATAAAGCACCAAATAATATTTGTTATATGAAGAACAAAATTTGGTAGTTGCAGAATTATATTTTGATGTGATTTTAAATTTTTTAGCCTCATTTTTAAAAATTACAAAAAAAATAATCACATTTATTATCAATCAACAAAAAATATTATATTCGCGTTTAACAGCTTTTTTATTTTGAAAATGAGTCCTTATACTAGCGGGTTCAAACTTTCATGCAATCGAAAATATCGAGAAACCTAATCTAAATCTTTAACCTCTTAACGCAGATTTCAAATGTCCAAAGCTAAACTTGAGTACATCTGGCTAGATGGCTACAAACCTACCCAAAGTCTTAGAAGTAAGACCAAAATTGTAAAAGACTTCAGCGGCAAACTGGAAGATTGCCCGGTGTGGTCATTCGACGGAAGTTCTACCGAGCAAGCTGAAGGTAGTTCTTCTGACTGCCTGCTTAAACCAGTAGCTATATTTCTCGATCCCGCTCGGAAAAATGGCTGGTTAGTCATGACCGAAGTGATGAATTCCGACGGCACTCCGCATGTCACCAACGGGCGAGCCACCATTGAAGACGAAGATGACGATTTCTGGTTCGGCTTCGAGCAGGAATATTTTCTATGGGATCCGGAAACCAACCTTCCGTTAGGATTCCCCGCAAGTGGCTACCCTCGTCCTCAGGGTCCTTATTACTGCTCAGTAGGTGCTAAGAACGCCTACGGTCGTGAGATCATTGAAGAACATTTAGATCAGTGCCTGGATGCCGGTATCAATGTAGAAGGTATCAATGCTGAAGTAGCCACCGGACAGTGGGAGTTTCAGACTTTTGCCAAAGGTGCGGCGGCAGCTGGTGACCATATCTGGGTAGCCCGCTATCTGGCAGAACGTAATGCCGAAAAATACGGCTTACTCATCAACTGGCACCCCAAACCCATCAAAGGTGACTGGAATGGTTCTGGTATGCACGCCAACTTTTCAAACTCTACCCTGCGAGAAGCTGGTTCTAAAGAAGTGTATGACTCAATCTGTCAGGCATTTTCACCCGTTATCCAGGAACACATTGAAGTTTACGGAGCCGATAACGACCAACGACTGACGGGTGCCCACGAAACGCAGTCTATTGATAAATTTAGCTACGGTGTTTCCGATCGGGGAGCGTCCATTCGCATTCCAATTGCAACCGTAGAAAACGGATGGAAAGGCTGGTTGGAAGATCGTCGCCCGGCTTCTAATGGTGACCCCTATAAAATTGCTGCCCGAATTGTGAAAACCGTGAAAGAAGCAGCTGAGGCTGTATCTGCTTAAGGCACTCTCAATTCCAAATAAAAAAAGGAAGCCGATCATGGCTTCCTTTTTCATTCGATTTACTGAAAGAACTATGACACTAACTGTGCATCGCTTTCGCTGGCATAGTAGTAAGATACCCCTTTCCTGAATGTAGCGTACTTGCGCAATCGCTTGGGCGCGGTGGTATCATCTACCTTCACTTCCTGCTTATCTACGTAAATTCCTTCTACCAATTTTACCTTGGCCGGATCATCCTGCCATAATTCATGTTTGAAGGTTTGTAACCATTCATCGAATTTCTCTTCCGTTGAAAAAATGCGTGATTCATGGATAATCTCTCTTACCTGCTCGTGAGCAATTCCATTTTCGCTGCTGATGTAACGTTCTCTGATTGTTGCTTTAATCATCATGGTACATTTAAGGGTTAATACATTTGTTTATTTTATATCATATTTTAGTATTCGCTATGATCGACTAAAGCGAGTTATTTTGCTCGCTTTAATCAATATAACGCCCTAATGTTCAGCAAGTTGCTACCGAAATTTTGGTAAAATGAAATGTGGAAAGCTGGCTAATGGTATGTGGTAAATACGTAATAGTGCTAGATTAGCTTTTTCTCATAAGCCATACGGATCATCTCGGCGGTATTGGAAACGCCTAATTTTTTCATGATCCGTGAACGATGCGTTTCAATGGTACGCACACTTACAAACAACTGGTCCGCAATTTCTTTGGTGATTTTTCCCTCGGCTACCAGGCGAACAATCTGAATTTCACGCAGGCTGAGCAAAACCTCCTGGGGCTTCTCACTGGAGAGGTCAGCCACAATCAGATCGGATATTTTATTCTTGAAATATTTTTTTCCTTCATATACTTCCTGAATTGCAGTTTTAAGTTCCTGCTCGTCGGCATCTTTAAGCAGGTAACCATCTGCCCCCTGCCTCAAACTGCGCAAAACATATTGTACATCATCGTGCATGGTGAGCATGATACACTTCACCAAAGGAAAACGCTTTTTAATCACCGGCAGCAAATCGATTCCGGAATCCTGGGGCATAGAAATATCGAGCAGTACAATATCGGGAGTCTGGGAGGCCAGGACAGTGAGCAATACAGCACCGTGGGAGGCTTCCCCCACAATATCAACAAAACCGGAAGCCTGCAACATGGCTTTCATACCATCGCGAAACAGTTGGTGATCATCTGCCAAAACAACGCTAATGCTGCTCATGCTACCGGATTTTATTGCGTTATGGTCTAAATTACACCTTTTCCTCGGCTCTTATGTCTTCAATAAACGCTTGCTTACACTTCGTCTGCCAGTTCAACATCCCAGGTGTGATCTGACAGTAGCGTAACTTTGGCCACAAAGGACTTGAAAGGATGCGTTCTCCCCCACTCTTCCGGTGATACCATGGATAAAAGATCTGTGCCACTTTTCTTTTGATACAGATAGTAAGACTGGGAGATGATTGGCTCAAAATTCATTTCTGCTTCGTAAATTCTCTCCGAAACATCTACCCGTTCTTTAATCAGCTGAGCCTGTCTGGCCAGGGTCTGGGCTTGTTCATACAACTGCTGCATCTGCCGGTCGGTCTGTTCACGCATCGCCGCTACGGCCCGACCTTTCACTTTCCCCTGATCTTCGGGTCTGATTACGGCCCCACCCACAGTGTGCGGAAAAGTGATCAAACCCGGCTGATCCGTGGTTTTCTCCCGTTCTTTATCCAGGTCTATTTTTGAAACATCAATCTTTTGCTTATCAGTATCTTGACTCATGGTGTAAGATTCGTCATTTTAGGGTATCGGAAGAAGGCGCTATACGTTCTTTCAGATTAGGTTTGGAGCCGGGAAATGTGGTTCTCTGCGCAATATCAAAACCAAAATACAACACAACCAACAGGAATATCAGTGCAATAAAAAGAAAGAGTTTTTTTTGCGATGTCATATGTGGCATAGCCCAACCTTTGTTTAATTTGTGAACCACAAAGGTAAAAAATAGTTCTCTAATCCTGATGTCTTCGGTACCCACCCGTAAAATAATCCATATTGACATGGACGCCTTTTTTGCTTCTGTTGAGCAACGGGATAATCCTGCCTACCAGGGCAAGCCCATTGCCGTGGGGGGGAGCAGCCAGCGCGGAGTAGTTGCGGCGGCCAGCTACGAAGCCCGAGTGTATGGAGTGCGCTCTGCGATGCCATCAGTACACGCGGCCAGGTTATGTCCGCACCTGATTTTTGTAAAATCACGATTTGAGGTTTATCGAACAGTTTCTCAGCAAATCAGAGAGATTTTTTTTCAGTATACCGATCTGGTAGAGCCACTTTCACTGGATGAGGCCTATCTGGACGTAACCAGCAATAAAAAAAATCTGAAATCGGCTATTCGGATTGCCCAATTGCTCAAGCAGCAAATTCATGAAGAAACCCATCTGACGGCTTCCGCCGGAGTTTCTTTTAATAAATTTCTGGCAAAAATAGCTTCAGACTATGATAAGCCCAATGGCCTGAAAGTGATATTGCCTGAGGAAGCCACTGCATTTCTGGAACAGCTGCCGATTGAAAAATTTCATGGCATTGGCCGGGTCACCGCCAAAAAAATGCATGCCCTCCGTATCCAGACCGGGGCTGATTTGAAGAAACTTCCTCTGCCAACACTGGCGCATTACTTCGGGAAAGCAGGACGGCATTATTACCAGATTGTTCGGGGAAATGACCAGCGAGAGGTTAAACCTGACCGCATTCGCAAATCAGTAGGGACGGAAACCACCTTTTTCGCGGATATCAGTCGACGGGAAGAACTATTGGAAAAGCTCACGTTCCTCTCATCGTCACTGGAAGAACGTGTTCAACGAAACCAGGTGCAGGGCCGGACACTTACCCTAAAAATAAAGTTTGCCGATTTTACGGTCATCACCCGCAGTTGCACCCCCAATTGCCTGCTGGCTACGGCTAACCAATGGTGGCCTTTTGCCACTCAGTTGCTAGACGAAGCTTTAACGGATAACCGGGCCATTCGCCTGTTAGGATTGAGTTTATCAAATTTACAGTATGAAACTACACCAGTGCAACACCACCAGCTCACTTTTGACTTTTTCTAAGCCATACTAAAAATCAGATTCCGCAAAGTTACCCGAAACATTACTTACATTCCTAGTCCTTTCTCAGCAATTTCACACGAAATTCCTAAAATCAGTACACTTTACTCTAGTAAATTCTTTACAAAACACAACTTTTAGACAGTTTTCGCTTACATAAAATTGTCAATTCAACCCTACTTCTCCTTACAAGCGCATCTCATTCCGTAGCCATATCGGGCGTTATTTTTGCACTATTCTGATAAAATCGTCTAAGCAGAGCCTTTGAGTCTGATTTGGACATGATTTGAAAGGAAATGGGAGATATAGCACGTATAATAACATTGAAAAGCAAAATTGTTTGCAGTACGATCGGTATTTTGTTTACGATTGTACTGTTTAATCAACATGCATTTGGTCAATGTTCTACATATTCAAATCCTGGAAACAACGTTGAAAGTCCACCCAGGCTTTGTGCACCGCATGATTTCCAATGGAAAGTGTGGTATACGGTTCTGGGTAGTCCGGCCACGGTAGAATTGGAATATGTTTGGGACGATGCAACCCCCAACACGATTGTCCCTGCGGTAGATGTTGGTAGTGGAAAATATGAAGCTACCGCAACCCACCTCTATCCCAAGGGTGGCGATCAATGTAATTACCAGCCTTCTGTTCAGTTGAGAGTAAACGGCGTACCTTGTGGTAGTTCTCTTCAAACTCAAAATGTAACTGTTTGGGATACTGATAGTGAAAATGGAGGGGTTCCTCGCATTGACCCCATATTATACCGGGTGTGTCTGGGTGAAACAGCCATCGTAAACTTTGACGATAATAGTATCTGGAACTGCGTCCCTAACTCTGGTGAAAGCGATCGCAAAAACAATGCTGTACGATGGGTGCAGTGGATTTACGGTACAGGTAGTGCTGCCAATCGTATTCCAGGGGTGCAAGTGAACGGCATCGTTGAGAGCTATGATTTTGCAGCACCGGTCGAGGTACTACAGGGACCCATCGAGACCTCTACCTCCCAGAGTGAATTTGTGACGGTATCTGTTCCAAATAATGCGACCTACCTGGGTAAGGAATTTGAGGTCACGTTACGTAACTGGAATATCTGTAATCCTTATGATACGGATACCACCGACGGAAATTTCCTAAACCCTACAACGGGAAACCCACTGGGAGATAGTGCTTTTATTGAGACTCAGGCTCGGATTGTAGTCGTTGAAAAATCTGATCCCGCTTTTATTACCCGTCTGATTGACGATTCGGGCGCCATTCAAACAGAATTTTGTGTGGGTGACCGCATTTATTTTGAGGATCAGACACCGGGCATTACTGACGCTGATTTTATCTACAAGTGGGAATTTTATGATGATGCCACCGGAACGACATTATTAACAATCTCAAGCAGCCAGTTTCCAAAATATGAGTTTATGAATCCGGGCACAAAAATGATACGCCTCACAGTTACTGATAATAATTCAGTCGGCGGTTGCGGTGGTAGCATTGAAAAACTGGTCACCATTGTTGAAACTGCTAATGCAGCCATTCAGACCTCAGCTATTAATGGTGACCCGCTTTCTCTTGTGTGCTACGATCCGGTAAGCCCCCAACCCCAGGAAGTGGTTTTCAGCGATATCTCTACCAATTTTAACCCCGCTACTTCTACCTGGACCTGGAAGTTCTACGATGAGACTGGCAGTGAAGTATTGGCTGAACAAAAGAGCGGTGCAGTTACGCAGGACAGTATCAAAGTATCTATTACCAATCCGGGGACCTATATGGCGGAGTTGATTGCCTCAGCATCCGGAGTAGATTGCGAAACCCGGGATACGGCCTATGTCCATATTTACCATCCCCCCGCCGCCGACTTTACCTTTATTGCCGGTTGCCAGTCTGATAGTGTAACTTTTGAAAGCAGTGCTACGATGCCCGTTGTAGTCAATGGGGATGATATTATTATTTACGAATGGGATTTGGATGATGACGGTACCTTTGAAACTATTGGTGAAGGGCCGTTCAAGCATAAATTTCCAGCAGTGGGAGTTTATCAGGTTCATCACCGGGTAATCACCAACAAAGGCACTTGTTCGCATGTCATTACAAAACCAGTCACGGTAGAAGCTTCTCCGTACGTTTCTTTCACCCCAGACATCACCGAGGGATGTGGTCCATTACAGGTTATTTTTGCAGTAGACACCCTGATTGCCGACCAACCAGTAGGAGTTAGCGATTACATCTGGCACGTAAAAGACTTAATGGACAATACTGTTCAGCAGTATTCCATCGCCCCCGCTAACACCTTTGATTTACTTACTTTTGAGAATAATCTGGCCAGTTATGCCAATCAGGAATATGAAGTCTGGTTAGAAATTAAAGCCGCCAATGGCTGTGATGCCATCAGCGAACCAGATACGATCACGGTGTTTGCCGGTCCACCGGCGGAATATGTCATCACCAACCTGTCCGGAGGAGATACCAATTGCTCTCCCCGTACCTTCAACTTCGAGGCAACAGCAGCTACGCAATCCCTTAGCCCGGAGCAATACGTTTGGACGGTCTTTGATGAAGCTGATTCCACCGTCATTCATACCCAAACCATTCTGGCACCTAACGCAAACTTCAGTCATACATTAACCAATGACGGTCCTCTGGTGAAACAGTACCGGATACGACTACAGCCTGAGAAAACCAGTGCCTGCTTTGGCTCTTACGAAGAACTCGTTATCGTCAACCCAGCCCCTTCCTCAGCATTTGATACAGTTATGGTAGAAGCTGACTGTCAGTTGGTTACTTATAAGGTAGAGGCCCAGCAAAAAGGGCTGTTTTACGATTGGCACGTCAGCCCGCTGCCTATCAACAACCCGGATTACACCAAAGATACGGTGAGCCTGGTCTATGTAAAGGATGTCTCCGGCACCTACCCAGTTAACGTGCAGTTAACAACCTTCAATTTCGCCAGCTGTAGCAGTCCTACCACTACGCAAACCATTACCATAGATCCGCAGGAACAGATCAACACTTCGTTTCTGGTAACTCCCAGCATACTGGAATTGCCCAATACGACAGTTTCCATCACCAATGAAACAAACCCGGGCGATTGGAGCTACGAATGGGATTTTGGGGACGGTACCGTTTCCAGCGAGAAAGATCCGGCTGAGCATACCTATGCTACAAAAGGAGAATACACCATAAAACTAAAGGCAACCGGAAAGTACTGTTTTGAAGAAGATTCGGCCAAGGTCATCATCCAGCAGACGCTACCGATCGTTGGTTTTGATTATTCTACCATAGAAGGATGTCTTCCCCTGGAAGTAACCTTTACCAACCACACAGTGTATGCCGACAGTAGCACCATTCTCTGGAACTTCGGCGATGGCACAATCTCTACTGAATGGAATCCGGTGCATACTTATTACGAGTCTGGTATCTACACCATCTCATTGCAAGCCAGCAACGAACTGGGAGTGGTAGTCACCGAAGAACAAGAGATCATTGTAGATTTAACCCAGGGCCCTAAAGCAGACTTTAGACCCCGATTGGCACAACGCTACCTTCGAAATGAAGATGTCTTCTTCACCAACCAAAGCCAACGGTCAGAGTTCTATTTCTGGGATTTTGGCGACGGTACTACTTCTGCTGAAGAAGAACCCGTCCATCAGTATTCAGAAGTGGGGTATTATGATATTACGCTCGTAGCTTCCAACAGCTTGGGTTGTTCAGATACACTGGTGAAGCAGATCTTTATTGAGCCTCTGTTACCAGAAGTAGATTTCACCTACGAACCGCCCAAAGGCTGCCGACCACTGACTGTTCAGTTCCGCAACCTGAGCCGGTACGCCGAAGCCGATAGCTACCGCTGGAGCTTTGGTGAAGGTGAGGGTGTATCGACCGAAGAGAACCCGGTATATACCTACTACGAACCCGGTTTCTACACCATTACCCTGGAAGCCAGCAACAGTGTAGGCGTGACCATTGTAGAAAAGAAAGAATTTAGCGTGGAAGTGTATGAAACACCCCGCGCGTATTTCAATCTACGACCGGAAAAGGCCTTTTTAGGCGAACCCATCTATTTTGTCAACCTCAGTTACGGAGCCGAAAATTACTACTGGGATTTTGGGGATGGCACCACTTCTACTGATTCAAATCCCGAACATACTTATGAAACTACCGGATCTTTCGATATTCAACTGATTGCTGAATCTAACAAGGGCTGTATGGATACCATTTTGGTAGAATCAGCTGTCATTATTGAAGATGGCGGTACGGTGCAGGTTCCGAATGCTTTCACCCCTAATCAGTTTGGTCCGGGTGGTTCGGAAGTCATCGGCGCAGACGGAAAGAATGATATTTTCCTGCCCGTGTTTGAAGGGTTAACCAAATTCCACATGATGGTATACAATCGCTGGGGTGAGATGATGTTTGAAAGTTTTGACAAAAACCAGGGCTGGAATGGCTATTACAAAGGCAAGCTGTGCCCAAAAGATGCCTATGTCTACAAACTAGAGCTCCAATTTAGTGATGGAAACTATAAGACAATTGTGGGAGATGTTACGCTGGTACGCTAAGGAGTTGGTTTGATATGAACACGGAAGCTATGCAAAAAACGTTTACGATATTTTTATTTTCTTTGTTAATCAGCATGGATGTATGGGCTCAGGACCCTCAATTCACCCAATATTACTCCTCTCCCATCTACCTGAACCCCTCGTTTACCGGAGCCACCCGCCAACATCGGGCTGCCATCAATTACCGTAACCACTGGGCCAGTTTACCCAAAGCGTTTGTAACCTACGCCTTCTCGTATGATTATAATATCAAAAACTCTCCCAGCAGTGTGGGTGTCATTGTCATGGCCGATCGGGCGGGAAGTGCCAGTTTAAAATCCAATAGCGTTGGTGCGGTGTATTCCTATCGTATTCCGATTACCAATGGCTTGCAAGCAGTGCCTTCGGTACAAGTAGGCTATGCTACCCAAAGCATGGATTATTCCAAACTGGTGTTTGCCGATCAATTGCAATTCGGTAATCCGGATGCTCCCAGTACCGATCCTGCCTTAAGAAATCTGGATAATGTAAACCATTTTGACTTTGCTACCGGACTGCTGGTGTATGATAAACGATTATGGACCGGAATTGCCATCCACCACCTGAACCGACCCAACCAGTCTATTCTGGGGGAAGAAAGTGAGCTCCCCATGCGGTTTTCTTTGCACGCCGGATACAAAATCCCGATCAACCTGGGACCTTTCAGAAATAGTATGGCTTCCAGCATTAACCCATCGTTTCAGTACCGCCAGCAAGGCAAATTCAATCAACTGGATATGGGGGTGACCTATTTTTACCGGATGCTAATGCTGGGAGCCTGGTATAAAGGCTTACCGATTCAGAAGGATATGCCCAAAACCATTAACCACGATGCGCTGGCTTTCGCCTTTGGCGTGTCCATCAACGGTTTTTCTTTTGGATACAGTTACGATCTTACCGTTTCAAAACTGGGCCCCGCGGCTTCGGGCGGATCACACGAAGTTTCTCTGGCCTTACAATTCTCTACCCAACCTCGGCCGGGCAAGGTCAGTCGTAAAGACAAACAAAACCCCTGCCCGTCGTTTATGCCAAATTATTTATGGAAGCCCTAGAACATAATTCCAAAGCTAAAGGCATTCAGTTCTGGCCCCTTACCAGCTACAAACAGCTCATTCAGGTCATAATTTGCATAAAAGTCAAATGAGCGGAAGCCTAGCTGAAAGCGCACTCCGTAGCGCCAGTTATTCACGTAATAATTGGTTTTGTCCTTCACACGTTCCCGATCCCCCTCAGTTTTGAAAACATTCTTGTGCCGACTTCCCACCCGGTAACCAGCATAGCCTCCAACTCCCAAACGAAAACCCGAATCCTCATCCCGGTCCAGAGGAAACCAGCCATCTCGCCGGGCTTTACCAAATTGAAGCATGGGAACTAACTGAGCGTTTAAGTAAGGCACTACAAATTTACTTTTCCGAGGATCTATCACATCCATATCTTCATAAAACTCCACCCCACTATCGTTTTTTTCCATGCGGGTACGGGCATTCTGGAACTTGAAGTTATACCAGTTGACATTTGTGCCCCACTCCAGAAACAACGGTCCGGCAATGCGGGTGGTATTGGTAATGCCGAGCGCGATATTCCAGGAAGCCAGTGGTTTCACGGCATACAGCTCATCAGTGTCGTCAGGAAAAGCCCCATTGGATACATAGTTATTAAGCCCAAAATCAAACATCATCGTAGAATGAGTACCCTGCCGACGATAGCGGGAATGGGAAGTAGAGGATGAGGAAGACGATGAAGAATAGGAGCTGGTAGTATGTTCTGAATGCCCCTGCAATGATTGATCTGATGAGCCCTGACGATTGACTCGAGCCATTTTTTGCTCCAGTCGCTCCAGTTTTTCCTCCAGTGTCAGATTCCGGGACTCTTCTTCTTCAAAATCATATTTCTGCCCTGTCTGATCCTGAATCTCAATATAGATGCTACCCTGCTGGGTGGAGTCATTTGACCGCTGCAAATCCTGTAAGATTGCATTCATATCATACGCTTTCAGCAACTCTACTTCGTTATTGCTTTTAGAGATAATCATGACCTCCTCATTATTGCCTAAGCGAAGAATGATGGTGTCTTGCTCAACGGGGCTGGCCTGCAAAACATAGCTTGCCAGTACCAGTATGTATGTGAATACAGGTTTCATAATGTAAAGTTAACATGGGTTAATGAAATAAATACTGCGTCAGCTATTCGGCCGACATTGGTTCTCGCTTGTTAGAAAAGGCTTTTGATATAAGTTCAGACTTGGCCGAGCGCAATTCGGAAAAGCCGACTCCATTTTCTTTGATATTGGTAAAAAAAGCAAGCGCCTTCTCCAGTGGTTTCCTGTCTTCAGGTGCTTCAGTTTCCTGCACTGATTCCTGGACCATTCCACCGGATTTATAAATAATGGTTACCGTAGGTTTTGCTGGAGATTTCAAAATATCAGATACCTCCGCGATTAACGGCTCCTCTGGAAGCTGATAGATTATCGGTTCACTTGCGGTTACTTCTAGCGGGGCGGTAGCTTCTACCTTGGCTAATTGTTCAATGACCAGCATTTCTTCCGGTTCAGCATTGCGTTGGGGAGTTTGTACATCTTTCTGAACAACAGGTTCTGCTTTCTCGGATTCAGCACGCTCTACCTCAGGAATTATCACTGCCACCTCTTTCTGGCCCTCGTTGGCAATGTGCGGTGCTGGTGGTACCGTAGCATCATTTGCTTCCCATTGGGCTGGCAATTCGATGGCTATTGGTTCCACTGAGTTCGTAGCATCATATCCTAAATAGAAAGCTCCTCCCAGCATCAATAGCAATGCCACTGAAGCTGCCAGCCATAACCATCCACCTTTCTTCTTCCTTTCTTTCTGCTGCCACGATGCCTGAAGCTTCTCCCAGGTATCCGCGGGTGGCGCTACCGGATGGTGCTGTAATTTTTGCTTAAACAGATCTTCAATATCTTTCATATTTATCCGATTTGATCTTGGTAAGAAGGGTCCAGACGGTCTAATAACTGCCGCAGTAATTGCCTGGCCCGACTTAATTGTGATTTGGACGTCCCCTCGCTGATATTCAGCATATTGGCAATTTCCGCATGAGAATATCCCTCAATGCCGTACAGGTTGAACACGGTACGATAGCCCACCGGCAATTGCTGAATAATGCCCATCAAATCCTCCGCCTCCAGGTGATCGTAGGAGGAAGTGGCCGTGTCCCGGGCTTCTTCAATATCCACTTCTACCGACATATTTTTATGTTTTCGCAGAAACATCAGGGCTTCATTGACCACAATACGGCGAATCCAACCTTCAAAACTGCCCTCGGCTTTATACTGATGAATATTGCTGAATACTTTCATAAAACTCTTTACCAGTACATCCTGCGCATTGTCATGGTCCTTCACATAGCGTAAACTCACGGCAAACATGGTAGGCGAAAAGCGCTCGTATACCATCTTTTGCGAACGGCTGTCGTTTTTTCGTAATCCGTCTATGAGTTGGTCCAAGGTACGGCTCTGGTAAATATTCAATCCCATATGCTTCGGGGCGTTTCAATAGTAAGATGCGCGCCAATTCAGGGAGGTTGCGTCAGCATTACATTTTTTTTGCTTCACTATTGTTCCTATCCGTAAATTAGTACTTTGTTCAGCATAAAAGGAATAAACTATGATCGATCTGCGTAGTGATACGGTAACCCGCCCTACCCCTGGCATGTTAGAAGCTATGATGCAGGCCAAGGTGGGTGACGATGTGTTCGGGGAAGACCCCACGGTGCAAGCACTGGAAGAAAAAACAGCCCGACTTTTTGGTATGGAAGCGGGGCTCTTCTGCCCATCCGGTACCATGACCAACCAAATCGCGATCCGGGCCCAAACGCAACCTCAGCAGGAAATTATCTGCGATCAACGCTCCCACATTTATGTATATGAAGGCGGCGGACTGGCCTATAACTCTTTAGTTTCTACCCGATTGCTTATGGGAGAACGAGGCATACTGACTGCCCGGATGGTAGAAGAGAATATCAATGCCGATGACATTCACTTTCCCCAAACCAGCCTGGTGGCATTAGAAAATACGGTAAATAAAGGAGGAGGGGCCTGTTACTCCCTGGAGCAGATTGCTGAGATTCATAAAGTTTGCCAACGCCATTCTCTCGCTCTCCACCTCGATGGTGCTCGCGTCTTTAATGCCCTGACTGCTACCGGAGATTCACCCGAACGCTACGGACAATATTTCTCTTCTATCTCAGTGTGCCTTTCCAAAGGATTGGGAGCACCCGTTGGCTCAGTATTGCTGGGAAGTAACAAGCTGATTCACCAGGCCCGAAGAATTCGTAAGGTATTGGGTGGCGGCATGCGACAGGCCGGTTATCTGGCCGCAGCCGGTATTTATGCATTGGATCATCATGTGGAAAGGCTAAAAGAAGATCACCACAGGGCCAGCTTACTGGCAGAAGCATTGCTAGATTGTGATTATGTGACTTCCGTGCTGCCAGTAGAAACGAATATTGCCATTGCCACCCTTCAAGGCCTTACCCCTCAGGATTTTCTTCATCAACTGGAAGAGGCAGGAGTCCGGGCGGTGGCATTTGGAAAACAGGATGTGCGTTTTGTCACGCATCTGGAGTTCTCTGATGAGCAGTTAGCCAACGTGCGGGAGGTATTGGAAAAAGTAGACCGACAGCTCGCTTAGCCAGTTGCCGGTCCTTTCGTCCTCCGACAAAGGATTTCCTCTGGAGGACTCTGCATTTTACCATTGATTGTATGACCCCAACCATAGCCAAACGGTTGTAATACCCACTAATTTGGAATCATTTCCTGGCATCAATACCAATCCCAGTTGCCCTTGAGGTAATACTGATATAGCACCGGATTGTGAACCTGATTTACCTCCACACTATCCGTGGGAGTCACATAGATGTTTTTCCCAAATGAGGTCATTAACTGCATGGCCTCCCGATTGATCCATTTTGTGGGCACTGCGTCGAAAGAAAGGCTTTTCAATTGTTCCTTCACTTGAGCATCAGCCGTGGTTTTCACTCCCATGATCCAGCCCCACTCCCCCATCGTCACAATTTGGTTGTGGAGCATAGCAGTTTGAAAACCCGCTTCGGCGACGGTCAGGTCAATACACTGGAAAGCCCGCGTCGCAAAATACGGGCTACCCGCCTGCGTGATTAATACTCCATGATTCCGTAGATGATGATACGCCATCCGGTAGAACTCCAGGGTATACAGGCGATTCAAGTCCACCGTTTTCGGATCAGGTAAATCTACGATGATGACATCGTAATAAGTATCAGCCTTTTCCAGGTAAGTGTAGCCATCCTGATGGTAAATGTTGACCTTTGGGTTGTAAAGGGAACTGTCATTGAGGCTGAGCAAAACCGGATTTTCTTTACCCAAAGTCGTCATGGCCGGGTCAAGATCCACCAGCGTAATATCTGTAACTGAGGGATATTTCAGGACTTCTCGCACCGCGCATCCATCTCCGCCACCCAGAATCAATACCCTCTGAGGTTGCGGGGCCAATGTCATCGCCGGATGCACCAGTGGCTCATGATACATCACTTCGTCTACCGAGCTTAACTGCTGATTACCATTGATATACAACCAGTAATTGTCTTTCCATTGGGTAATCACAATCTTCTGATACCGGCTTTGTTGTTCAAAT
>JAVKCN010000026.1:0-68151 GCA_040222715.1 Cyclobacteriaceae bacterium | reverse complement strand
GTTTGAACGCATACCCGACACCGATATCCAAGCGGAGATGATTGGCTAAACTGCTCTCCGTATAGCCAATGATTTCGGTAGTATAATCCGTTCCAAAACTGGTAGCTGTGAATTTGAGTTTGTAGATTTTGTTAGGCCGATAAAAGGCTTGAGGAAAAGGATAGGGAATATAAAAGTTTTTTTGCTTGGAACTCAGGCCGCTAGCCGGTCGATTCCATTCACCTCTATCACCTACAGGTATTTCGACGGGTTTTAATCTTTCTTCTTTTGCATCGTCATCCCAGTCCATTTTGTTTTCCATAAGATAGCTGCGTAGGGTGACCTTACTGAATGTGGGTGATGTCGGCAGCTCGCCACTAAACATGATTGGCACGTCGAAGGGTAACGGTCCACTAAGTGTTCCCTCAATCAGATCTACTTTTATCGCTTGTTGATTTTGCGGAGGTTCATTCACTTTTTGAGCCAGCAACAAAATGGGCAAAAAGCTCCATAATACGAGCAATGCTCCCAATCGTTTGGTATAGTTGGTGTAGTGGCGATACAAAATATCTGGGTTTGGGGATCAAACCTACACAATCTTCATCAGGACTCCTATACCCAATAATGGGTAATCTTGTCTAAAGAATAATACAATAGCTGGAATCAATAAAACGATTTCTAGCTATTAAAGTACCAAGGTACGAAAATACATTCATCCTTATGGTTCAACAAAATAGCATCGCTGTCAAACTTTACCCTGTGCTACAAAAACCCCTTTAAGTATAGCGTACTTCTTCTGCCACATTGGCAGTCAAATTCTTTTTTTTCTTTCACCCGCACCTTACACTGTTATTTAACTAAACTTATGTTAAGCAGATTAATATACTTTATGTCGATATATAATAAGGTGGATACTTACTTGCATTGAGCGCCACTCTTGTGCAGGAACAGCGCTTTGGGCGCCACCCAAAGGGGTATACTTACTTGCCATGAGCGAATAGATGTCCTGTCAGCCCTTTCGGCAGGTAGACTTACTTGCATTGTACACCCCATTGGGGTAGGCTTAGTTGCATTGAGAAAGAAGTCAGGGTAGACTTAGTTGCATTGAGGAAGAATAAGAGCCAGACTTAGTTGCATTGAGACATGGGTCAAGATACACTTAGTTGCGTTGCTAGGGCCCAATAGCGGTATACTTACTTGCATTGCCGCCTTACAATCGTACCAGTCCATCTAAGATGATCGCAAAAAACAAAACTTATCCACACGCAGGGTAGGCTTACTTGCATTGAGGACCATATTGCTCAGGTGGGTATTCCCCCGAGTAGTTACATCACCCATAAGGGGAAAGGGGAAGGGGTAGACTTACTTGCATTGGGCACAGGGGTAGCGATTGCGATTGCTCATCCATTTTTAGCATAAAAGGAGTAGGGTAGAGTTACTTGCATTGGTACTCAAGATCCTACTCAGTCCAAAAGGGGTAGACTTAGTTGCGTTGAGAAAGACGCGCTTTTACCCTGTGTTACGCTAAACCCAGTATACATCAAGCAATCGAGTGATGGCCAGCCGAAGCTCCATAAGGGTAGACTTAGTTGCATTGCCTTTTACAGCAGCCCCTCAACTTACCTAGCGTACGATTAGTCCAAGTAGCGGTACTTGATCTGGTAGATGTCGTTAATGCGGTGCACGGCGGGAAGCTGCTCTAAAAATCGGTTAATAGCGTAGGTATTGGGCTTGACAGCATGGCGCCAGGTATCAAAGTAAGCACTTTGAAAAGCGAGCACTTTTTCGTCCTGATCCAGCGTGGCGTTCCTGCACCAAGAAAGAAACTTTTTTTCCGAGCGCGTGTCCTGAACACTGCGCCCGCGCTTTTTGCGGTACATTTGAATAAGCTCATGCACGAGCTTTTGGTAGAAAATATCGTCGCGCTCTTCTTTGCTGTCTTCCACCAGGGGTTCTTTTTCCCAGATAATGACCGGCTTGTACTTATAGCGCACCTGGGGGTTTTCTTTTTCCCAGACCACCTCAAATTTTAAATCCGTCTCCTGGGCAATGCGTTTAAGCGAGCGGTTGAGTTTTTTCTTACGCTGCTTGGCATCCTGAATTTCAATGTGGGCCAGCTCGCAGAGCAGCGAAAACGTACAGGTCGCGTTGTTGCCCTTCAGCGAGGCCCGCAGGTTTTTCAAGTAGATGTACAAATCATCCAGGGCGGGCTTTCGCAAAAGGGCAATACTTTGGTGGTTGGCTTTAAAGTAGTAGTTGGTGAGGTTTTCAATAAAACTTTGATCCAGCGCGTAGTGATAGAGCACTTTTTCTTTTCCCCCGTGGGGGTTTTTAGTAAAGGTGACCGATAATTCCGTTAAAAACTGAATGGACTTGACCTCGGAATAGTAGGTTTTATCTTGGCCTTTGCCCGAGCTCGGCGTCTGAGGGTCAAACACTTGTCCGCCGTAGCGGTAGTTGATCTTGGTGCTTTTCAGTATCCACAAAGCGTTTTCTAAAATAGAGTCCCAGACCCGCATTTCGGGCCGCTCGTCCTGCAGCTCGTACAGGGCTTTGATTTCTTCCTCCGTATAGCCTTTGAGCTGCTCGGGACTTTCGTGGCGGCTGCGAAGGTAGTTGGTGGTAAAGTTGAATTTTTCGGCTAGCTCGGCTGGATCGAGCGTACCGTGGCCAAACAAGTTATACTGGTAGTTATGGCAAAAAAAGTAGATCAGACTCTTAATCAAGGGGGCATCTTTGCCCAGTACCGAGAAATCCAGCACATTTTTGCCCACATTTTTGTCAATGCGGATCAGCTCATTTAGCATAGGTTAGCACATTTGGTTCGTCGCTCTAGGTGAATAAGATTGAAATCTACGCAATTACGAGCGAAAAGAATATTTTTCGCCTTCTCAATTTGCTCACTAAAAAATCGGAATCGCAAGATGGCTATTCTTAGACTCGTTGGACATACAACCGAAGAGGCACGTTGATTTTACCACCTAAAAGCGCATTATTTTTAAGGTGTACAGTATCGTAAAGTCGGCAGATCGTCGCGTAGAAGCCATCTATGAAGGTCAAATTTTTTAAAATTACTCCGTTTTACTTGTTTTAGGTAGCCTATAGCCAACTAAACCCCTGTAAGTCCTTGCTACGGAAGTGCGCTGAAAACTGCAAAAATGTATCCATCCTTTGGCAGGGCCCACAGATAATCATCGCTCACGGGGATACGACCCTCAGATCACTGGCGGTAAGATCGGTAGCCTTTTGAGTTACTAGATGCGTGATGGCAGGTTCAACCGGTCACTGAAACGGATGAAAGCAGCCTTGAGGCGGCCACCCGCTTTATATACCGCAGTAGATAAACCCCTTAACCAGGCCCCGAAGACAAGCGTTCATCAAAAAAGAAGGGAACGACATCTTCGATGTTGACTTGATGAAACTGGGGATGCTGTGGATTCACCAGGATATGGTAGTCTCCCTTGATGACCACCGAAGGGACGCGCATCAGCAGATCGTTGCCTTGCGTCACAAAGGTGTTTCCCCGTTGCTGTGTCTCGGCCCCGGCCGGATGCTGGTCCCATCCCTGAAAAGGATCTACCTGCTGCAGGGTAGCCTGGGGGGGCAGTCCGATACTGATCAGCATCAAGTCCCTGGGCAAGTCATTTACATCCATCCGGACAGCCAGCTCCATGGCGGCCAGTGCCCGGCTTTCCGCCGTATACAACAAGGCCACGCCCTTGCCGTTCCAGCGACCACCGTACAACCGAGCCCCGGTGCCGGACAGGTCCCGGGCGTAGCGCTGGCGGGCGATTCGGTAGACGATCATGCCAGCACACCCTGTTCTATCCGGCCTAACTCGTCGCCGATGAGCACCATGCCAAAGTGCGTATCCAGCAAATCAATCGGACGGCGGCCTCCCAGGGACAGGTGCTGCCGATTCATCCAACGTAAAAAGCGTTCTTCCCCCATGAACTCAAATCCCCGGGCATAGAGTTGCGCCAGGGCCAGCGCTCGTTCCGAGACACTGGCGCGTAGCACGTCCAAGGGTTGGTACTTTTGCAAAGCCCGGGGAGTGAGGTGAAGAATAGCGGCCAGCTGATCATTGGTCAGCTGGGCTTGGGCCTGCAGGTCTTTAATTTCCTCTTTGGTGACCCCGTGCTTGGAGCGCTCGATCAGTGTCATCATATTGGAAGGAATCGTCAGTAAGTTCATAGGCTGAGTATTTGTTCGCACGAAGATACGAAATAATTCCCAAAGCAGAAATCATTCGCGGCGTAAGGCGCACTAATTCCTATCTATAGATAACTAACGATAAGTAAACATTATCATTAGTTATTTATATAAAAGGGCTTGCTTGGCTTTTATCCCTTTCGTATCTTAATTACTCGTAGATTACGTCAAAGTAACGTTCGTCTTCTTGCTAGCGTTACTTAGTGTACATAGTACCTCAATGGATCTTATCATTCATTAAAACTACGACAATGGAACAATCGCATATCACACAGAAACTGACGCTTGCTGAGTATCAACAGTTAGAAGAAGATAACCATCAACGGTATGAATACCACGATGGGGAGGTGTATGCCATGGCCGGTGGTGATCCTGTACATAATGTGATTGGGGGTAATGTTATTACGGTACTGAACCAGTTGCTTCGCAAAAGAGACTGCACGGTGTTCACCAGTGATCAGAAAGTCTACATTGAATTCATTAACCGATCGCTCTATCCGGATGCGTCGGTCAGCTGTGGTCCAGTGGAACGGTCCGATCAAGATACCAAAGCGATTGTTAATCCTGTCTTACTGGTAGAAGTACTATCCGGAAGCACAGAAGCTTATGATCGTGGCAAAAAATTTGAATACTACAGTAAGCTGAATAGTTTAAAAGAGTACGTACTGCTAAGTCAGCATGAACCGGTGGCTCAGGTTTTTTACCGGGACTCACCAACCAGCATCTGGCAAATGTCGTGGGTAAATGGCAGGCAAGAAATGCTTCGTCTACAGTCACTGGAAATAGAGACCACGCTTGAGGAGCTGTATTTAAAGACAGAGAATCTTTCGTAAGAGCAAGTTATTTCCTACTTAAAACGCTTTAGCATATTCGATATAGACGATGAGTTGCTGGAAACCTAACTACTTTATTGTTTACGAGTATTCACTGATTGACCAGATCAGCTGGCTAAGCAATTGGCCTATCTGCGCGGTCAACGGTAGATCTACCTATTTACTCCTTTATATATAGCAACCAATTCGCTTACCCTATGATGACGGTGTATCACGTACACTTGAACTTGTTTCACCAGGGAGAGCTTATCTCGGGAGTGGATCTGGAAAAAATAAATTACACCCCGGTGGCCCTGGTGATGACCGATCATATGGGTACGGCCTACGGGCTCACCCAGCATCCCAAACCCCGTCCGATAGATACCATTAGCAAACTAAAACCCTAGTCCATTATGGCTGAGCAAGCCTCATCCAATGCCTCAAAACTACCAACGGTTACTTCTTCTCAAGTACCTGGCCAGGTCAGTGCTTCCGCGGCTCGCTACTTAAAGCTGGGCTTAGAAAAAGCCCCCAATACCGTCCGGGCGTATAAAGCTGATTTAGACTGCTATACCGCCTGGTGTGATCGGCGGGGACTTGCTCCCTTCCCTACCCCGGTGGATCAGCTAGTCAATTACCTCTCGGACATCGCCCAGCACTACAAAGTAGCGACCCTAGAACGGCGGCTGGCCATGCTTTCGTCCTTTCATGATTTACAGGGCTGGGACAGTCCGACCAGTGATCGGCTGATCCGGATCGCGATGGATGGGATCAGACGGGAAAAAGGGATTCGGCAACACGAAGCTCCGGCGTTTACGAAATCCATGCTGGAAAAAGCAATCTTGCCCTTGGATGAATCGGTGAATGTGCAGCTGCGGGATAAAGTGGTATTGCTACTCGGCTTTACGGGGGCGTTTCGCCGGGGCGAACTGGTCGCCCTGAACCTTGCCGATCTACATCTTGATGAGGATGGTATTCTGATTGATGTCCGGCGTAGTAAGACCGATCAGCTGGGTGGTGGGAATGTCAAGGCGATCTTTTATGCGTCCAATCCGCAGCTATGTCCGGTACGGACGCTGAAACGGTATCTATCACGGGTATACCCATCTACAGATACCAAAGTAGGCGTTGACGAAGCGGGTAAAATAGAAGAGGAATACGGTACTCCATCGGTCCGGCCTTTACTGCTTCGGATGCGGAAAGGAGATAAGTTTGGCGATAGTCGGCTGACGGATCAGAGTATCAACCTTATTGTCCAGAAGCACTTGGGGAAGCGCTACTCGGCTCATTCACTACGGGCCAGCTTTGTGACGGTGGCTAAACGCAATGGGGCCAGCAACTCAGAGATTATGGCCCAGACCTTTCATAAAACCGAAGCGATGATTCGGCGCTATACTCGTTTTGAGGATGCTCGTACGCATAATGCGGGGACCAAACTGGGGTTGTAAAGATTATCCTCTATGCATTAAATATAAAAGTAACCGTTGAAGTAAATCCGACATGTGGGTACCATTCTATTATTAAACTTTCATTGATTCCGAGTCGCAAACGGAAATTGTTTTAGAAAAAAGCTATTTTTAGCCCTTATTTGACTTTAGCATTACGACCAAATCATATTTCCTTGAAAAGAATCTTTATTCCGATACTCACGGTCATTGCCGCGGCGCTGCCGATTCTTTTTCGCTATCTTATTTATTCTACGGAAACCCTTCCTACCTTTGAGGCTTTTCTACTGAGCGACTGGATGTTTTTCTGTATTACCATCAACGCTGCTATTGCCAATGTCCTAGGCACGAAAGCCACGCTGACCAAAACGCTTTCCTGGGCACTAACCAGTAGTAGCTTGCTTATTGGGATTTCGGGTTTTGTACTAGGACTATCAATGTTCATTCCCGAAGTCTTTGCTGAAGCCAACATGCAGGCATTGAACACTACTGGTATTGTTCTTGTTATTCTTACAGGTATATTGTACATTGTTGTACTGTTTACGTCAAACCAGGAATCGTATGATTAATCTTATCTTCGTGCTACTTTGGGTCATGATTGCCCTGACTGCTATAACAATATTCTTCGTACTCAAGGGGAACAATCGTCATCATTCCGCTAGCCACACAAGTAAAACTACCCACCAACAAGAGCCTTCTGCTACTCTAAAAGTATAGATGTTATAAAATTTCTAATTCTATTTAACATAACTTTACTTATTGTACAAAATGGATCGTCCTGGAAAAGGTTGTCACGGGGTATTTTAATCCATGTTCCACCATTCTATTAGACAATCCATGAAACGTGCAAAACCCTATTATCCTATTCGTATCAAAAACAGGCCGTTCAGATGGTCGCTGCCGAGCTACTTTCTGAAGATGAAGCCTGTCAGAAATTCAAAATTAGCCGTAGATGTCGGGTAAAGGTAACGCAGCAATGCGTTACCTTTACCCGACAGATTACTTCACCAGTGGCAACATTGGCATGATAAATTCTTTGTCCGACCTCACCAAAATCCTAACTTTAGGGAACTATAAAAACCGTGGGGCAAATCTGTTTTGATGATCGTTAGCTCCAAATAGTGGTTACACTTTAGCGGCCTTTTCGCCTGCTTTCTTAGCAGCCAGAAGTTTTGTTTTTTACAAATGCCCCACGGTTTTTTATGCTCTCTCTATTAGGAGGTATAGCAACTGTACATGCAAAATCCGCCATTCTAGCGGGCGCCGCACGATAGCTTTGCAATACCAGTGGCGGATTTTACTCGATTGCTTGCCATACCCCTTTTACGCAAGCCAAGCACTCATCAATGCATTTTTCATCTATCATACTTGATATATTCATTGGTTAAAAAATTTAGTTGATCGGTTCTGCTTCAAAGCCTATTTTTTGCAATGTAGAAATAACTTGCCCTTCAGTAGCCCCACTGCTTTCTACTGTAAGCACCTTATTAGGATTTTTAAGGTCAACCTCCCATTCCTCGATACCCTCAGTTTTATTCAAGTGAGGGGTTACTTTGGTCAGACAGCCATTACACTTAATACTGGTTTTAAATTTCATCTTGTCCATACTTATTTATTTTTAACGTTATAAAACTCTATTTACCTAACCGTAGCTTCTACGGCTAATTCAACGTCCATTTCAGACCACTAATAAGTCAGCACTACTTTGTCTGATTGGGGGTAACCTACACAAAGCAATACATATCCTCTTTCAAGTTCGTCATCCGGCAGGGCGAAGTTCTTCTTCATCTCTATTTCCCCTTCCACCAATTTAACTTTACAGGTACCACACATGGCTTCTTGACAAGAGTGTGGTAGCTTATAACGCTGGTCAAGTGCCGATTGTAAAACCGGATGGTCTTTGGAAACAGCGAAATGAAGGGTATTGTCGTTAAAACTTCTTACCTCTACCTGGGCAGTTTCAGCCGTAGTAGAAGAACCTTGGAGCCTTTCTTCGCCTTCTTCCCTATTCAGCCCAAAGTATTCCGTTTGTATCTGGCTTTTTTCTATTCCTAAACGCAATAATGCGGCAATGGAAAAGCTCATTAATCCATCCGGCCCGCACACAAATACCTGCAAGTGTTCTTTTGTCTTTACATAGTTTGCCAGGAATCCAGCCAATGCATATTCGCTGATGCGTCCGAACACCAATTTTTCTTCCAAGATGTTGGCTTGGTCACCAGCTTCCAGAAAGTGCATAATGGTAAACCTGTTTGGGTATAGCTTCAACAGTTCATTTAGCTGGTCTTTGAAAATAACGGACTCACTATCTTTATTGGCATAATAAAGCGTTACACGAGATGCTGGTTCTTCATGCAGTACATTCTTAAGGATTGAGAAGATGGGCGTTATCCCACTACCACCGGCGATCATGAACAGATGCCTTTTGGATGCACGATAGGTGGTAGTAAACCTTCCATTAGGCAGGCTGATATCCAGTTGATCTCCTACCGCCAGATTTTCGGCAAGGTAATTAGACATCAGCCCTTGGGGCATTCTTTTGATTGTTATTGCTGGGAACTCATTGAGAAATGGCGAGGAAGAAAAAGAGTATGGTCTGCTCACTTCCTCACCATTAATTTCACTGAAAACATTAATAAATTGTCCCGGTTCATAGGTTTCTATTAGAGAATTTTTCTCTAATATCAAGGTAAAAGCATCCCTGGTCTCTATTATTATTTGCTCTATTTTTACGGATGATTTCATGCTTGTTAACACAGGTGACTCTATGGACTTTTAGATGTTAGCGGCTTTTAACCGAAGACTATTACCTACTACCGACACCGAACTGAAGGCCATGGCCATGCCTGCAATCATCGGATCCAGCAAAAAACCATTTATGGGATATAACAGTCCGGCTGCTATCGGAATACCGATAATATTGTAGATGAATGCCCAGAAGAGGTTTTGGCGAATGCCCAACACAGTTTTTTTAGAAAGTTTGAGCGCTTTGGGTATAGACTGTAGATCAGAAGTAATCAAGGTCATCTTCGCTACATCCATGGCAATATCAGAACCTTTACCCATCGCAATGCTGACATCCGCTTGGGCCAATGCGTGAGAGTCATTAATACCATCACCTACCATCGCCACCACTTTTCTTTCTGATTGCAGTTCTTTTACGAAATCCGCCTTATCCGATGGCAACACCTCCGCTTTAAAGTGCTGTAGTCCTACCTGATGTGCTACTGCAGCCGCCGTCTGCTGATTATCCCCGGTGAGCATGTACACGTCAATGTTTCTTTTCTGAAGGGTCTCAATGGCTTTCTTAGATGTTTCTTTGATCTTATCGGCAATCGCGAGCACCGCTAGAGCCTGGTTCTTATTAGCAAAAAAGACCACCGTCTTGGCTTCTTCACGCAGTGTTCTTGCCTTGCTATCCAGATCATCACTGATCGCTATGTTATTCTCAGTTAACAATTTTTGATTACCAACATAGAACATGACACCCGCCATATCCACTGCCTGAACACCACGACCGGTTAGGCTATTGAACTGAGAGACAGTAGCAGATTTAACATCTTCATCTTTCAACTTCTGAACGACGGCCTCTGCCAGCGGGTGTTCGGATTGCGACTCCATAGCCAGCAGCATAGGCTTTAGTTCTGCCGATTGATCTTCGCTCTCCCAGATCACGTCAGTGACCACCGGTCTACCTTCCGTGATAGTACCGGTTTTATCCAGCACCACCGCGTTTACTTTATGACCTAACTCGAGACTTTCTGCATCCTTGATCAGGATATTATTTTCGGCTCCTTTTCCTACACCGACCATGATGGCAGTGGGCGTGGCAAGCCCCAATGCACAAGGACAGGCGATTACCAATACCGCTACCGAGGTAAGCAATGCATGCGTGAAGGCATCATCTCCACCGATAAACATCCAGGTAATGAAGGTAACAATTGAGATGACCATTACTATCGGCACAAAGATACCGGCGATCTTATCCACCAGCTTTTGTAACGGTGCTTTGCTGCCCTGGGCTTCCTGTACCATCTTGATGATTTGGGAAAGTAAGGTTTCCCCAGCGACCTTTTCTGCAATAAAGTGGAAACTGCCTTTTTGGTTTACCGTACCGGCAAAAACTTTATCGCCTTTGGTTTTCTCCACCGGTACCGGCTCACCGGTGATCATACTTTCGTCTACATAAGAGCTTCCTTCAGCCACTTCACCATCGACGGGAATTTTCTCACCGGGACGTACCATAATTGTATAGCCTTTTTGCACGGATGCAATGGGCATTTCCACCTCCTCGCCATCCATGATTACCTTCAATGTTTTAGGTTGTAAGCCCATGAGTTTTTTAATAGCAGAAGAAGTATTGGATTTAGCTTTTTCCTCGAGTAGCTTACCCAGTGAAATGAAGGTGATAATCACGGTAGCGGCCTCATAATAGACATGCGGATGGATGCCCCGAGCATGCCAAAAATCAGGAAATACGGTATTGAACAAACTGAAAATAAAGGCAATTCCCGTACTTAGGGCGACCAACGTATCCATATTGGCCTTACCGTGTTTAGCCTGTTTGAAGGCGTTGATAAAAAAGCTACGGCCCAGCCAAAAAAGTACTGGAATGGTGAAGACTAAGGAAATCCAACGGCCCGTCACCCAATCCATGTAAAACATCCCTATAATGAATACGGGCAGGGTTAGAATCGCTGACCAGATGGTGCGCTTTTTCACGTCCTCGTAGTGCTTACGTTGCATTTCTGCCTGTACTTCACTGGGATCTTCCACATCCACGATCAGATCGTAACCCACCGATTGCAACGCATTACGCAAGTTCTCTGGTGTCAGCGATTGATCATATTCAACCAAGACGGAACTGCTGGCAAAGTTTACGCTGGCAATGGCCACCCCATCCGTATTGGTAAGAATAGACTCCACACTCGAGGCACAGGCTGCACAGGTCATCCCGGTTACGGGAAAAGAATCTTTGACAATTTCTCCGTTTTGATCAGCTCGTTTATTTTTTGGTTCAAGAATATCTGTAGCTTCCATAGTAAATCGTTAAAGTCAGTTCCAAAAAATGGACAATACAAAATTCGGAAGTGCTGAGAGAATTGGCGTTACAGGATTTACTGAATGTGTTATACTATTGTCAGTAATCAGATAGTATCCAGGTTATTCCTTTTCCCTCCCATCGTATTTTTAAATTTAGAGGGGGGCATGCCGGTGATTTTTTTAAACTGGCTACTCAGGTGTGCTGTGCTACTGTATCCTAATTGAAAAGCAATTTGGCTTAGGGTAAGCTCGTCATAAATCATCAGCTCTTTTACGCGCTCGACTTTTTGACGAATAATGTATTGCTCAAGGGTAATACTCTCTACAGATGAAAAAAGCATACCCAGGTATTTGTAATCGTAATGGAGCTGATCACTAATAAATTCTGCCCACTTAATATCTAATATATCCCGGGAATGATGGATTTTTTGGATGATCAGATTTTTCATTTGCTCGATCAACCTGCTTTTACGGTCATCTATCAGTGAAAAGTCAATTTCTTCCAGGGCTTCACTTAACTGCATTTTTTTTTCATCATCCAGAGCAGTCTTGAGATTCACCTCCCCCAGCTCTACAGTGGCATATGGTATGTCAAGCCTTTCCATAATTTGCTTAACCGCTGTTATGCAACGCGGACAGACCATATTTTTAATATGTAATTTTTTATTTTCAGTCATAATATACGTAGCATTTACAATCATCTAAATAAACGCTATTTCTTACAATATGATTTATTAAATCCGGTGTTTAATGCATAGAATTATGGGAATAGCAAGTGAATTATTATTTTCTAGAATTGATGTACATTAAGTCGTTCATAGCATTATGTGGTTTTCTCTCAAAACCGGATTATGTAATTAATTCTTATCCGCATATATCAATGGTTATTGCCCCTATCGCTTTCCCACCTATTGGAATCCATAAGAAACTGCGGCCGCTCGGGCAGGGGGGAAATGATGTCTGTGATCGTTGATATTACCGTTTGTCTATGTTTTCCAGCATTAGCAACTTTTATCTGAGTAGTCTAGAACAGATACTTTCTATAAAGAGAGCATAAAAAACGCCAGTCGCTGGGACCGGCATCTCGGCGAGTTTCCTGGGCGGCAGCTGCTCCAAAACTCACTTCTTTGCAGCGACCATGGCATAATCAAAAAGTACAGTTCATGGCAGTCACTGATATCTTATTGCCCCTGCCAGGGCGGCTATTCCATAGTGGCCCACGGTTTTTTACGCTCTCGTAGTGGAAGTGTTATCGCGGCAAGACACTGATCTGAATGTAACTGAAACCTTTCCATAAATTACATATTTTATTTTAGCATTTGCTTAAATAATAAAATAAGCTATATTTGTACTATGAAAAAAAACCAATGTATCCGGGTATTTGCCGATCAACAACAAATTGCCCGCTGTCAGCAAAGAGTAGAGCAGGTTAACCCTTCCGTGACTGGCTTATCCAATGCTTTAGGGCTGGCCGGTAACGAAGTACGATTGAAAATATTGTTTCTATTAGATGAGGAAGCCGAGCTATGCGTTTGTGATTTGAGCGATATTTTGGGTATGAAGATATCTGCTATCTCGCAACATCTGCGAAAGCTCAAAGACGGAAAGATCGTTCTAACTAAGAAAATAGGCCAAACGGTTTTCTACCGCCTTGCCCCGGAATATGCGCAACTCTTTCGGCCATTTTTTGCCATGATTGATGAAAACAAAACTATTGCTGTATGATGAAGACGACTAAAAATTCTGCCGCGAGTTTAGGGGTATTGACTGCCATTACTGCATCGCTTTGTTGTATAACCCCGGTATTGGCTTTGGTAGCTGGAGCCAGTGGCGTAGCGGCCACCTTTTCGTGGGTAGAACCTTTTCGCCCGTATCTGATTGGGCTTACCGTTGTCGTGTTGGGGTTTGCCTGGTATCAACAACTCAAGCCCCGGAGTGCCGAAGAGATCGCTTGTGCTTGTGAAGAGGATGAGAAGCCTAGCTTTTGGCAATCCAAAAAGTTTCTAGCCATCGTTACCGTCGTAGCCGGGGGACTTCTCTTCTTTCCTTCTTATGCCAATGTCTTTTTCCCCCAAACGGATAACCAAGCTGTGATCGTTCAGCCATCCGATCTACAAGAGACGCAATTTGCGGTGCAGGGCATGACCTGTACTGGCTGTGAGGAGCATGTAAAGCATACGGCTTTACAACTGGATGGAGTGATAGAGGCAAATGCCTCTTATGAGCAAGGTATTGCCCAGATCAAATATGATCCGGGCCTGATTAATCTAGAAGAAATAGGTCAAGCCATTGAAGAAGAAACCGGATATAAAGTAAGCCAACCGCAATAAGCATGGAACAAGAAATCATCTTACAATCGACCCTTACCTGTCCCCATTGTGGGCATCAGAAAGAAGAACCGATGCCGACCGATGCCTGCCAGTATTTCTATGAATGTGAAGCCTGCGGACAAGTCGCCAAGCCCAAAAAAGGGGATTGCTGCGTGTATTGCTCTTATGGAACGGTGGCCTGCCCCCCTATACAGGAAGGCGGGAATACGGATTGTTGCCGCTAATTTTTTTGATCTTTTAAAGGAGTTTACCTGATGAAAACCTATGATGTAGTGGTGATCGGTTCCGGTATGGCCGGAATGACAATTGGCCAAAAATGCGCCAGTAAAAATAAGCGCGTAGCCGTAACCGATTCCCGTCCTTACGGGGGCACATGCGCCTTACGAGGTTGTGATCCCAAGAAGGTACTGTTAGGAGCCGCCGAAGTGGTAGATCATGCCCGAAAGCTTTCAGGGAAGGGGTTGAGGGGCGATCTTGGTATTCAGTGGCCGGAGCTAATGAAGTTCAAAGAAACCTTCACTGAGCCAGTACCGAAAAACATGGAAAAGAATTACCGGAAGATGGGCATTGATACCTTTCATGCCCCGGCGCAATTCACGGGTGAACAAACCCTGCGAATTGGTGACCAGGAGATACAGGCTGAAAAGATCGTTATTTCTACGGGTGCCAAACCCTTAACACTCAACATTCCGGGGGAAGAACATGCTTTGACTAGTACGGATTTTTTGAACCTCTCCGAGCTAGCCGCCGAAATCACATTTATCGGTGGGGGGTATATCGCCTTTGAGTTTGCCCACTTAGCAATCAGAGCGGGAGCGAAAGTGAATATTTTGCACCGGGGAGAATATCCGTTAGAGAATTTTGAACAAGGGATGGTTTCTGAGATTGTCAAAGCATCCAAAGATTTAGGTATCAATTTGTTATTAGAAACGGAAGCGCAGGAAATCACTCAGAGCGGACAAGGCTTTGTTGTACATGGCAGCAATTCGGAAGGAAAGGTGGAAGTACCATCTGGTTTAGTGATCAAAGCGGCAGGTCGGGTGCCTGAAATTGATGCGCTTGATCTTGCCAAAGGCAACGTGGCATTTGGTAAAAAAGGCGTAGAGGTCAATGAGTATTTGCAAAGTGTATCCAATCCTCATGTCTATGCGGCAGGGGATGCAGCCGATACGAGCGGGTTGCCTCTAACGCCGGTGGCCGTGATGGAAGGGCATATTGTTGCCAGCAACATTTTGCAAGGGAATACCAAAACACCCGACTATCTAGAAATGCCAACGGTGGTTTTCACCATTCCGGCGATGGCTTCGGTAGGGCTGACCGAAGAACAGGCCCAGCAGCAGGGTAAGAACTATAGGGTCAATAAAAACACGGTGCCTAACTGGTATAATGCCCGGCGTTTGAACGAAAAGACCTATGCTTTTAAAACAATTGTTGATCAAGACAACGATACGCTCTTGGGGGCGCATCTAGTAGGGCCACAAGTGGAGGAAGTCATCAATTTGTTTGCAATGGCTATCAAAGCAAAGATGACCACGAAGGATATAAAGAATATGGTCTATGCCTATCCCACTTTTGCCTCCGATATTTCGCATATGGTGTAGCTTTTAGGCTGTTGTCAATGCTAAACGACTTGTAGGTTATCCAAATACGTAACTTATAGAGAAGAGAGAACAAATCAAACCATTGTTTATTAGGCAGATAAGCTACAGTGCCATTAGTCAAGCCGACCGCGTAGCATTTCGAAGGTGCGCCGAAAACCATAAACTCGTAAACAATAAGCGCTAACAGCCTATTCAGAATTCAGAAACATCATTTTACTTAGTTCTACTATTTTCTCTATCTTTACCCTCGATGAAGATGCAATATACCGGATGTTATTTTTTACTGTTCCTCTACCTGGGAGTATTGCTGCATAACACAATACCCCATGTCCATACGGAAGAGGGTAAACAGATGGAGTCGCAACATCACCATAGTAGCGATGCTAAGCATCACACCCATCATTCAGAGGGTTCTGAGGAGCATAATTCCGAAAACTCATCTATTCCGCTCGATCTGTCCAGCCTGCTAGCACATTCTGATTTGGGCAGTGGCCACTTCAACAATTTTATCGGCGCAAGTTTTCACTTCATTCCGCTTTTGCTTATCGCTCTCTGGCTCTTAAGTAGTTTGCGGCGCTTCCTGCCCCCTAGCAAGATTGCCAAACCTCCCGAGCGACCTGACCAACAACTTCAACGACTTACCTTATCCGCTGTATCCCACCGCGGTCCCCCTTCATTTTCTTGAATTTTAGATGATGGCTATGCTCATGAGCATAGCCCAATTAACTTAATTCTTTTTCAACCTTAAATTCTTAAGAAAATGAAACGATTCATTTATATCGCTATTCTGTTTGTCTTCTATTTGTCTGCCTGCTCCGGTTCCTCTACGGAAGAACATGGCCACAGTCACGATGAGGATACTCATACGCACGAAGACGGTACCACTCACGCTGACCATGAAGATCATGAGCAAGAGGAGTTCACCGTTACGGATTCTCTTTCTCATGAGGAAATGCACGAGGACAGTGTAGCGCACCATCATTGATCCCTCATAAAACGTATTGATCATGCACAGAGTAGCAGGATACCTGGCACTCGTAGTTTTTCTAAGCTATGGGTGTCAGACAACAAACGAAGATACGCATGGGTACTCCCATGAGGATGGTGGTCATGCGCATGGCGCCGAAGCGGTGTCTTACACCGTCTGGACCGACAGTGTAGAGCTGTTTGTCGAGTTCGCGCCGCTGGTGGTTGGGCAAGTCAGCTCGTTTGCCGCCCACTTTACCACGCTGGCGGATTACCAGCCCGTACGGGAAGGATCAATGACCGTCAGCCTGATCCAGGGTGAAAAAGGCATCCGGCAACGAGCGGAAGCTCCCAGTTCTCCGGGCATATTCAATCCGACACTACGACCCACCCAGGCGGGGCCAGCCCGGTTGATCTTTGCCCTGAACACGCCTGACCTTCAACAGCAGATCGTTATCGATTCCCTGGAAGTGTATGCTTCTGCGGAGGATGCCATGGCCCATGCTTCTGAACCGGACGAAGGCGAAATCACTTTTTTAAAAGAGCAAGCCTGGAAGGTAAACTTTCGGGTAACCCCGGCCGAGCGAAGCGATATTTACGAAGTCATTAAGACTTCGGGAGAAATCTTGCCGGCCCCCGGGGAGGAGGTGGTCATCAATGCGCGTAGTAGCGGGAACGTGACCTTCGCCGGAGTGCATATTGTCACCGGACAGCCGGTGCAGCCCGGCGAAAGGCTATTCAGCATCCAGGCATCGGGTACGGAAAATAACATTCAAACCCGAATGATTCAGGCCCGGGCCGAGTTTGAACGAGCCCAGGCGGATTACGAGCGGGCACAAGCATTGGTAGAAGACCAGATTATCTCCCGTAAGGAGTTTCAGGAAAGAAAAGCCAGTTACGAAAGTGCTCAGGCTAGCTACAATAACCTGGCCCAGAATTACGGGGCCGATGGGCAGCAAATCCAGGCCCCTACCCTGGGGTATATCAAGAACATCCTGATAGAAGAGGGGGCCTTTGTAAACAGCGGTGCCCCCCTGGCCACCATTGCCCAGGATCAGCGGCTGATGATCAAAGGCGACGTCTCTCAGCAGTATTTCCCTCAGCTTCCACTGGTACAGTCGGCTAACTTCAAAACCGCCTACCAGGATCAGGTATTTGCCCTGGAAGACTTCAACGGCAAACTGGTATCCTACGGGAAGAGTGCCGGAAGTGATGCCCATTACCTACCGATCTACTTTGAGCTGGATAACCGAGGCACGCTGCTTTCCGGTTCTTTTCTGGAACTGTACCTGAAAACCAAACCGCTGGATAATGTGCTGGTCATTCCCCGGTCCGCTCTGATGGAAGACTATGGGGCTTTCTACGTGTACGAGCAGATCAGCGGGGAGTCCTTTTCCAAACGGGAAGTCACGCTGGGAGTAGACGACGGAATGACGGTACAGGTACTATCAGGCCTACACGCGAGGGCGATGATCGTCACCGAGGGAGCCTACCAGGTAAAGATGGCCTCGATGTCTTCCTCTGTTCCCGCCCACGGGCATTCCCACTAACCGAAAGTACTATGCTGAATAGAATTATTGATGCATCGCTGAAGAACCGGTGGGTGGTGCTTTTTCTGGCGCTGGTCATCTCGGTAGCCGGTAGTATCATTGCCCTGGAGATGGATGTAGATGTATTTCCCGACCTCACGGCCCCGACCGTCACGGTACTGACCGAAGCGCACGGTATGGCTACCGAGGAAGTAGAACGGCTGGTGACCTACCAGATTGAGTCGGCCCTCAATGGTGCTCCGAATGTACGAAGAATCCGATCCTCTTCGGCCATGGGTATTTCCATTGTCTGGGCGGAAATTGAGTGGGGCACTGAGATCTACCGGGCCCGGCAGATCGTGAGCGAAAAACTCACCCAGGTGGGCGAGAATTTGCCTCCCGGCATCGGTAGCCCGGTACTGGCCCCCGTTTCTTCCATCATGGGCGAGATCATGCTCATTAGCGTGATGTCGGATAGCATTTCCCCCATGGAGCTAAGAACCCTTTCGGACTGGAACATCCGCAAGCGGCTCTTATCGGTGGGAGGAGTTTCTCAGGTGATTGTCATCGGCGGCGATTATAAGCAGTACCAGGTGCTGGCCTCACCGGAGCGACTCAAGTACTACGGTATCACCTTCGCTGAACTCGAAGAAGCGGTAGCCGGAGCCAATGAGAATGCCTCCGGTGGTTTTCTCAACCAGTACGGCAACCAGTATATTATCCGGGGCGAGGGTAAGACCACCGCTTTGGAAGAACTGGGACAGGCGGTCGTTAAAGTGGTGGATCAGACTCCCATCACCATTGCCGACGTAGCCCGACTGGCTATTGGCAGTGCCCCAAAAATCGGAGACGGAGCCATGAGGGGCGAAGAGGCGGTCATTTTGACCGTGCTTAAGCAACCGGAGACCAATACGCTGGAACTTACCGAACGCATTGACGAGGCCTTGGCCGATATACAAAATCAACTGCCGCCGGGAGTGGCGATCAACACCCATATTTTCCGGCAGGCTAACTTCATTCAGGCCTCCATTGATAATTTACAGCGAACCCTCATGGAAGGGGCTTTCTTTGTGACGTTGGTGCTGTTCCTGTTTCTGTTGAATTACCGCACTACGCTCATCTCGCTCCTGGCCATTCCGCTTTCCCTGTTTGTGACAATCATCGTCCTGGAACTGCTGGGCTTGACCATCAATACGATGAGCCTGGGAGGGATGGCCATCGCCATCGGGGTGCTGGTAGATGATGCTATTATCGATATGAAGAATATCTACAAGCGACTGCGGGAAAATGCCAGAAAACCGGAAGCAGAACGGGAGTCCGTCATAAGAGCGGTCTATCTGGCCTCTAAGGAGATCCGCAACTCCATCATGATTGCCACGCTCATCATTATCATTGCCTTTATTCCCCTGTTTTTTCTTTCCGGGATGGAAGGGAGATTGCTGCGCCCCCTGGGGATTGCCTTTATTACCGCCGTGATTACCTCTCTGCTAGTTGCCGTCACCCTCACCCCGGTGTTAAGCAGCTATTTGCTAGGCAATCACGAGCGATTGTTGAAGCAGTCCGAAGGGAGTGCGGTGGAACGCTGGCTCTCCCGGCGTTATCGCTGGGTGCTGGAAAGGGTGCTGAAGCGTCCTAAAGCCATCATAGCGGCGACTATCGCCCTGTTCGCCATTACGGTGCTGATGATGACAGGCCTGGGGCGAAGCTTTCTGCCGGAGTTCAACGAAGGATCGCTGGTGGTGAGTGTGGTTACCCCGCCTGGTATTTCGCTGGAGGAATCCGATAAAACCGGCACCCTGGTCGAGCAGATTCTGTTGTCTATGCCGGAGATTGAGGTCACCTCCCGCCGGACCGGCCGGGCCGAACGGGACGAACACGCCCAGGGAGTGAATGCCTCAGAAGTGGATGCGCCGTTTGTTTTACAGGATCGTTCGGAAGAGGCATTCTTAGCCGACCTGCGCAACCAGCTCAGCGTGGTACCCGGCGCGAATATCACCATTGGCCAGCCCATTGCCCACCGAATTGACCATATGCTGTCGGGCACCCGCGCCAATATTGCCATCAAAATCTTCGGTCCTGAGCTTTCTCGGTTGTTCAGCCTGGGCAACCAGATCCAACGCCAGATTCAGGAGGTGGAAGGGCTAGTTGATTTAAACGTAGAGCAGCAAATTGAAGTGCCTCAGCTCAGGATCAAACCTAAGCGGGCACTGCTGGCTAAATACGGTATCCGCATGCAGGATTTGATGAACTTTGTGGATGGGGCCTTTGCCGGAGAAACGGTTTCCCAGGTATACGAAGGGCAGCAAAACTTTGATCTGGTGCTGCGCTACGAAGAAGATGACCGGGATAACCTGGAAAGCATCCGTCAGGCACCGATGGATACCTACGATGGCAGTAAAATACCGCTCTATTATGTTGCCGATGTGAGTGTGACGGGTAGCCCCTACAACGTCAACCGGGAAGATGTACAGCGCAAGGTGGTGGTATCGGCCAATGTCTCGGGAAGAGATCTGCGGGGAGTAGTGAATGAGATTCAGCAACGTATTGCGACCGGAGTTGATATCCCTCAGGAATACCGGTTGGAGTACGGCGGGCAGTTTGAAAGCGAGGCCAATGCTTCCCGGCTGCTGCTGCTGGCTTCTATCGCCGCCATTGTCATCATCTTTCTGTTGCTGTACCTGGAATTTAAGGACCTGACGCTATCGGGCATTGTCCTGCTGAACCTGCCCCTGGCCCTGATCGGCGGGGTGATCATTGTCTTTTTCACCTCGGGGATTGTCTCTATTGCCTCCACCATCGGCTTTATCAGCCTGTTCGGTATTGCCACCCGCAATGGCATTTTGCTCATCTCGCACTACCAGAGCCTGCTCTTGGAAGGAAAAAGCCTGCATGACACCCTCGTTCTAGGCTCCCTGGACCGGCTGAATCCCATTCTGATGACGGCTTTTACCACCGGACTGGCGTTGATCCCCCTGGCCCTTTCCGGAGGAGAAGCCGGGAACGAGATCCAAAGCCCGATGGCCGTGGTGATCCTGGGCGGATTGCTGAGTGCCACGCTGCTGAATCTGGCGGTGATCCCGGCCGTATTCTTTCTGCTTTACCGGAAAAAATATCAGTAAGTCATGAACACATTGTATCCGATGAAAATATATCTCATTCTTCCAATAGCGATCTTTGGTTTTTGCTTTCTGCCTCATGCGGGGCAGGCTCAGCACGCCATTGATGAAGTGCTACAGGCTATCGAGCAAAATAATCCCGCCCTACAAGCGCGCCGGCAGTATGCCGAAGCCCAGTCCCTGGATTACCGGACGAATATTTACCTGCCCAACCCGACGGTAGCCTTTGAGTATCTGCCCGGCACCCCGGCGGAAGCAGGCACTCAGAAGGATTTAACGATTGCTCAGAACTTTGAATTTCCAACCGCTTACTTTCGGAAAAAGCAGGTAGCCGAAGCCCAGATCCATCAGCTTCCGTATGCCCTGGATTCGTTTCGCCAGGAGATTTTGCTCGAGGCTAAGCAACTTTGTTTGAACCTAATCTATCAGCACAAAAAGCAAGCGCTGCTATCTCAGCGTCTGGGTAACATAGAGCGGTTAGTACAGGCTTATGAGCGAAGGCTCACGGAAGGGAATGCCAACGTGCTGGAAGTCAATAAAGCCAAGCTGTTGCGGCTGAACCTTAAAAATGACCTGACACTGACCGAAAGCCAGATCGCCCAGCAGACCGAACAACTCACCACTCTGAATGGTGGGGAGACAATCATTCTTTCGGATATTACCTATCCGGTGATTGCTTCCATTCCCGAGTTGGAAGTGCTCGAACCACAGGCCGAAGCCCAGGACCCCGTCCTACAGTACGTTGAACAGCAGCAGCAGATCAGCGACCGGCAATTATCGCTTAGTCGGTCTATCGTATTACCCTCCTGGCAGGTGGGGTACCGATACCAGGCGATCCTAGGGCAGCAGTATAACGGCTTTCTGGCGGGCATCTCCATTCCACTCTGGGAAGATAAGAACAAAGTCAAACTGGCCCAAGCCCACATTGACTGGAGTAAGCAGGTGATTAAACGGGAGAAAATCGAGCATCTTTATTCCATTCGGAGGCTGTACGAAAAGCAGGCAACGCTGGAGAATACCTTAGCTGAATTCGGTGAATTACTGGAAGGATTAAATAACACCGCCTTTCTGGAAAAAGCCCTGCGCCTGGGGGAAATTTCTTCCATTGAGTTTTTCATGGAAGTGACCTACTTCTATGAGGCTGAGGATCAATACCTGAGCTTAGAAGAAGACTATCATCAGACCGTGGCGGAGTTGCTGAAGTATCAGTTATAGCGAAAAATCAGGGCTACCCATTTTTAAAAATCTTATCAGGTTGAAGATGGTTCAGCACATAGCTGACAAGCTGCAATGTTTCACTACTGCCAAACGCTTCCCCCTTTTCAAAGTCCCCTTCCTGCTGTGCCATCGCGTTGGTAAGATGGGCAAAGCAGAGAATAGGGTGTTTGGCCACCGACAGCGCATAGAGTGCCGCTGCCTCCATCTCTACACAGGTAACCCCTTGTTGCTTCATCGCTTCAGTTGCCGATGCCGTCTCGCGGTAAGGGGCGTCTGTTGTCCAGCTTTTTGCTTCAAACCAGGGACAGTTTTCTGGATGGGTGCCGAGGTTTAACTGCCGGGCTAACGACTCGTCCAATACGGCCGCTCTTTCCGGGGGCAGATAATGATAACTGGTGCCCTCGTCCCGAATGGCCGACGTAAGCAAAGCAAACTTCTTAGAGGGTTCCTGCGCCTGGATAATACCCGCCGAGGTCACACTAAGCAGCAACCGACAGCCCGACACGAAAAGCTGTTCGGCCACCAGCACGGCGTAGGGTTCCACGACAATACAGGGAAGGATACCAATTTCTATCCCCTCCAGCTTAAACGAATACAATGAAGAATGGTAGCAGGCCTAACAATCGTTTCTGACAGCCCGCTTTCTTCGGATGAGGTAAGCGGCCAGATCACCATCCGGATCCAGCAGACATGCCGTCGGAACCGAACATTTCTTCAAGTTTTTTTGTCTTTTGGCTTCCCAAAGCAGGTTCTCCGGAAGAAATACCGAGGCTACTTCGTAGTGCTTATGGGTGTGAATACCAATCGTGTTGTCTTTCATGTGTATAGATTTTAGGCTTATCCCACTGCTCAAACAAGTCCCAGCCATACGGCTATTATATCGGTTATTAGGACATCCTCTAATAGATTTTTGTCGTCAGCAAAAATAAGGTGAAACCAAAACTATATAATCCTAGTTCTAATCTTCGACCTGCTTCCTACTTGTTATATTGACTTAGTTCTAGATATTCGGGCAATTCCATAAATAGCAGCCAATAACAATTAGGGCATGGCCAGCATTAAAATCAAACTTTGCAATATCATTGCGTTGCCTATTTGAATATATTTGCAAATAATGAAAATCACGTGCTACATATTGAGTTTGTATTTCTTAGCCCTCACAGGGATAGCATGTGCAGATACCATACCTCCAGATAATACTAAGGGTTCCATCACAGTTATTGATGCCAACAGTGGAAACCAGGACCATGACCATTCTGATGGTTGGGATGGTTGTTCACCACTTTGTATTTGCCACTGCTGCCATATACACTTTTTTTTAGCTCCAGAGGTGCAGCTAGGTTGCCCTGATAAGTTGCCCATCGTTTATACTTCTTTCTTTCAAGATTTCAGAAGTATTGAAATCTCCGGATTTCTAAAACCACCCCGCTCGTAGTTTCCCTTGCTAACGGGATAAATGTGTCCACACATAAGAGTTACTTGTAAAAAGAAGCAGGAGCTCAACGTATTTCCCTATAGCATTCCATCCGTTCTTTCTGCTTTCAGCTTTGAAGGTATCCTTTATATCATTTGATAATTGTTCAAAAACCTTGAATAAACATAAGAGAAAGAGGAAAATAACACTGAAACAACTACTTAAGTGGTTTTTCATCACCCTATTCTGCATCATACTCATAGTGGGTATGATCGCCAGGGTTTATCACTTTTTCTCGGTCCATGTCAATAACTAAATCAATATGATCAACAACATCATTTCTTTTTCAATAAAGAACAAATTCATCGTGGGCTTGCTGACGCTGGCTTTGATCGGCGGCGGCATTTATTCCATGAACACCGTCAACCTGGGTTCGGTGCCCGATATTACCAATAATCAGGTGCAGGTGATTACCGTATCACCGAATCTGGCCACTGAGGATATTGAGCAGTTTGTTACTTATCCGGTGGAGCTGGCTATGGGCAATTTGCCGGGAGTGGATGAAATTCGCTCCATTTCCCGATTTGGCCTATCGGTAGTCACGATTGTTTTCGAGGACGATATGGGCACCTACCTTCCGCGGCAACTGGTGCAGGAAAAACTGAACGAACTACAAGAAACCATTCCGCAAAAATTTGGCAGCCCGACCATGGGACCGATTTCTACCGGACTGGGTCAGATTTATGAATACACCATTCAACCCCAGGAAGGCTATGACTCACTGTATTCGCCCACGGAACTACGCACTATCCAGGAGTGGATTGTAAAGCGGCAACTAACCCTTCTCGATGGAGTAGTTGAAGTCAATTCTTTTGGTGGCTATATCAAGCAATATGAAGTGGCCATCAACCCGGAAAAGCTCAATGCCATGGACGTGAGCATTTCTCAAGTATATGAAGCATTGGCGAGGAATAATGTCAATACCGGAGGCGCTTATATTGAAAAGAACCGGATGTCGAATTTTATCCGGGGGGAGGGGCTCGTTCGCTCGCTGGATGACATCCGCAAAATTGTCATTAAAACGGAAAATGGAATCCCGGTGACCATAGGAGATATAGCTGAAAAGGTTCACTTCGGCAATCAGGTGCGCTACGGAGCATTCACCCAGGATGGTGAAGAAGCGGTCGGCGGTATTATTATGATGCTGAAAGGCTCTAACCCGAATGCAGTGATTCAGAATGTAAAAGAACGCATGGAAGAAGTAGAAAAATCGCTTCCGGAGGGACTAGCCATCAGCACCATCATCGACCGCAGTGACCTGATTTCAAGAACTACCGACACCGTAAAAACAAACCTTCTGGAGGGGGCACTGATTGTGATATTTGCCCTGGTAATTTTACTGGGTAGTCTTCGCGGAGGTATCATTACCGCGACTACCATTCCGCTTTCCTTGCTGTTTGCCTTCATCTTGATGAAGCAGTTTAACGTATGGGCCAACCTGATGAGTCTGGGTGCTATTGACTTTGGAATTATCATTGACGGGGCAGTGATCATCATTGAAGGTACCGTGTATGAGATTCAAAAAAGGATAAAAGCCGGAAAGCTAGGCTTCAATCAGAAAGTAATGGACGAAGTGGCTTATGATGCCGGTAGCACCATGATGGGATCGGCTTTCTTTGGCCAAATAATCATTCTCATTGTATTCGCTCCCATTTTGTTTCTCACCGGAGTAGAAGGTAAGATGTTTCAGCCCATGGCCTACACGTTTGGTTTTGCCATGATTGGTGCCATCATACTTTGCCTCACTTACGTGCCCATGATGTCGGCCCTGTTCATGAGGCCTATTCAAAACAAAAAGAACTGGTTTGGAAAATTTGAGCGATGGCTGGAAAAAATCAGTGATAAAATTATTGGTGGTATTCAATATGGGTACCTTCCATTATTGAGAAGTGCCCTGCGCTTTAAAGCGGTGGTTATCACTGTGGCCATCGTATTGCTGGGTGCTGCTGGGTTTATTTTTTCCCGTATGGGAGGTGAGTTTGTCCCGCAACTCGATGAAGGAGATATTGCCATGCAGGCACTCATCCGTCCGGGAAGTTCTCTGAGTGAATCAAAAGATGTTTCTATAAAAATTGAAAACCTCTTGCTGGAAAATTTTCCAGAGATCAAGACCGTAACGGCCCGTATTGGAGTGGCGGATATCCCGACTGACCCTATGCCCATGGACATAGCGGATATGTACCTCATCTTGGAAAAAGATAAAGACCAATGGGTTTCTGCCGAGACTAAGGATGAATTGATTGAGCAAATCAAGGATAAGTTGGAAGCTAACCTTACCGGGGTTAACCTGGTATTTACTCAGCCGGTGGAACTACGGTTTAATGAATTGCTGGAAGGGGTGCGGGAAGATATTGCCGTAAAACTATATGGCGATGACCTGGAAGTGCTTTCCGCCAAAGTGCAGGAGATGGCTGATATCATTTCCACCGTACCTGGAGCTGGTGACGTAAATCCGGAAAGAACCTCAGGACTTCCTCAAATGACCGTCCGCTACAATCGGGATAAAATAGCCCAGTATGGGCTGGATATTCAAAAAATTAATGAATACGTAAGTGCCGCTTTTGCCGGTGGTGTGGCCGGGGTGATTTTTGAAGGAGAGAAACGCTTTGAGATGGTCATTCGCTTTGATGAAGACCACCGGCAAAGCATCGACGACCTACGCACGCTATACATTGACCTGCCCGATGGCACCCAAATTCCCATCAAAGAAGTAGCTGACATCAGCTATGTGCCGGGCCCCATGCAGATTTCCCGTGATGACACCTACCGCCGCACCTATGTAGGGGTGAACGCCCGGGGGCGCGACGTAGAGTCAGTCGTCAACGACATTCAGCAACGGCTGGACGAAGAACTAGACCTGCCGCCGGGCTACTACATCACCTACGGCGGTGAATTTGAGAATTTGCAGCGGGCTAAACGGCGATTGTCTGTAGTAGTACCCATAGCGCTGTTTCTCATCTTTGTACTCCTGTATTTTGCCCTGCAGTCTTTCTCTCAGTCTATCATGATTTACATTGCGATTCCGCTGGCCGCCATTGGGGGAGTGTTGGCCCTGTGGCTACGGGATATGCCCTTCAGTATCTCGGCCGGAGTTGGTTTTATCGTACTCTTTGGCGTGGCGGTACTGAACGGGCTGGTGCTCATCAACCGCTTCAACTCCCTCAAGGGGGAAGGGGTGACCAGCATTCGGGAACGAATTCTGACCGGCACTAAGGAGAGAATCCGGCCCATTATGCTAACGGCCACCACCGACATCTTCGGCTTCCTGCCGATGGCCTTTTCCTCCTCGGCGGGTGCGGAAGTGCAACGTCCCCTAGCCACCGTAGTAATCGGGGGTATGCTCACCGCCACGCTGTTGACCCTGGTGGTGCTGCCGGTGCTGTATACGCTGGTGGAAAGCTGGCGGACCAAGACCACGAAGAAACCACTGGCTACGTCTGCCAATGCTATGGCGGTATTGATCGTAGGCACCGGTTTGCTAAGTCTTTCCACCCCCGCTCGCGCGCAGGAGTCACCGCTGGACAGTTTGCCTACCATTGAATTAGAACAGGCAGTGAAACGGGCGGTGACGAATTACCCTCAAATCAAGGCCGCTCAATTAGAGATTGCTAGTCAGGAAGCCCTGAAGAAAACCGCCTGGGACTTAGGCAATACCCAGGTCTTTACCGGGAAAGAAGAGGTAGGCAATCGGGCGGAGTCGGGTTCCGACGGGGTGTATACGCAGATTGGCATTCAGCAGCAGCAGATCGATGTATTCGGGATTGCCCCCCGGCTCCGGTTACAGAAGCAACGGGTCGCCCTGGCCGAAACTGCTCTTGATCTTTCTACCATCGAGGTTGCGCGGGAAGTAAGTCAGGCGTGGGGAAATGTGTATGCGACAAAAAACACTTACCTGGTATATGATAGCCTGGACTCTATTTTTACGGATATAGAACGGGCCGCACAGATTAGACTGGAGGTGGAAGCTACTTCCAAGTTAGCCTATCTAGCTACTTCTAACCAGGCTAACCAGGTGCAAATCCAAAAAGAACAAGCGTACCGCGACTACCTTAGTGCCCTGCAACGACTCAATCTGTGGCTGGTCAGTGATACCTTGTTCACCGTGCCGGACCTCCCGACCGAAATCCTAGACGAACCTTTGCGCTATCCCGCCGATTCGCTCAGCAGCCACCCGTTGCTGGAAGTCTATCGGCAGCGCGTGCAGGTAGCAGATGCTACCATCAAAGAGCGGCGTTCCCAGTTTTATCCGCAGCTGCAAGGACAGTACGGAGTACAAACGGTGGACGGACAAAGTGGATTCTATACCTATCAATTCGGCCTCAGGATTCCCTTGCTTTTTGGGCCGGAATTAGGAAGAACGCAGTCGGCCAAAGTCAAGCGAGAGATTGCCAGTCAGGACCTGCGGCAAACCCAATTAGAGCTGAACGCGGCTTATCAGGACATCCAACAGCAGTATCTCAAGTGGCGCAACTCCTGGCGTTACTACCGGGACGAAGCCCTGCCCCTGGCCCAGCAGCAACGCGATGGGTCCGTCCTGGCCTACCGGGAAGGAGCCATTGACTACGTGACCTTCCTACAGAATATCCGGGATGCGATTCGCATCGAGATTGATTCCTGGAATGCCTTCGGCAACTACCTGGACCGTCGCTACCAGCTTGAGTATTATCTACAAACATCCAATTAAAGTAAATCTTATCCATTGATAACAATATGATGAACATGAAAAAGCATATCGTATATATACTGCCCCTGATACTGATGGCATCCGTTTTTATGGGGTGCAGCTCTCAATCGGCCAATAACCCCGAACCCCAGGAGGGTGAAAGTCAGGAATCCCCCGAGAGCCATAATGAGGAAGGCGGCCATGAAGGAGAAGGGCAGGAGGAAGAAGAAATGGGCGTGGTTCATTTGTCGGAGCTCAAATTCAATAGCTTGGATATTAAAGTAGATACGTTACCTACCCGCCAGCTTTCCGGAGTGGTAGAGGCTAACGGTCAACTGGAAGTGCCGCCCCAGCACGAAGCCACGGTAACGGCCATCCTGGGAGCCAATGTTACTTCTATCAAGGTAATTGAAGGAGATCAGGTGAAAAAAGGGCAGGTGCTGGCCTACCTTTCGCATCCTAACCTGACGAAACTACAAACTGATTACATCCAGGCGTACCAGCAATTGCAGTTTCTGGAGCAGGAAAACCAGCGCCAGCAGCGGCTCTACGAAGAGGAAGTAGGTTCGGGCAAAACCTACCAGCAAACTCAGGCTGACTACCTTTCGATGCGGGGGCAGGTGAAGGGCTATGAGGCTCAGTTGCGACAGTTGAGCCTACGGGTGAACAAGCTACAATCCGGTGATATCTACGAATATGTTCCGGCGGTGAGTCCTATTGACGGCTACGTGGAAGACGTGATGATCCAGGTAGGCCAGTACGTCGACCCCCAAACCGAAATGTTCGCCCTGGTCAATACTGAGCACGTGCACGCCGACCTGATGGTGTTTGAGAAAGACGTATATCAGGTAAAAGAGGGACAGCAAGTATCCTTTACGGTAGAATCGGTGCCAGGAAATACCTTATCGGCGGAAATCTATTCGGTGGGCAAGCAGTTTGAGCAAAATCCCAAAGCGGTGCACGTCCACGCTGAAATTAAGCAGAAAGAAGACTTCCTGATCCCCGGCATGTACATCAACGGGAAGATTCATACCGAAAGCGAATCAGTCCAAGCCTTACCGGAAGAAGCCATCATTGAAGAAGCGGGTAAGCCCTATATCTTCATAGCAGAAGCCCACGAAGAGGACGGACAAACCGAGTGGGCATTTACGCCGGTAGAAGTCAGGACCGGTACTTCTCATGAAGGATGGGTGGAAATCAATCTGCTGGAACCCCTTCCTGATGGCGCCCAGGTGGCGTGGAATAACGGCTACTACCTGATTTCGGAGATGCAGAAAAGTCAGACCTCTCACGGTCATTAGATGATAAAATGTTCCTGGCAGGTCATGACAATTCCTGCCGGGATTTCTAAAAAAACAAAGTTATTATGAAAGAGATCAAAGCATTTATAAAGCCGAAAAAAGTGCAAATCGTAGTAAAATCCCTGCGCGATGCGGGATTTGAAAGTGTGACCCTTTCTAAGGGGGAAGGAACCGGGACTTATAAGCAAAAAGACGCTGCTCCTTCTCTGGACTATCACTTTACTGACAGTCCGGTAGTCAAATTGGAGCTGGTCTGCCAGAATGAAGAAATGGAAAAAGCAGTACAACTCATTTGTGGTAAGGCCCAAACACCCGATCCGGGTGACGGGATCATCTACATCTCGGAAATTGAGGATGCTTACCGGATAAAGACCGGAGAATCCATCAAAAGGCACAGCATGAAGTAATACACCAACAAACACTTTTAATTAATGATACGCAACCTTGAGAATACCTTAAAGGAAAAGAAGATCAGACCCACTGCCATGCGCTTGTTAGTACTGGAATACCTGCTGGGTCAGGACGTCGCCGTCAGTCTCACAGATCTGTATCAATCCTTTGAAAATTCCGATAGAGTCACTCTTTATCGAACGCTCAAGGTTTTTGAAGAAAATAGACTGGTACATAGAACGACGGAACCATGGCTCCTAAGTATGCTTTATGCGATGATAGTTGCAACTCGCAACGTCATCAAGATGCGCACATTCATTTTCATTGTGATGAATGCGGCCAAACCTTCTGTTTACCAAAGTTCAGCATTCCCGGTTTTGAGCTTCCTGACCACTTCACAAGACGGGAAGTCAACTTAGTAGTAAATGGTACTTGTGCAGCTTGTTCAATGAATAAATATGCGTTGTGTGAGTTTTTCTTTGATAAAAATACCGTGCATCAGGCCAAAGCGTGTAGTTTGCAATACCGCTATTGTAAACTCAACTCATTTACCCATGCACGATATAGTTCGTAATTACCAGATTATTTTAAAAAAAGCCAAGTGATGTTAAGTGATGAACTCAACCATTTCGGTAATGTGCCTCGTCCTGGGCCAGCACCCTCCTTCTCAGATGTAGAAGTCATCGCTTTGACCTTGACCGCGGAATACTTGTCCATTGATTCAGAAAACCAGTTGTTCAAGAAAATACATGCTGATTACGCCGCAGCGTTTCCTACATTGCATTCCCGGCCCCAATTTAATCGGCGTAAACGGGCCTTGTTCCCCCTTTTAGAGCGGTTACGCCAAAAACTGGTGGCTCCTTTTTTAGAAAATGAAGACATATTCATGACCGATTCCAAACCTCTACCCATTTGTGAATATGCCCGTAGTGCCCAGAGTACAGTATGTCAAGAAACAGACTATGCACGGCCCAACTATGGTTATTGCGCTAGTAAGCAGGAACGCTATTATGGCTATAAGTTACATAGTGTTCAGACACTAGAAGGGGTGATTGTCTATCCGGATCTAGCTCCGGCCCGGGCTCATGATAGTAAGTTCCTTAGCGATTTACAGGGGCAACTTTTTAACTGCCTGCTGATTACCGATAAAGGCTATGTATCCGAAGACTGGCAGCAGACGTTTCGCACTCAGAATAACGTACTGCTCTATACCCCAAAGCGTAAAAACCAAACTTGCCCGGTGCACTTTGTCGCTTTATTTGACCGCGTACGTCGACAAATAGAACGAACGTATAGCCAGTTAAAGGATCAGTTTTTCATTGAACGTAATTATGCTAAAACATTTTGGGGCTACAAAACGCGCATTCTATCAAAGATCGCGGCACTAACGATGATACAGTACCTTAATAAATTTGAACTCAAACGCCCCATCAACTACATTAAACATGCAATCTATTAACTCACACAACCCATATAAATAATTGTTTCACCAAAAATCATAAGAACCCATGATGCACGACGGATATTTTTTCGGTATGAAGGAATCTGGTGGTTATCTGGATTCTGTTGCTGGTATGGATTTTTTTATTCCCTATCCATCTTCAAGTTGTTACCAAGCAAAAGACGAAGCTCTGGAGGTTTTAAGACAAAGATTTGCCAAAGGAGAATAAGAAAAAGTAGGGTAATGCAGCAGGCAGTACGAAGGGCACAGTCTGCTTCGTCTAACAGCGCTGAGAGATGAATAGAAAGTCAATCATATTAACTACGATGATGGGAATGGCGGTGGGTATTCTGGTGGTTTATCCGGTAGTACTTTCAGTCTACTCTGAGACACTGAATAATAATCAGAGTTCTTGGTTAGTGGGGTTGAGCAATGCTTATAATACAATTTTTTCATCTCAGAACCGGCAACAACTTCTTATTGGAATACTATTCGGCCTATTGGGAGTTGCTTTTATTATGAAAATCATGGTAGGAAAAAAGAAGTTTCAGAGCTTGTCAGCAATACAAGCCAACATTAAAATGAACCAGCTAATACGAAGAGGTGAAAATTCATATATCGCGTTCCAACCTGGTCTGTGGCAGCCACCGCTGAGGCGGGATATGAAACAAGGCAAGCTCAATGAGATCCCGGAGTTGATAATAGCCAGGATTATAGCTGGATTAATGAACACCCATGGGGGGCACCTTTTTATTGGAATAAACAAAAGAGGAAAATTTTTAGGTCTGGAAGAAGACTACCAGATTTTGAGAAAACTCAGTCGGCAATCTCTAGACCAGAGGCCGATGTGGGTTTGGTCAGATCGGGCCTCAAACCGGGAAGGTTTTCGCCAGGGTATCCTGCAGGTGGTAGCAAAACTATTAGATGCTGATTGTTGTACTTTGGTAAAAATTGATTTTTGTAACATTCAGGGAAAAGACATTTGTCATATTCAAGTGAAACAATCTGGCTTACCGGTGTATGTGCATATCGGTGAACGGGCTCATTTTTTTATCCGTTCAGGCAAGGCTACCCGGGAATTAGATGTAAGAGAAGTGCTGGACTACATTGAAAACTTATTAGAATGAATGACTATTTACTGGTTTTGCTCTATACTGCCATGCCCGCCGCAGGTAATTTTTTAGGAGGTGTTTTAGCAGAGGTTATCCGTTTTTCCGACCGCACCCTAAGCTTGGCGTTGCATGCGGCCACGGGTATTCTGTTGGCAGTAGTAGGGATAGAGATTATGCCTAAAGCTATAGAAATTGCTAGGCCCTGGCTCTCCATTCTGGCTTTTGCCCTTGGTGGGGTGGCTTATGTAGGTATGGAAAAGGGCTTGGACGCTTTAAAAGACAGATACGGCGACGATAAAAAAGGCACCGGTGGCTGGATTATTTATATGGGCACAGCCTTAGATCTGTTTAGCGATGGTTTAATGGTAGGGAGTGCTTCCGCCTTGAGCGGGTCCTTAGGCTTATTGCTGGCATTAGGACAATTTCCTGCTGATGTACCGGAAGGTTTTGCCACCATTGCCACCTTTAAAAAGAAAGGATATTCCCGAAAGAAAAGATTGCTCTTATCCGCTGCTTTTGCCATACCGGCTTTTGTTGGAGCTACCATTGGGTTTTGGTTGCTGCGCAATAGTGAGGAGCAGTATAAACTAACCTTCCTAGCCTTTGTTGCCGGCATGTTTTTCACCATAGCCGTAGAAGGAATGCTCACCGAGGCTAATAAGTATTATGATAAAAGCTGGGCGGCTGTGGCGCTGGTGGGTGGGTTTATTTTATTTACTTTCTTATCGGTGTATTTAAACTAAAATTAACGTATATGAAAAAGACAAAGATTGATATACCTATTTTACTCCCTGAGGTACCGGATGAGAAAGACCAATGTGTACAGAAGCTTATACAACGGCTTCAAGCTCAGGAAGGGTTGGAAAAAGTGCACGTATCCGATGAAACAGACAATGGAGTGCCCCAGCTTTGCTTCCACTACGATCCGGAGGAGATTTCTATCGACCGCATCCAGTCACTGGCCCGGCAAACCGGGGCTTCCCTGACCGAGAAGTTTGGTCACCAACTTATAGAAGTAGAAGGTGTTCGGCACACCCGTCATGCCCGGCTGATCGAGCATAACCTGCGTCAGCAAAAGGGAATATTGGAGGCCTCCGTTTCAGGATCAGGAATGGTACGGGTAGAGTATGATACGGCAGAAGTCTATGAAGCCGAAATCCTGGACACGCTGAAGAAGGAGGGTCTTACTATACTGAATGACAATTCAACTACTGATCAATATCCAGGCCGAACAAAAGAAACGGCACTGACGGAAGACCAAACCGAAGAAGATCATGACCACCGGGAAGGTGACAGTCACGGAGCCGGTGAAGAACATTCGCACGAACACGGGGGGATTTTCGGCAAAAACACCGAGCTGATTTTTTCCATCATCTGCGGGGCTTTATTGGGAATTGGCTTCGGGTTTTCTTTTGTAGCCGCGGTTCCGGCCTGGGTAAGCCTGGCGCTGTACATCGGGGCCTACTTCTTCGGAGGATTTTTTACGGCCAAAGAAGCCATTGAAACCGTTGTCAAAGGCGGATTTGAGATTGACTTTTTGATGCTGGTCGCCGCTATCGGGGCGGCTATCCTGGGCGAATGGGCCGAAGGAGCGTTACTGCTGTTTCTCTTCAGTATGGGCCATGCGCTGGAACACTACGCTATGAACAAAGCCCGTAAGTCCATTGCCGCCCTGGCCGAACTCGCTCCCAAGACCGCTTTGCTCAAAAAGGATGGCAAAACCGAAGAGGTAGGCATTGAAGAACTCAGCCGGGGGGATATCATCGTGGTGAAACCCAACAGCAAAATCTCCGCCGACGGGGTGGTGGTCAGTGGCAACAGCAGCGTGAACCAGGCACCCATTACCGGGGAAAGCGTGCCGGTAGATAAAGTACCGGTAGAAGATCCGGAGAGGGAGTATTCGGCTGATGAAGAGATCAAAGACGAAAACCGGGTGTTTTCCGGTACTATCAATGGCAACAACACCCTGGAAATCAAGGTCATCAAAGAAGCCAAAGATTCTACGCTATCGCGGCTGGTCAAACTGGTCAACGAAGCCCAGACCCAGAAATCACCTACGCAGCGGCTCACCGACAAATTTGAGAAGTATTTTGTGCCTTCTGTTTTAATCTTGGTGGTAATACTCAATTTCGCCTTTTTGGTACTGGACGAAACCTTTAGCGAAAGCTTCTACCGGGCAATGGCCGTATTGGTGGCAGCCAGCCCTTGTGCTTTGGCCATAGCCACCCCGAGTGCCGTATTGAGTGGTGTGGCCAGAGCAGCCAAAAGCGGGGTGCTGATCAAAGGTGGGCGTCCGTTGGAAGATTTGGGAGTATTGACTGCCCTGGCTTTTGATAAAACCGGAACACTAACAGAAGGTAAGCCCAAGCTCACCGATGTAATTGCTTTAGGTGACGTAAGCGAGGACGAACTATTGAAAATAGCAGTAGCCGTAGAAAACCTCAGCGACCACCCATTGGCTAAGGCTGTGGTGCGGGATGGGAAAGAACGACTATCCGGGGTTGATATTCCGGATGCTACTGATCTGGAAGCAGTGTTAGGAAAAGGGATCAAGGCTTCGCTGGGCAGCGATAAAGTATACATGGGCAACCTCGACCTATACAAAGCACTGGATGATAACCCGCCTTCCCAGGAAATTGAAGAAAGGGTGAAGTCGCTAGAATCGGGCGGTAATACGACCATGCTGGTACGCAAAAATGATGAGTACATAGGCATCATCGCGTTGATGGACACTCCCCGTGAGGAAGCCAAAAATACGCTGGATCAACTGAAGAAAATTGGCATCAAACGAATGATCATGCTTACGGGGGATAACCAAAAAGTCGCCGATGCGGTAGCTAAGGAAATTGGGCTAACCGATGCCTGGGGAAGTCTGCTACCGGAAGAGAAAGTGGATGCCATCCAAGAATTAAAGGAAAAAGAATCCAAAGTAGCGATGGTCGGCGACGGGGTAAACGATGCCCCGGCGATGGCCAACAGTACCGTAGGTATTGCGATGGGAGCAGCGGGTTCGGACGTGGCTCTGGAAACCGCTGACATTGCCCTGATGGCTGACAAGCTGGAAACTTTGCCCTTTGCCATTGGCCTGAGCCGAAGAGCCAAGGGAATTATTAAACAAAACCTATGGATGAGCCTGGGAATCGTCGCCTTGCTCATCCCTTCAACCATTTTCGGACTGGCCAATATTGGTATTGCCGTGCTGATTCATGAAGGCTCTACGCTGGTAGTGGTGTTTAATGCTTTGCGTTTGTTGGCTTATAAGAAGTAGGCATGGAAAAGTTCATTGCGTTGTGAATTATTGGTAAACTAAAAGAAATAGGTATCGCAATAAGATTTTGGCCAACCCATACAATCTAAAACAATTAAATTATAAAAACTTCAAAAAGATGGAAAACCAACACAAAAACGGCAACAATTACGGTAAATTCTTCGCAATGATTGCCACCGCAATGGTGGCCATGTTCTTTTTGATGTACACCCATTCTTACCAGATTATTGATCATTTCTGGTATAGCGAAACCAGGTTTTTCATGACCCTGATCATGGCCGGTTCCATGATTATCATCATGCTGCTGTATATGCTCAATATGTATAAGAACAAAGGGGCAAACCTAGCAATCATCGGCTTGGGTATCGTATTGATTGCCGGTGGTATAGGATTGGTGAGAAGTCAGGTCACCGTCACGGGTGTTGACTACATGGAAGGCATGATCCCACACCATTCAATTGCTATTTTGACTAGTGAGCGTGCTCAAATAAAGGATGTAAGGGTAAGGAAACTCGCTGACGAAATTATTAAAGCCCAACGCAGGGAGATTATGGAGATGCAATGGTTGATCAACGACATCAGAGAAAATGGTGTAGTAGAAACAGAAGAGGAAAAGAAAAATAGACCCGTGCCCAAGTTTGAAGGTAAGTTAGATGAAGAAACAAAGAATCTAACAGAATAGCAGGCTGCGATAATTAACTAAATAAATATTTTGAAGAAATCCACCTTCCATATCAGCAAAATGGACTGCCCATCCGAGGAACAAATGATTCGTATGAAGCTGGAACCTTATAAAGAGGTAAAGCAGCTTTCTTTTGACATTCCCAATCGTAAACTGGAGATATATCATAAGGATGGATTGGAAAAAATCCATCAGGCCATCAGTGAACTCAAACTTAACGACCGGTTGGAAAATACCGAAGATGAAGCCGAGTTGCCTTTAGCTACAGAAGATGCTCACCAACGGAAGATTCTATGGTGGGTCTTGGGTATCAACTTTGGGTTCTTCGTCCTGGAAATGACCACCGGATGGATAGCCGAATCGATGGGCCTCATTGCTGACTCGCTGGATATGCTGGCCGATTCTATCGTGTACGGCCTCAGTCTGTTTGCCGTAGGAGCAGCCACCGCCCGGAAGAAGAAAGTAGCCGGTCTCAGTGGCTATTTTCAGATGGGACTGGCCTTATTAGGATTCGGTGAAGTACTCAGAAGGTTTTTTAGCGGTAGCGACACTCCGCTCTTTCAGTGGATGATCATTGTTTCGCTCCTGGCCCTGGCCGGAAACCTGGTTTCCCTCTGGCTGATTAACCGAGCCAAAAGCAACGAAGCCCACATGCAAGCCAGTGCCATTTTTACCTCCAATGATATTATCGTCAACGGCGGGGTCATTCTAGCGGGGGTGCTGGTCTACTTTCTCAACAGCAAATGGCCGGACTTAGTGATCGGCGGGATTGTCTTTGCCTTCGTTATGCGGGGGGCGGTGAGGATTTTGAAGTTATCCAGATAAAAAAATTTTTAGACGACTAAAATAGTAAAATAATGAATACATGGTTATGGGTTGGGGTATTGGTAATAGCGGCCTGGGCTGCTCACTGGGGCGCAGATCAACTGCTGACGCCCCTGAAAATGTTACGAAAACAGTGGGGCCTTACCGCTTCGGCCGGGGCAGCTTTTTTGGCTATAGTGACCGCCAGCCCTGAGGTGGCTATCAACATTACCAGTGCGGCCCGGGGCGTATCCGATATTGGCTTAGGCAACCTGCTGGGTTCCAATATTATTTCCATTCCGTTGATGATTACCATTGCGTACTTCGCCTCCCGTAAATCTTTCAAAGACAATCAGCAACATGAGCAGCACTTGCAGGAAAATTTTCTGGCTCTGAATAAAAGGTCAGTCGGTGTCCTGTCTCTGCCGTATCTCGGTATTATTGCCCTGGTAGCATTACTGACGCTACCCCAGGCCTGGCGGGGACTACAGCCGGTAGATGGCTGGATTATGTTGGGAGCTTACGCCGCTTTTCTTAGCCATGCCATCATAAAAGGGCGTAAGGAAGGTGAAAAAGTGGAATGGAATAAGAAGAAAATTATACTCTCGGTGGCCGGAGCATTAGCAATCGCCGCAGGAGCATTTTTCATTGTGAAGGCTACCGAAAACATAGTAGCAGCATTGGAAATTTCCGAAATCGTCGGTGGCTTGTTTATTACCGGTATTATGACCACCGCCCCCGAAATTTTTAAGACCTGGAGCGTAGTGAAAGGCGGAGAAGTAACCGCCGGTACTACTAGCGTGATTGCCGACAATGCGGTTACGATGACGGTTGCATTTTTCCCCCTGGCCTTGGTCAATACCCCTATTCAGGATTTTCGCCTCTATTGGGTTAATCTGGCCTTTGTTGGATTAATGCCTTTGCTCTATTCCGTATTCATACGTCAGAGCAACGCCAATGGCTTTCGTCGATGGCAGATTTTTGCCTTCGACGCGGCTTATGTCTTATACATTATAGTTATGCTGACCTTTGTACTACAAATTATCTAAAAACGATGAAGAACAAACTATTTGATGACAGTCGGCAACGCCTCGAGGTGCTGGACGAAAAAATCAGGAAGGCGGCGGTAAAATATGCCGAAGAATTCTACCGCAACGGAAAGTGCTCTAAACAGGAAGCCCTGGAACGGGGGATTATAAAGGCAGAACTGGAAAAAAGAAATTTATAACTAAATCAATAGATTATCATGCTACAGATATTAGGATTTACGAAGGATAACATTATTGCTACCCAAGCCGAAGGTAGTTTGAACGAACAAGATGTGCAAAAAATACACCCACTCATTCATAATATCATTAACCGGGGGCTGAAAGTTCGATGGTACTTTGAAATGGAAAACTTCACCGGCTACGAACTCAAAGCGTTCTGGGAAGACATCAAAATGGATTTGTCTCATGCCGATGATTATGAAAAAATCGCAATGGTCGGTGAAAAAAAGTGGCAGGATTGGATCACACAGTTGATGAAACCCTTCACCCAGGCGGACATTCAATATTTCACCTTACCGGAAAAGGAAAAAGCCAAAGCATGGATCAGTCAGTAAACAATCAGTCTACCTTCAATTACGTCCGGCAAACCGCCCGTAATTTCCTAGACCGGGAAACCACCGGTGGTCTGCTGTTGATTGCCGCGACGATCCTGGCCTTGATCTTGGCTAACTCCCAATGGGCTGACCTCTATCATCACTATTTAGAAGATGAGTTTGTGTTTGAGTTTTCCGAGCATTTCGAGTTTGGACTCAGCGTAGAAGAGTGGATCAACGACGGACTTATGGTCATCTTCTTTTTGGTGGCGGGTCTGGAACTCAAACGAGAGATTATGGTGGGTGAACTGTCTTCCTTCCGAAAAGCATCCATGCCGTTGCTGGGAGCAATAGGAGGTATGGTAGTACCGGCCCTGATTTTTGTGAGCCTGAATGCGGGGAGCGAAAGTATAAACGGATGGGGCATTCCGATGGCTACCGATATTGCCTATTCACTGGGTATCATCGGGTTATTAGGAAAACGGGTACCCCTTCAGTTGAAGATCTTTCTTATTGCCCTGGCCATCGCCGATGATATCGGAGCAATTCTGATCATTGCCCTTTTCTATAGCGACGAAATCAACTGGCTCTTCCTGGGACTGGGAGGGGGAACCTTTTTACTGTTACTGACACTCAATCAGATAGGTGTTAAACGACTGGTATGGTTTGTCTTGGGAGGGCTTGTCCTCTGGTTTTTCTTTCTTGATTCAGGCATTCACCCTACCATTGCCGGGGTATTGTTTGCCATTACTATTCCGGTGAAGCCGAAGATGGACAGCAAGATATTCAAAGAAAAAACCGAGGAAAACGTAAGAGCACTGGAGCATACGGGTATTGATCACTTCGATCCGCTGGAAGATGAAGAGCAGAGAGAAATTTTTAAATCTATCCGGAAAGACACCAAACGTTCCGGACCACCCTTGTTGAGACTGGAAAATGCCCTGACCGGATTCAATGCCTTTTTTATCATTCCGGTTTTTGCCATTGCCAATGCCGGGGTAAAGCTTGACCTTGGTTTGCAGGACATCGTTTCCGGTTCGCTAGGGTTAGGGATCCTTTTAGGGCTAGCGATTGGTAAAGTAACGGGCATCAGCCTGTTTGCCTATTTAGGAAAGAAGCTGGGCATTTCAGAGCTGCATAGTTCACTCCGATGGGGACATATTATCGGAATGGGCATGATTGCCGGAATTGGGTTTACCATGTCACTATTTATCACGAATCTGGCTTTTTCCGATGACAAATTTATTCAAGTGGCTAAAATCAGCATTCTGATTGCCTCACTGATCGCCGCCGTGGCAGGAGTTGTTATCCTGATCTTAACTAAACCTAAACATCAAAGCCGATAGCATGGAACATTTGAGAATATTTCTTCCGGTTTTTTTCTTACTGTATTTCCTGTTTGCTTTTTTGATGTCATCGACCAAGCAACGAAAAAGTCCTGATAAGCTACAGAAGATAGTACACGTCAATAATCTGGTTTGGGTACTGGCTTTTCTGGTGGTAGTAGGTTTTTCGTTATATCCGAATCTATATCATCAGTATTTTATTCCTTTCGAACCTATCAAAACTCATACGCTAAGCTGGGTTGCTATTGGGATTATGTCAGTAGCCTTTTTCATTATTCTGTTGGCCCAAAATCAGCGCAGGATCAGCCACTCACAACCCAAACAATATGGGCTAGTGCTACTCACTCAAGGCGTATACTCAATATCAAGAAATCCTTTATCTATTGGACAGATCATCACGTTCATCGGTCTGTTCTTGAGTATTCCGAGTGTGGTTACCCTGATCGTTTTGGTAGCTGGTATGATTACTATTTTCGTCCGGGTGCAATACGAAGAAAGGGCATTCGAAGAAGCATTTGGACAGTAGTATCTTAGTTATAAAGATAAAGTAAGTAAGTGGTTGTGAGAAAAGTAGATATGGATATTAGTAACAGAATGTAACGTTTGACTCTGCCAGCTATTTGGCTAATAGCAGTGGATATGTAATATTAATTCTACTAGCCATTTAATTATAAGGGTTTATTCGTCTACACATGATAAGCCGCACCCAGGTATAGATCATGATATTCCGGGATTTTCATATAACTTAGAACAGGCTTCCAAGAATGAAAATACTCGTATTCCCGACTCACACCTGAGGGTTTATTAAGCCATCTTCCGGTTTCTACCATCCATTCCAACCATTGCTCAGGACGCTTTAGTCCGATGCGGGCATCAAGAAGAAGACACTATGCTGACCAGACCATATTGTTGCGTATACGAAGCGTGGGGACGGGTATCACAACCCTAAGTTGAGTGTGCTACTTTACGGGCTAATAGCTCGCCCCCGTTCATGATGGAGGAAAAAGCTCCGGCTGGAAATGATACGGTTTGTACACCTCGTTTTCATGTTGCTGTTCTGCACTCAAGAGTTATCCATCCAGCGGTAATCGTAACAATTCTGAACCGCAATATCTAATCATTCTTACCCCGATCTTTATTCTATATAGGTTTCCGGATAAATAATCAAAGTAATTTAGACAAATCTAAAATTTTATTTAGATTTATATTATAAATATTTACTTAGTACTAAAACTACTAATCATGATGGGCAGAAAAGTGTTATTATCCTTGATATTAGTGGGTTCTGCTTTGAGCTTTATCGCCTGCGAGGAACTGTTTCCGGAAGCTCCTGCAGAAGATGAAATCCTGGATGGACCCATGGCAGAACTTACCCACGAGCAGCAACAAAGATTCCTGGCCGGTGACATTGCCTTTAATGACGAGATTTTTACTCCTGAAAGCGGTTTGGGGCCTATCTTCGTGGCCACATCCTGCGGTAGTTGCCACGCCGGAGACGGGAAAGGGCATCCCTTTACCACCTTACCCCGCTTCGGGCAAACCCAGACTAATACGGCGAACGACCGGTCCATTGGCGGTCCGCAACTGCAACACCGTGCCATTTTAGGGCATGAACCGGAGCAAGTTCCGGATGGCGTTCCTTCGATGAAGTTTACCCCCCCCGCCGTCACTGGGCTAGGGCTTTTGGCGGCCTTAACCGACGAACAGATTTTAGCCAACGCCGACCCCGATGATTCGGACGGAGACGGAATTTCGGGGGTGCCCAACTACCTTATTCCCCCCAACTACTTCGTTCCCCAACCATTTCATCAACCGATGAACGGGCGGTTTATCGGCCGATTTGGTAAAAAAGCCGCTACCATCGATCTGTTGCAACAAACTGTTACCGCCTACAATCAAGATATGGGGGTAACCTCTACTTTTGAGCCCATAGACGTTGCTACCGGCTTGACCATCGACCCGGAAGTAACGGATCAAACCGTAAGGGATGTAGTTTTTTACCTCAGAACTTTAAAAGCTCCTATTCAACGAAATCCAAAAGACGAAGCTGTGGTCCAGGGAAAGGAGCTTTTCACTGATCTTCAATGCGGTTCCTGTCATGTACCAGCCTGGACAACTCCTTTCTCGGATATTGCTGCCTTATCTGACCAAACCTTTTATCCCTATACCGATCTGTTGCTGCACGATATGGGGCCGGAACTGGACGACGGAGCCACCGAAGGCTCGGCCCAGACCAGCGAATGGCGAACCCCTCCCTTGTGGGGCTTGGGCCTCGCTCCCAACTCTCAGGGTGGAGAATTTTTCCTGATGCACGACGGGCGCGCCCGAAGCATTGAAGAAGCCATCTTAATGCACGGCGGCGAAGCAGCATCGAGCCGGGATAACTTCCAGCAACTCAACGCTACCGATCAGCAGAAACTTATCCGGTTTTTAACCTCGCTTTAACGCATGAATAGAAAACTTTTTTTAAAAGTAGTCGGAGGCTCCTGCCTAACCTTCACCGGGGCATCTATGCTGGCGGGGTGCAGCACGGCCCATAGCGTGAGCGCCACTGTCCAGGACGACAAGCTGATCGTATCAAAAAATGAATTTATCGAGATCAAAAAAGACGAAGAACGCATCCGAGATGTAGTACTTGTCAGGACTCCTTCCCTGGCTTTTCCCATTGCGGTGTACGGAGCAGCCCAGCAAGCCTACCGAGCCCTATGGATGAAATGTACCCATAAGGGCTGTGAACTAAATGCCCGACCGGATTATCTGGCTTGTCCCTGCCACGGCAGCGAATTCGATGCCCAAGGCCAGGTCATTAACGGACCAGCGGAATCCAATCTGAAAACATTAGCTATTACTACCGACCATGAAAACATCTACATCTACTTATAAAGCGTTGAAATCCGGGGTTATCATGATCAGCCTCTTGGGAAGGTCACTGGCTTTAGCGCAAGAAGAACCACCTCACCTCCCGGATTCAACCGACCTTCGGCTCAATATGGATGCTGTATACAACCGCCCCTTTCTTACGGAAGAAAGCTTTCCGGTAGCCATCGGAGGGTACCTTGAAGCCCACGGAGAGTATTTTGTCACCGAAGGCATTACGGAGGGGTTATCCTTTCAAATACCCCGAATAACCTTGTTTTTCTCTTCTACCATTAAACAGCGAATCAAGTTTCTGTCGGAGATTGAATTTGAAGAAGGCACCAAGGAGATCAATATTGAGTTTGCCGCCGTAGACTTTGAGTTCCATCCTTTGCTGAACGTGCGGGGAGGCATTATCATGAATCCTATCGGAGCCTTCAACCAAAACCACGACGGCCCCCGATGGGAGTTTGTTGAACGACCCATTTCGGCCACTACCATTATTCCGGCTACCTTTAGCAACGTAGGCTTTGGCTTGCACGGTAAGAGTTATCAGCACCAATGGGTATGGGCGTACGAAGCCTACGTAACTAATGGCTTTAACGAAAAGATTGTAGCCAATGATATGGGGCGTACTTGGTTGCCTGCCACCAAACAAAATGCCGATCGCTTTGAAGAAAACTTTAATGCCATCCCGCTGATCACGTTGAAAACAGCCCTTCGGCATCGCCAGCTCGGAGAAATTGGCGTTTCCTGGATGGGAGATGTTTACAATAAGTACGAGGAAGATGGGCTGGTACTGGATGAAAAACGCTCCCTGAACGTAGTAGCCATTGATGTTACCTCTTCTGTGATAGAGCCGCTTACAATCACCGGGGAATGGGTGTGGGCCTTTGTGGATATACCGGCCACCTACTCTCAGCAGTTTGGCAGTCGCCAGCAGGGAGGTTTTGTAGACTTGGTGTATACGGTGTTCAGGAAAAAGATACTCGGTTGGGATAAGGCTTCCGTACAGCTTGCCCTGCGCCTGGAGCACGTAGATTATAATGTAGGCACTTTCGCGGAAAGCGGGGGCAAGACCCATGATGATATCCAGGCTATTGTACCGGCCATCAGCTTCCGGCCATCTTCCCAGACGGTCATCAGGGCTAATTATCGCTATACGTGGGAAACGGATCTACTGGGTAATCCCAGCGTAAGAACGGCCGGCTTTCAGCTAGGAATTTCCAGTTATTTTTAATAAACAGTTTTTATTTTGGAGACCACCCCCTTTCGAAAGTAGCTTCACAAAAAATGGACGGACATGATACCGAAAGACTTAACCAAAGATATCAAAACTCGTCTGCAAAGCATCAAAGGCCAAATTGATGGGTTAATAAACATGCTAGACGAGGATCAAGATCCGGAAAAAATTCTTACCCAGTTCAAGGCGGCTCAGCGGGGATTGGATAAAGCCCACTTCCTGTTACTGGATGAGGCGTATCGCAAAGCATTAGCCATCAAGATTTCGGAAACCGTAGCAGCCTGCCCTGGCAATTGCGGTAATGAAGAACGCATAGAATTTATCCGGCAGCAGTTTCCCAAACTGGAGCTGGATAGCCTCACGGCTAAAATGAAGGAGATTTCTGAACTGAAACGGAGAATAGACGTGAGTAATGACCGAGAAAAGTAATGTAGCTCTACTTTTAACCATCTCGTATTGGGTTTATTTTCAGCAATCAGATGCCTTCAATACCATTGATCCGAATCGGTTTATCGCCTTTTTTGGCTATCACCATACTACCCATTCTCACTTTTCTCACCGCCCGAAAAATAAATTCATTTTTGTGAGATTTTCTCTTGCAGACCACCCTACCTGTGTACCTACCTTTGACTTGTTCTTTCCGGAAAGGACTAAAAATTATGATTCAAGAACAAAAAAGGAGGTAACAATGAAACGTCAAGTAGAAATATTCACGGCCAATTGCCCAGTGTGTGATCCGATGGTAAAAACGGTTAAAGATCTGGCTTGTGCCCAATGTGACATAATAATCTATGATCTGGTAAAGCAATGTGACGACAAAACCTGTCTGAGCAAACTGGAAGAATACCAGATCAAAAGAGTTCCGGCCATCGCCGTCAATGGCAAGCTACTGAACTGCTGCCAAGATCAAGGCATATCCCAAGAAGAACTCATGAAAGCGGGCGTAGGCCAGGGATCATGAAAAGCAAGGCACGGCTTACTTAATAATTGTTTCCCTGCTACCGTGCCGGCAGGATAACCCTATACATAGAAAAAAATATGAAACCACTAACTAATGAACTACAGCAGTGCATTGATCATTGCCAGGCCTGTATCACGGCAGCCCGAATTTGCCTGGATCAACATCTGGGAGAACCGGATATGAAGAAATGCCACCAGTTGTGCCTGGACTGCATAGTCCTTTGTACGGCCTGCTCACAAATGCTCGCCTCTCAGTCGGAATATACCAGCCGGGTGTGTGCCATTTGTGCTGAGCTGTGCCGGGCCTGCGCGAAGGAATGCAGCCAATTTGATAGCCAGGTTTGTAAGCAATGTGCTGCCACGTGTAATCAGTGTGCCGATAGCTGTGCGGCCAGGGCTGCGTAATCTAGGACTTACATCATGGAAGTAGTAAAAAATGTAAAACAAGATTTGGTAAGTATTGCCTCCCTGTTTACATCGGTGTCTACCTTACTCTGCTGTGCCTTGCCATCCTTATTGGTGGCTGTAGGTATGGGGGCAGTAGTAGCGGGAATGGTGTCGGATTTTCCGGCTCTCATTGCCTTGAGTAAATACAAAGAATGGACTTTTTTGGGAGCGGGTATTTTGATCGGATTCAACTTCTGGCTGTTTTACGGAAGAAAAAGAAGCCAGGCATGCAAAATTGATGCGTATGGCAATGAAACAGCCTGCGATACGGCTGCTCGATGGAGCAAGGTCATCCTGTGGATTTCTTTTGGACTGTACCTAGTGGGTCTGTTCTCCGCCTATCTATTGCTACCTATTCAACAATGGCTAAACCTATGAATATCTTACGTACATATTTCATAGTTATTGCCTTGGTTGTTATGGGAATTAGTAGCAGCAAGGCGCAAGGTCACGGCCCGCTCTTTGGTTTACAGACTCCCACGTTGGCCAAAGGGGGAGTGGATTTTAATGCCGCTGTAATGAGTATTGGCACGGAGGATGAACAGTCCTTGATGCTTCGGTATATCTGGTCGTATGGACTCAGTGAGGATCTACAACACAACGTAACGACCCCTACCATGATTGATCGTTTGGAAGCCCCACCCAGAACCCGTGGAAACAGTAATATGCCAGCCAATGGCGATATTGAAGCTTCGGTGTGGTATCGGTTTTTTTCTAATGCCTTTGACGTAGGGAAAAGGTTTGAAGCTACTGCCATACTCGGGGTTTCTTCTCCCACCGAAGAAAGCCGGGGAGGTGTCAACGTAAGCCACTCGCTGCATGCCGCCATTTCTACCGGCTATGCTTCACGTAAGTGGTATGCCTGGATGGGAGGAGGATATCAATACTATTTTAATAAAGATCGTGAACAGTTGGGTGACTTACTGTATGCTAGCCTGGTGGTGGGTTATCGGCCCGCTATTTTTATGGGAGATTATCCCAAGCCCGATTGGCGTATGTTTGTAGAGTCTCTGGCTGAGTTTCCTGGTAATAATAAAGTGGAAGGGCAGATCAACCTCATGAATTCCAGAGGAAAGAAAGTACTGATAGGACCTTCCTTTTTAGGATTGTACGGAGCCTGGGGAGTCTCTTTCGGAGCTTTGCTTCCGGTTTACCAGGAAGTGCCTCAAAACTCTTCTAAGGAAGAATATAGACTGTCCATGAATATAAGTTACTGGTTATAAAAACGATAAAATCTTTTAGCAATGAAACAAATAGGAATACTAGCATTGGTAATAACTTTTAGCATGCACGGAGCCATGGCTCAGTTGATCCAAGTAGAGCAGGAAGTATTTGGTATGGATTGTGCCCCCTGTGCCTATGGCTTGGAGCGAGGACTGAAAAAGATGGACGGCCTGGAAAAAGTACAGGTCAGCCTAAACGAGGGGAAGGCTTATATTAATCTGGCCTCAGAGAATACGCTCACCCTTCAACAGATCCAGGAAGTAGTAAAAAGCAATGGGTTTTCTGCCCGGAAGGCGGAAGTAGTTTTACAAGGAGAACTACTCCGAAAGGAAAACGACTGGCAAATCAACGTAGACGATGAAGTTTTCCGGGTAGCTACTGATACTGATCACCATATTATCTCTTCTTTGAAACGGGGTAGGATCAAGCTGAAAGGGGTGGTAAGAGATGAAGAAGACCATCAGCTTGATCCTCAGTGGGAAATTACGGTTACGGAATTACTTCAAAAAACAACGTAGAATTTGAAAAGGTAGGTCAGAGAACAATGTTTAGGGTAGACAAGCAGATAGCATCAACCCATTACGTCCTGGTGGAGTTTACAGTTTTCGCCGAAATTTTTAACGGTTATTCGGCTAACTCCATGATCTGGCGGGGATAGTGAGCCTTAGATGCCCGAGCAACAGTAGATCTTTCGCCTCCACGTGCAGCTCTACACTCATTTGCTCCATGATGACAGTGGATTCCCAATCATGTAATGAGGATGTTCCCTCAAGCGTTATAGTGCTTTTTCCCGGATGAAAACGGACTTGTTAGAATGCCGTATTGGTAAATAGAAGTCATAAAGTTATTCTTAGAAAGTATTTCATATCAGCACATAATTTTGTCAGCTTGATATAACGCTGACATCACAGCTAAAGGTACGAGCAGGTCAGGGTTGAGTAGTTATGATATTTTAAGTGATTTTTACCCTATTTTGGAGCAATAATTTAAGTCAAGGGGAAGCGAAGTCTCTTCTTGTTTAATAATAGGGTTGAGCGGAGTGGTAATGATGTCAATATTCACTATAGTATACCCAACCATTTCATCGAATTGTTCACCAAACCACTTGGGTTCTACACCGGTGGATAGAGTAAATTCATAGCCTTTAGCTCTATTTGCCGGCGAAAAATCAAAGCGGCCTGCTGCCCCCACATGCCCTCCAAAACTGTTGTTAAATATTCTGCCAATGAAAGCAAACTGGAGATAGTCAATCCCAGCATGTTGGGTGTTCGTTTCGGATACATTGCCCCTTATTACAAACTTGGCTTTGTTTTTCTTAAAGAGTTTTTTGGTTAGCTTTTTATTTTCTGTAACAAATGACCGAACCGCGAAACTGATCCAAACGGTTTCTTTCTTTTTATCGTATATGATCTCCACTTTATCGGTAGAGGCCGATGTTAGTTTTCCGGAAACGATAAAATGAATATTAGCTCTTCCGGTGGAACTGGTGTAGTATTCTTGCCCTTTTACAGGGTGATGGGCAACTAAAATAAAAACTACCTGTACCAGGCAAGCCGGTAAATATTTTTGGGAGCGCATAAATAATACAGTTGAAAGTTGAGTGTCTGAAATAAGATTTTATGCAATCTTAGGCTTTGTTGCCCGACTTCTGTTTACCAAATTCCGGATTCGTTTTAAGAGATTCTACTAAGTGCTTTCTTTTCATTCCCTAGGGAAAAATGATCCGGGGGAAAGTGCCCTTTGCAATGAAGGGGGTAATACATGAAGCGCAATCCAGGTAAGAAAGAGGATGAATGAGTATTGTATCAATATTGAAATCCCCGTCCATAATTGCATTTTTTTCTCACTAGCTGCCACGCTAAGTAGGAAATGTATTGTTCATCCGGAACTAATTGCCATCATCCTAACACCCCTTTGTACCGCTCAAGGTGTCCATGTCCCAGGCACCAAGGTTTCGCTGGCTATATGCGATTGTTTGTTTATCAGACAAGCAATATCCCTTCAACGAATTGAATTCCTTTCTTGTCAACTGAACGTTTTTCCTATTAGCTATACAGAAATATGAACTCTATACTTACTGAAATTTCCCACTGAAATCAGCCAGGGAGCCATCGCAATGCCCTTTTGGTCATTTCTTGAGGATAGTCCATGGGGCGTTTCTATATTGCCAGAAGCTCCATTTTTTCTGCCACAGTCGCAATCTTTACAACCACAGTCACAACCCTTCATCGCATGTTTTTTAACGAATGGCTCTTTGCCACTACCGGAATTTGACAAAGAGGCCTCCCATTCCTTTTTGTATTGAGACAGCGATATACCTGTATACTTTTTGAACTGACCGGATAGGTAGTGGATGCTACTGTAGCCTACATTCACCGCTATCTGGCTGAGATTGAACTTACCCTGCTTTATAAACTCCTTGACTTTATCGGTTCGCAGCTTAATAAAGTATTGCTCTATGGTCTCTCCATTGTATTGGCTGTAAGTCTTGCTGAGCTGATGGTAATTGCGGCCAAGCTCTTGTGCGATGTATTCGGATAGCTTGCGTTTATGGCTCAAAAGACTTACATCTTCCAAGTAATCGTGAATGGCCTTGTTTATTTCAGTGACCAAAACTTCATTTTGATCTTTAACTAATCCTAAATCCAGTAGTTCTAATTTTTGGTTGACAGTATCCATATCAAATGTCTGGTCTGCCGCAATGATTGCACAGCCTAATTTGACTTCTATGTACTTGATATCAAGGTCCGATAGGATCTGTTTTACTACATGGATGCATCGGGGGCATACCATGTTCTTTATTTGTATGGTGATAGTTTTCATTACAATATTGTTTTTCGTGAAAGAAAAAATTCGGGCAAGCACCCATGAGAAGTTGCCCACAGAAATCAATATTGCCGGACTAACAGAGGAATGATTGGAAAAGAATGCGCGCATATAATCCCGTTAGAGGTGGTGAAAGCGCATTCTTCAGTGTAGATGGGTCGGGTTCTAAATGTGTACGGTATGTAGGGTAGGTGAGGCTCCAAGGCAGGTCCAGAGTTACCACAATCTTGTCTAAGTCAAATACGGGCAACTCATGCTTTACCAGGCTAGCGTAAAATTGACTGGTCTCTTCTTGGCAGCAGTCTTCATCGGAAGCTTTCTCATGATCATGTGCCTCGTTCGATGGCAAATGAACACCATGCTCATAGGAGTGATGGTTACGATGGTGTTCATCAATGGCCACTTCATGATCATGAGATCCATTGATCCGGTGGGCAGGCGCTTTGTTTATGACCCCAAAGTCACATAAAAAATCACAGGCAAAGACAACAGAAAAAACAGCCAGCACGTAGGTGGCTAGTTTCTGTCGGTTGTTATGTAATTTCTTTATGAACATGATAATATTACACTCTCCTTGGGGTACAACAAAGAACGAGATATATTTTGAGAAATAAACTGATTTTTGTCATCTATTTGAATGATTTGCTATAAATGGTTGATAACCCTCTCCCGCTTATTTCTAAGTTCTAGCGCTATCCTCTCAAGATTTTCGATTTCTACAACTTCCCTGGATCCAAAGAAGGATAGCACTATTATAGATTCTTTATCGAGTCGGGCTTTCTTTCCTAGTTGTTTTGAACGTTTTGTTTGCTTCATAATAGGTCTGTTTGGACCTGTACTAAGGGGGCTGTCACACGCGCTCTTTCTCTCCCTACGTGACAGCATCCCTTAGCCAGGATTTTGAATATTCTAAAGAGATGGTTTCATGCTCGTTCATCAAGCCATCCATTAACTTGTGACCTTCGGCATGATGTCCTTCCTACTCATCGTTCACGTTCTTCCCATTTGAACCCATACGCATCCCATCAGCATCGTAATGATAGTCATCATGTCCATTTTCGTGCGAATAGTTTCCATGATGCTCTTCATAAAGGTTTTGAAAATGGTGAAATAGTGAGTCGTACCAATGAATACGCTCCGCATTGCCCTGTTGGACGGATATTTTGAAGCCTTCCTGCTCATTGACTACACCAGCATAGGCTTCCCTCAGGCTGTTGAGTAACGCTAAATCTGCTCAGGGAAGTCCGCTCGTGCAATCGTCATGATCGCAGGAATAAAGGCCAGTGACCCATCCTAACAATACTATTGTTATAATTTTTGTCGCCTTCATCGTTAGAAGTGTTTTATTGATTTTGGTTTCCATCACCTCCGGTATCAACGATCACTGGCAAACCATCTTCGCCCATCGGGATAAAGAAAAACTTGGTGTTAGGGCTGGTGGTAAGCTTATCCTGTACTTCCAGTGCTTTATATTGAAGGTACTTTTGGGTAAGCCCGGCCTCAATGATTTGCTGGGCATCTCGCTGGCCTTTTGCTAGAATGCGCTGGATCTCTGCCTGTTTCTCCGCAATTTTTATCTCATAGTCTTTTTGCTGTATATCTTGCTCTACGGCTAATTTTCTGTCTACAGCTGAAGTGACAACCTGAGGATATTTAATATGGTCGATCGTTACATTATCGATCTCCAGGTGTTTTCCTTCTATTTTGGTGACCAGCTGCTGGAAAATTTCCTTTTCGAGCTCTGGACTTTTAGGGGATACTATTTTGTACTCGTAACCTGCGAAAATATTTCTTGTAAGGCTCACAAATTCCGGCCTGACTACATTCTTGTAGTAGTCCTGACCGACTTCTAATTCAAGTTGTGCCAGCTCGGCCTCAATTGGTCTTAAAGTAACGGAGACAGTGACTGGGATATGAAGTTCATCCTGGGTGAGAACAGCGACATCTTCGGTGTACGTCTGCCACTGAACGCTGTATCGCACTACACCATTCCACGGCATATGCCATACCACTCCGTCTTTATAGACCTTCTGCGTTTGAAGGCCTTTTCCATACGGCTTCCATTTCATGGCGTGAGTACCGGGCCTGACTACTGAGCAGCCCATTACAACAAGGATCATCACAGCTACACTTAACATGCTGAATTTACTTTTCATTATGTTGATGTTTAAGTATTCTTTGATAAATCAAAACGTGAATAGCCTCTTGAATATTTACGGTATTTGGATTATAATTTAAGAAATCAAGATACCTTTTTATTAACTCATTGCATCGGCTATGGCAAGCCCCACTACTACTAACAAAAGGATTAACCAGCACCCCCGAGTTACCCACTTCCTTGTCTTAGAAGGCTTGGAAGCATCGTCCACCCTGCAATACGCTTTCATCACCTTATTCTTTTATTAGATAACCTGATTGTGATCCCCGATATGGAGGCCAGGGACCGGGGATTCACCACCACTCACTTAATCACCGAAATAAGGGTTTTAAATATCCTCCCCTACGCTCAGCCAATAGGCCCTTTGTTATCCCTGGCCATAGCAATATTGGTAATAAATTGTTTCGCCTGTCGGGCCTAACATTGTGATAGCGCTATAGAGTGCATTGTTAAAATCCGCGTAAGCAACTCTTTTCACCTTGATATCCTGAATTGATTCAATTTTATCTATTTCAGCACCCAGGGCCAATAGCTTGTAATCCAGCCCTCTAAGAAGTGGGTTCTGAACAACTATGGAGTCCAGCAGGATATATTTCCCTCCGAAAGTGCAATAGTCGCCAACGTATCAGGAATGATGAGATTCATTTCTACCCGTAACAGATCAACAGCACTCCCGGTGGCAGCCTCCAATCTCATACTTGCCAGCTAACGGAAGGACTCTTAGAGAACAATATTCTCTCTGACAACATCAATAGTCGCCTCCCGTACACATAAATCAAAATACTTGGAACGAACATCAAAAAAGAACTTAATCTTGGTCTCTTCAAAAGCTTCAAAGGGGTTTTTGTCAGCATGGCTACTGCCTGTTCCTGCGACCTTTGCTGACCAAACCATGGAAATGCCTGGTTCAAGAAGATTCCTGTGTTTTGTGCACCTACCCGAATAGATAATATCATACAAACAATCCATAAATTCGCATAAAAAAGGAATAACCTAACAAATTGCAGTGCGTTTGAATGAGTAATAACTTTATTTTTTTCACTTAACAATTTTTTAATCATGAGAAAACACCAGGACTTTATTCAGAAACTTGCCGATTGTGCGGCTGCTTGCCAGTACTGTTCCGATCAATGTCTTACGGAAGAGGAAATTCAAAAAATGGTAGCTTGTATACGATTGGACCGCGATTGCGCCGATGCATGTTTGGTGGCGCTTAATTTTGTGGCACGAGGGAGCGATTCGGCCAAGCAGGCCGTGGAATTCTGCCTTGACTTCTGTAAACGATGTGCCGAAGAGTGCGAACAACACGAAGCCCAACATTGTCAAGAGTGCGCCCAAGCTTGCCGAGCCTGTGAGAAAGCGTGTGAGCAGTATTTAGGCTAAATTACCTTAGGCTAATCGGCTAAAAAAAAGCCGATTAGCCTTTAGATGACTACGAGGAGATCGAATTTGGCAGTTAAAATATGATAAGTATGTTCAGAATTTTTTTCGTTAAGAATATGGTCTGTGATCGCTGCAAGCAGGTAGTACGAGACGAATTGGAACATCTGGGAGTATCTGTCAGAAGTATCAGGCTGGGTGAGGTGGAAGTAATCAATGAAGAAAATCTTGAAGAAGATGTTATTGCTCAACGATTACAACATCGGGGATTTGAGTTGCTACGGAATGAACAGGATTGGCAGATAGAAAAAATTAAACGTACTATTATCTTGTTTGTGCAAGAAAGCAACGCTGCGGCTGCCCAACTTACTTTTTCTCATTATCTTCAACAGATGCTGTGCACGGATTATCGTTCTGTGAGTGCGCTTTTTTCCAGGATGGAAGGAGTTACTATTGAGCGATATTTGATACTTCAGCGCATGGAGAAGGTGAAAGAATTATTGACTTACGATGAACTCACGATGGGTCAAATCGCTGAGCGGATGAACTATCGTAACAGTGCTCATCTTTCTACCCAGTTTAAGAAAGAGACTGGAATGACACCCTCCCAATTTAAGAAGCAAGAAGGAACACCAAGAAAATCATTGGATAAAGTGCTATCGTAAGAAAGAGTTGAGACATTTTGACGACTTTGTAATTAATTTAAAAGCTAGTAATGGGTATGGAAAAAGAAAAAACGATACTAGTAAAAGGTATGGTTTGCGACCGCTGTATCCAGGTTGTCACGCAATTGATAAACAATTTAGGACTGGAAGTACGAGACATTAGCCTGGGTTCTGTTACGGTGGTTGGGGTGCCTAATCGCGTTTCTATCAAGATCGTAGAAAAAGTGTTGGCCGAAAAAGGGTTACAGGTGTTGGAAGACCGAAATACTGCTTTAGCTAATAAGGTAAAGCAGGTACTTAATGAATTGCTGGATCAGGATCGAGTATACGAAATGCGTCCTAAATATTCCAAGTTGATATCCGAAAAGCTGGATATGCCCTATGCGACTATTAAGTCTTTGTTTCTGTATGCTGAAGGCATGACCTTGGAAAAATATATTATTCACCAACGGTTGGAAAAGGCGAAAGAGCTTATGGTTTGCACCAGTTTCACCTTCACCGAAATAGCGTATATTTTAGGGTTCAGCAGCCTTCAGCATCTTTCTAATCAATTTAAAGAAATGACCGGTCTTTCTCCTTCTTACTTCCGAAAAATAAAGGGTAGCGGAGAATACGCTGTGACCCACCATGAAACGAAAAATAACTAGCTGTCGCAGTATTAGTAGGCAGCTAATAAGTTCAACCCTTACCGAGAAATTATCTAAGCAATGGTAATCTCATCGTCCAGATACACCTGCTGGATCAAATTAAGCAGTTCAACGCCTTCCTTTCTGGGTCGTTGAAATGCTTTCCTTCCCGAAATCAATCCCATACCTCCGGCCCTTTTATTGATCACAGCCGTTTTTACCGCTTCAGCATAGTCCGAATCACCGGATGATGCCCCTCCCGAATTAATCAGACCTATCTTGCCCATGTAGCAGTTGGCTACCTGGTAGCGGCACAGATCAATGGGATGATCCGAAGTATACTTCTCATACATTTCTTTAGAAGTCTTACCAAAATCCAAAGCCTTGAAACCGCCATTTGTTTCAGGCAGCTTTTGTTTGATAATATCTGCCTGAATGGTCACTCCCAGATGGTTGGCCTGGCCTGTGAGGTCAGCGGCTGTATGGTAATCCTTGTCCTTGGTTTTGAAGGCTTCATTTCGGGTATAACACCACAAGATAGTGGCCATCCCTAATTCATGGGCATAAGCGAAGGCTTCTGAAATTTCACGGATCTGCCGGTTTGACTCTGCCGACCCAAAGTAGACGGTAGCCCCAATGGCGCAAGCACCCATGTTCCAGGCATCCTTTACGGTTCCAAATAAGATCTGGTCATGCTTGTTGGGATAGGTAAGCAGCTCATTATGGTTGATTTTTACGATGTAGGGAATTTTATGCGCATACTTTCGGGCGGTAAGCCCTAATATGCCAAAGGTAGAGGCTACCCCGTTACAACCTGCTTCCAAACCAAGCTGGACAATATTCTCCGGGTCAAAGTAGTCCGGATTGGGGCCAAAAGCACTCCCAGCGGAATGTTCAATGCCCTGATCTACCGGAAGAATTGACAAGTAGCCCGTGCCTGCCAGGTTACCACTATTATACAATCTTGATAGTGAATTAAGCACCTGCGGATTTCTGTTTGTGTTCAGAAAAACCTGATCCAGATAATCCGGTCCGGGTAGGGTAAGCCTTGTTTTCTCAAAGGTTTTGCAGCTGTACTTTAACAGGTATTCAGCCTGATCTCCTAAATATTCATTTATCTTTTTCATATCCATTCTATTTACAGTTGACAATTATTGACGTTTTTTACTTGTTGATTTTAACCTCGGGACGACCAGAACGGTTACAAGTAGTAATACTGTTCCGATGATCGGGTATGGCCAGGATTTGCCAAAGGTGTACAACCAAATACCCAAAATAGGCCCCAGTACCTGACCGATGCTATTAACAGATGTTTGTAGCGAAAGATTAGCTCCGGTATGATTTTTATCAATGAAAGAAATCATAGCGATAAGATTTGGCGTAACCATGGCTCCTCCTACCGCAAAAACGATGATCATAGCGTAGACAAACAAGTTGTGTGTCCAGAAAGAAAAAGCGAACATGGCTAATGAGGCTATTGCAAAGCCGATAAATAGTTGTGTGTTTATAGACAATTTTTTCTCATCAAGACTGGCAAAGAGGGGCTGTAGTGCCGCCATGATCAAACCACAAAGCATAAAGCCCAGGCCTATCTGTGAAGTAGTAAAAGTAAGGACATCCTTAGCGTATACGGAAAAGACCGTTTCAAATAAGGTAACTGCTAATTGAATAACCAATGACATCAGTAACAGTACTATAAAATCTAATCTGATGCTCAATCTTGATTGCTGTACTTCTTGTAGAATATCAAGGTTACGTCTTTCGGGATTTTTCAACCATCCGATGGTTAGAAACAAAATCAATACCCCTAATAATGCCACCGCAAGGAAAGGAACGCTGAATTTATCTAGCAGTAAATGCCCGAAGCTGGTATTAAAATGCAGGTTGGTTTGAGCGAGATAACCACCGATCATCGGCCCGGCTATCACTCCCGTACTTACAGCCACCCCGGACCAGGCCAATACTTTCCTGCGCTGCATGCTGTTGGTAACATCGCTGAGGTAAGCATTACCCACGGGGATAACCGAGGATGATAATATCCCTCCAAGGATACGGGCTACATACAGCATGGTTAAAGAAGTAGCCAGGCCGGTTAGGACCTGCATAAGAACAAAGCCTGCCAGCCCCATCATGATGAGCACTTTACGACCGAAACGGTCGGATAATTTACCCCATAGTACGGCAAATAATAGTTGAAAAAACGGATATATACTGGTAAGGACGCCAATGTGATAGTTGATATCCTCATCCGCCACTACACCGGACTTTAAAGCAAGTCTTTCCGTATAGTAGGGTAAAACGGGCAGCAGTACGCCATACCCGCTCATAACCACAAAAATACTCAACAGGACAATTATTATCCTGCCGAGCATTTCTCTATTGCCCATTACTTGTTACCAATTTTTTTCTTTAAAAGTTGGGCATTAATCGCCACAATGATGGTACTCAAACTCATAAATACCGCACCTACCGCAGGGCCTAACACAAAACCGACAGAGTAAAGTACACCTGCTGCCAAAGGAATAGCAAATGCATTATAACCAGTGGCCCATATCAGGTTTTGGATCATCTTATTGTAAGTAGCCTTACCAAATAAAATCAGGTTGGCAATGTCCTGCGGGTTGCTGTTGACCAAAATAATGTCAGCTGTTTCTGCCGCCACATCGGTCCCTGATCCTACCGCAATACCCACATTGGCCTGCGCCAGCGCAGGTGCATCATTCACCCCATCACCGGTCATCGCCACAAATTCATCCTTAGCTTGTAGGTCTTTTACGATTTCAACCTTCTGGTGGGGCAATACCTCTGAGTAGTATCCGTCCAGGCCTAGTTCTTCACTTACTGCTTTGGCGACTGTTTCATTGTCACCGGTAGCCATCATCACTTTGATGTTATTGTTTTTGAACACCTTAATTGCCTGGGCACTTTCCGGCCTGATCTCATCGGCCAGGGCGATGTACCCGGCCAGTTTATTATCCACCAGCACAAATACAACTGTCTCCGCAGCACTGCTGTAGGCCCCATCGGGTATGGAAATGCTCTCATCTTTCAGATAACCCGGGCTCACTACTTTTACATCTTTTCCTTCCACTTTTGCTTCTACCCCTTTACCGGTAATGGCATTGAAGTTTTCCGGTTTGGGTACGGCTATGTCTTTCTCTTTTACTTTTTTGATGATACCAACAGCAATAGGGTGTTCCGAGCTTTGTTCCAAAGCACTGGAAAGCCTCAGTAGTTCGTCCGCTTCAAATTGCTGATCTACTGCCTCTACACGGGTAACACCAAAATCCCCTTTGGTCAGGGTTCCGGTCTTATCAAAAACAAGGGCCGAAATCTTTCTTGATTCCTCAAAAGCTGTCCTGTTTCTAATCAGCAGGCCATTCTGTGCCGAAACCGCAGTGGATATGGCTACTACTAATGGTATGGCAAGACCTAAGGCATGCGGACAAGCAATCACCATGACGGTAACCATTCTTTCCAGGGCATATACAAATGGAAAGCCTAAAAACAACCAGGTTGCCAGTGTACCAAAGCCTATCGCCAATGCAATATAGGTAAGCCACTTGGCGGCTCGATCTGACAAATTCTGCATTTTTGACTTAGACTTTTGCGCCTCTTGTACCAGCGTAATTACCTTATTGAGGTAGCTGTCTTTGCCTGTATGTTCTACTTTTACTTTTAGTGAGCCATTGCCATTGAGTGATCCGCCAATTACTTTATTTTCCAGGCCTTTTTTTACCGGTTTGGATTCCCCGGTCAGCATAGACTCATTCAGGTAACTTTCCCCCTCTACAATAATGCCATCAGCCGGAACTTTTTCACCGGGTTTGATCAAAATAATATCATCTTTTTGCAGGTCTTCCAGCTTCACATCTTCTACCGCGTCACCTTTGACCCTGTGAGCCTCAGAAGGCATCATACTTACCAGTAACTGCAGGGCTTTTGAAGCGCCTAAAACGGATTTCATTTCCAGCCAGTGGCCGAGTAGCATGATATCAATTAATGTGGCCAGTTCCCAGAAAAAATCCTCACCATCCAGTCCGAACACTGTGGCGGTACTATAAAAATAGGCCACGCTGATGGCCATAGATATTAACGTCATCATGCCCGGAGCACCTTCCTTCAGTTCATCCTTCAATCCTTTCAAAAAAGGCCAGCCTCCGTAGAAATAAACGATGGAAGAAAGCCCGAACAAAATGTAAGCATTGCCCGGTAGCAGCCACTCATAACCAAAAAACCCCTGGATCATGGGCGAAAGAACCAGTATTGGAACGGTGAGTACCAGGGATATCCAGAACCGTTTTTTGAAATCTTCAATCATCATTTTATGGTGATCATGTCCCATTTCACCATGTCCGGGGTTATGCTGCCCGCTATGGCTACCGTGTCCGTGCGCTGAATGATCCACGGCTTTGTTATGCCCATGTTGGGTCTTTTTAGCCAGGTGGTCTTGGTGTTCTTTCAGCTCTTCTTGTGGCTGCTCTCTATCAGGTTCTTGGTGGTGGTGCTTGTGATTTTCCATACTATCCATATTTTTATTTATTTGTCGGGGTATTATTAGATTAAGTCTTTCAAGCTGTTCGGCTAATAGTTTGGCTGCTGTATAATCACGAAACCAGCGCTTATCTGCCGGGATAATGTGCCAGGGCAAATGGTTGCAGGCATTCAGTACGGTATGATACGTTTTTCTGTAGTCATCCCATTTTTTTGGGATAAGTTCATCTTCTTGGGCATACTTCCATCGCTTCCGGGTTTTCGTTTTACGCTCCGATTAAAAGCATCTACTTCAAAAACTTCTGGCAGTACTTGTCGTTTGGAAGTGAGACATTCCTGGCCGTGTGGTTTCAGACTAAGATCTTCCGCATAACCTCCTTTTCGCAAGGCGTTAGCCGCTTTGTTCAGCGTATCGTAAGCGATAGTATTAGTTGCATGAGTCATACTTTTACATTATTGTTCTTCTCGTTTGTTTCCCATTGTAAAAACCACCGTTCTCCAACAAAGACCAAAAACATTAGTACTATTGAAACTACGATTACCAAAAGATCCCTGGAGGCTTTTATCCAAAGAAATGCCCCCAATACAACCAGATCGAGCAGAATAGCAGTAACAACAATGGCAATATTGACACTTACTTTTTTTCGTAGGTTTCTTAACACGCCCCATTGAAGTAGTACGTCCATCGTTAGGTAAAAAATAGCTCCTAGTGAAGCAATTCGGCTCAGATCAAAAAATGCGGTCAGTAAAATGGCGATAATCACGGTATAAACGAGCATGTGCTTTTGCAATTGACCGGGCATCCCAAAATGTTTATGTGGGATCAGGTTTATTTCAGTAAGCATAGCGGTCATCCGCGATACGGCAAATATACTGGCAATAACCCCTGAAATAGTGGCTACAATAGCGATACCTACGGTGAACCACAATCCGTATTGGCCAAAAGCAGGTCGGGAAGCTTCTGCCAGCGAAAAATCTTGGGCTGCTATAATCTCGGGGATTGACAAGCTGGTTGAAACTGCCAAGGCCACCAATACATACACCAGGGTGCATAGAAAGAGTGAGATCATAATGGCACGTCCTACGTTTTTAGTAGGATTCACGATCTCACCTCCGCTGTTGGTAATGGTGGTAAAGCCCTTATAGGCCAGGATGGTAAAAGCCAAGGCCCCTATATAACTGGATGTCGAATAGTCTCTGGAGGCGGAGGAAGGTAAGACCTCATCAACTGAAAAACCTGCTGCCCACAAGCCGCCAATGGCGAAGATGACAAGCCCCCCAATTTTAATGACTGCCAACATTTGGGAAGAGCTTCCAATCACCTTGTTACCAGAAATATTGATTAAAAAGGCAACCACCAACAATAATACACCCAAAATAGGTATCCAAATACTATCTTCTTGTACATCAAAAAGCTGTAGGGTATATGCTCCAAATGTGCGAGCTACCAGGCTTTCGCCAATCACCATTGAAAAAGCCATTAAAAGAGAGCCCGCAGCAGTGAGCGTACCTGGGCCATAAGCCTTTTTGAGGTACATGGCAATGCCACCCGCTGATGGGTACGCATTGGACAACTTTATGTAAGAGTAAGCACTGAACCCCGATATGATGGCCCCTACTAGAAAGGCTACCGGAAATAAGGCTCCTGATAGCTCGGCTACCTGTCCCAGCAGGGCAAAGATACCCGCACCGATCATCACCCCGGTACCTAATGCCACTGCCCCGGTTAAGCTTAGACTATTTCTTTTGTAGTTATCCATTTTAGGGAAATTCAATAGTTACGTCGGTATACGCTGTCATATTTCATGGTAAACCAAGCTCCATCATCCTCGGTAAACTGCTGACACTGCAATACAAAATCGTCAGTCAGGTATTCTTCCACGACATAGTTTATCGTTTTAATACGGATTCCCATCATGTAGGCTTCAATAACTGCTTCACTACGTATTTTTATTGATTGGTCCACTATCTCCTTTTTCCTGTTTTTTATGGTGACCAGGCTTTTGGATCCGAAAAAACTTAACACCCCGGATTCAACACTCACCTTCAAATGAATGTCTTTTAATTCTTCTCCCTTTCCCAGTTGGTACAGTTGCTGAAAGTCTTCGGAAGTGACATCCACTTTTATCTTTTCGTCATCCGGATCGGTAAAGGGAAATACATTCAACAGCACATCAAACTCATTGGGTTTACACTGATACGTGGTCGTGTACTTTTCGGTAAGCCGGCCGTTTTCGTCATACAACTCGGTAATTACATCTATTGTATATGCTTCTCCAGCCTTCTTTAATTCTCCCGGTAAAAATATCTGTTTACCCTGCAGGTCTCCATTTTTATCAAAGTCTTCACGGACTATTTTTTTCCCAGCTATTTGCTCAATAAACATTTCTTTCTCCTGCCCATACAAAACTGCAGGAGCAAGTTGCAGACATACTATTAAGGTAAGTAGCGCACTACGCATGATGCTTCATCAGTTGGTTAATCTCTTTTGCCAGAATATCCGAAAGGTCAATTTGATTACTTTCATGCGGGATGGTGTTGCACGTTACGATCTGTTGCACCCCTGCATTTTTTAGATCCACATAGGCTGAGCCAGCAAATACAGCATGTACTCCAACACAAACCGGTGGATGCATACCCGCTTTTTTTAAATGGCCGACGGTCTCTATCATCGTTCTGGCGGTGGAAATGATATCATCCACCAGTACCGGGGTGTGGTCTTTGTATTTTGCTACATCGGGGACGGACACTTCCACATCCCGGTCACCGTGCCTCACCTTCTCTAACACGGTAAAAGGCGCTCCGGCTTCTTCTGCTACCTGAGAAACCCATTGCTCACTTTCACTATCCGGGCCGATAAATACCGGCTTTTCAATAGTATTGCTCACCCATGTTGAAATGGGTGATGCCGCATGGATCAGTTTATTGGGTACGGTGTAAATTTCACTTAACGAACTTCTGCGGTGCAGGTGTGGGTCAACAGTGGTCAACGTTTCTGCAAAGCCTGATATCAATTCAGCAAAATATGTAGACGTGATGCCTTCTCCTGGATTAAACTGCTTATCCTGACGCATGTAGGCCAGATAAGGCGCTACCAGGCACGTACAGGCAGCACCGAGTTCTTTGGTGGTCTTACTTAAAAAGTACAGGGGCAGCAATTTGGCATCCGGCTCGTGTAACGTACAGACCATTACCACGCATTTGCCTTTTACCTCAGAGTGAATCTGCACATAGCTTTCCCCATCGGGAAACTGCCGGATGGTTGCCTTTCCCGTTTCAGCCTTGAGGTGTCCGGCTATTTTTTTAGTAAGGTCTTCGTTGCCCGGTAAGGCAAAAACTATCATTTCCATATTTTTAAGTCTCTTTGATTTTAATAATTTGCTTTTGTGTATCCAGGTAAGAAAGGGCGTATTCAAGCTCTCCTTGTGACTCAGCATGGATTTCAAACAGGGTATCGTTCTCTTCCACCTGAGTACCCAAAGGCGTAAGCAGCAAAACCCCTGCTGTCATCGCCCCCGGAGCACCGGCCAACTTCGCCACTTTGGCCAGTCTGCGATTATCAATTTCTGAAACTACTCCAATTGCTGCGGATCTAATCCTATGCTTATGGGGCGCTACCTCAGGTTCCCTGAAAAAACCTTGTGCCTGGCAGATAGCGCTGAATTTTTTGTAGGCGGCTCCACTTTTCAAAACTCTCAAAGCTTCAAGAGTGCCTGACCCTTCGGATGCTTTTCCTCCCACTTCAAGTAATCTGCCTGCCAGTATTACTGCTCTTTCTCGCAGGTCATCAGGTGCATTGTTTTCATTTCTCAAGACGGATAAAACATCCCTCGCCTCCAGAGCGGGACCAATACCCCTCCCTACAGGTTGTGACCCATCGGTTAATACAATATCAATATTCAGCCCAATAGCTTTGCCTACCGCAACCATCTTTTCTGACAGATGCTCAGCAGCCTCCTGCGACCGCATCTTAGCCGTAGGACCAACGGGAATATCAATCACCGCATCGGTAGAACCTGCTGCCGCCTTTTTAGAAAGCACGGAAGCGATCATCTGCCCTTCGCTATCAATATCCAAAGCTTTTTCTACACGGATGAGTATATCATCAGCCGGACTTAGCTGTACTGATCCGCCCCAGGCAAGGCAACCGCCTTCCTGTTCCACGACATTTTTCATTTGCCCGGTGGTGAGATTTACGTTGGTGACTACCTCCATGGTGTCAGCAGTACCGGCCGGAGAAGTAATGGCACGGGAAGAAGTTTTAGGGATGGTCAATCCAGCTGCGGCAACAATAGACACTACCAAGGGGGTCGTTCGGTTACCAGGCAAGCCACCTATGCAGTGTTTATCATAAACTTTATCCTTGCCCCAGTCCAGTTTGAAACCCACATTGATCATAGAACGGGTCAGGGCAATCACTTCGTCCTGATTTAATGAGTTCCCGGTGCTGGAAGCCAGAAAAGCAGAAAGTTGGATATTGGATAGATTCCGATTGACTATATCTCCGATTATCCTGTCAAATTCGGTCTGGTTCAAGCGGTGTCCATAAATTTTCTTACGGACATCACTCATGGAATCCAGGGCATCCAAATGGCTCAGACTAAGCAAGTCACCTTCTTTAGTTTCCAGGGCTTCAATGGCGGCATCAGAAAGGCCCAATTGATCATGACTTAATTGTAACTCATCATCCCAAACGATAAGAGATGCTACAATGGTTTTTTCTCCTTTTGAAACTTTTATACGATTTAACGCCTCAAATCCTTCGGATATACAAACCGGGCAGTCCTTACGCATAAATACCATATATTCGTTTCGGGCATCTATGCCTAGGTGTTTCAGTTTCAAAGTATTGAATTGCATATTCATTGATGCATCTGATTTTGATGTTCTTGCTTCCTATAAACACGGTAGATAAGCCATATTCCTAGAACTACGTCTACCCCTAAACAAAACAGTGGCCACCAATCCGGAGCTGTAGTAGAAAGAGGTATAAAGCCATGAAACAAGTCATAAGTACCGTGTAGTATCAGCGCAACTCCAACAATAAACAGACTTTTATGATAGCCCCATAAGGCTACAGCTGCGAAGGAAAAGGCTATAAGCGCCTCGAAAAGCACTTGGTCTATCTGATAAGATTGGAATGAAAAGAGAACATAGTAGAAGGCAATCACGATCAATAAAACAGGATAGAAACTTCTGTCTTTTTCAAATCCTGCAAGTCGTGCTGCCCACACAATTGTTGTGGCGAGAACAATACCAGTAATTAGTTCTTTCATATTAATAACTATGTTGCCACTATTTCTACTCTGTGACCCACTTGTGGGATTTCACTTTCCCAACCGTATGTATCTTTAATGCGCTCCTGAAGAGCTTCTGCCTGCTCTGCTTCCCCATGAATAATAAACACCTTTTCGGGTTGTTTTATAATTTCAGAGAGCCAATCAATCAAATCGTTTTGATCACCATGCGCACTCAGTCCTTCAATGTGTTCCATGTGCATGTTGAATGGCAGCCATTTGCCATACACTTTGATTTCTTTTGCACCTTCAAGTAGCTTTCTCCCTCTTGTTCCTTCTGCCTGATAGCCTACAAAAAGTAAGGTGTCGTTACTATTGCCTGATCTTGTTTCCAGGTAGTTGAGTATTCGTCCGCCCGTCATCATACCGCTACCTGCAATGACGATCTTGGATTTATTGTCTTCCCGCAGTGCCAGGGTTTCCCGATAGTTGCTCACTACCTGAAAATGAGAACACATTTCATCACATTCTTCCGGCTTAAGCTTGTGCCAGTCCCGGGAAGCATGAAATAGATGGAGTACATTAGCACCCATAGGGCTGTCCATGATCATGGGTATTTTCGGAACCCTTTTCTCCTTCAAGAGCCTCCAAATCATTAGCATCATGAGCTGAGTGCGCTCTACGGCAAAACTGGGAATGAACAGGCTTCCTCCACGCTCTACCGTTTTGTTGACTATACGTTCCAGTTCCGGGACAATACTTTCTTCTTCAGGATGAATCCTTCCTCCATAGGTGGATTCAATAAGCAGGACATCTGCTTTTTCGGGCTTTTTTGGCGTATACAAAAGCAAATCTTTTTTTCTGCCAATATCACCTGAAAACACCAGGCAGCTATCGTTGGTCTCTACTTCAATAAAAGTTGATCCGATGATATGGCCATTGTATTGCCACCTTACTTTAAAGGCATCTTCAATTACATGCCATTTACCTTCTGAAACAGGGTTGAAAAGTTTAAGGGTATTTTCAACGTCTTTTAAGTCATAGAAAGCCTCTGCCGGACTGTGCTTACTGTAACCCTCTTTATTTGCCCTGGCTGCCTCTTCTTCCTGAATTTTGGCGCTATCCTTTAAGATAATTTCTGCGATTTTTAAGGTAGGCGCACTACCATGTATTTTTCCTCTAAAACCAAGCTTTACCAAACGAGCCAGGTAGCCGGTATGATCGAGATGACCGTGCGTAAGCACAACAGCATGAATGGATGTAGGATCATACTCAGGCTGTTCCCAATTGAGTAAACGTAATTCTTTTAATCCCTGAAACACACCGCAATCCACCATCAGTTTTTTATTTCCGGATTCAAGTAAATATTTGGAGCCGGTAACCGTACCAGCGGCCCCTAAAAAGTTTATAGTCATTTTATCGTTCATGTGTTCAATGCTAATCAGTTGTTGCGGGAAGTGCTGCTTGAACAAATCTCCGCTCCTTCGTTGATGATTCTTTTGACTCGTGAATGCGAAATGCCCATTTCTTCAAGCACTTCTGGTTTCTGGCATAGCTCCTTACAAAGCACGATCCTCTTATCCACCAGCATTTGCTTCTCAACCTTGGTGAGGCTGGTAAGACAAGTAACCGGGTACAGACCCGACAAATTTATCCGGTCGCTAATGCTTCCTTGCTGCGGATAATCCCAGCCTATCAGTACCAGCCCTGAACATTTGCCATACTGAATGGCATCTTCGGTAAACCGGGTATTGGTCACCACCCAGCCTTCATGAAATTTTGTTGCGTGACCTTTGTGCTTTTCCCATTGCTTTTTCACATCCTCAAACCGGGATTTGATATAAAGTGGAATTTTCACATCACACTTATACCCCTGGCGATTATGAAATTTGCACTCCACCATAAAGTGCCGGTTGTCTTTCTCAGCCTCCACATCTATTTCATGAGAGACACAATGGCCTTGAATGATTACCCCGACTTTGGTACGGTATCCTTGGTGCTTTAAAATTTCGCCCACAAAATGTTCAAAGGGGTATCCCGAAGGTCCCAGCTCTAAAATAGCCTGTTTGATTTTATACCTGCCCGCCACTGACTTGGCGTGGTCCCTAAGCATGGAAAAAGCCTGGCGATAGATTTTTTTAGTAGACTTACCATCAACCAACTGCGCTTCAATCACACGCACAATCCGATCAATAGCGGCTGAACCGGCTCCTGCCCTTTCCAGGGATTGCCTGAGTTTTACCGGTGAAAATGGTGCTTTTTCGCCGGAAGCCTTGGTCACTAAAACGCTCTTTTCGGGCATGTACACTACGTCAACCATCGAAGGGTAAAGTTAGAATATTACCCTGGGAGGCAGTTATAATATCTCACTTTAGATGTATGAAATTACGCCGCTGGAATCAGCCAACGTTAAGCTACTAATTTTCTACTTATCGAGTAGCATTTCGGTCTTTATAGCCTCGTTCACCATAAGCAACTCGTTGATATTTTCTTTATCCACAATTCCAATAAGTTGGCCATTGTCCAACACCGGGGCCACCGAGCAGTGGCTAGCCATGAGTTTTTGATATACCTCCTGTAGGGCCATATTCGGGTGCAGTGTCAGGTAGTCATTTCGCACAATACGGGACACCGGTGACGCTTTACCGTATTCGGATAATCCTTTTATCAGTTCTTTTCGCGTCAGAACACCGTGAATGTGATTGTTTTCGGCAACTACGAATTCCTGTTCCTGACTATCAAGCAGCACCTGTACTACCTTTTCCAAGGTGTCTTCCGGTAGTAAACGGGTAAACTTTCTCATCAGCACATCTTTTGCCATATATCCGGATAAAGCGGATTTTGTTGATTCGTACACTGCTTCTGATCCGGCACCCAGGTAGATAAATAACCCGATGAATACCAGCCAGAAATTGTAGAAGAACCCGAAGAACACAAAGGCTATGGCGAGAAATTGCCCCACGGTTGCCGCAATGCGGGTTGCCCGGGAGCGATCCATAGTAAATGCCAGAACGGCCCGTAATACCCGGCCTCCATCCATAGGAAAAGCCGGAATAAGGTTGAACACCGCCAGGATCAGATTAGCGGCAAAAAGATTAAAACCAAAGGATTGACCAAGCATATGTGCATTTTGATCTTCCACTTCCAGGGTAGAGAGATCAGGAATTTTTCCGGTGTATTGCAGGTAGATCAAAAGGATTGCTGCAATTCCCAGGTTTACGGCGGGTCCTGCTATGGCAACCAGTAATTCCTGCTGCGGCTTTTCCGGCATCGCTTCCAGGCTAGCTATGCCACCAATGGGATAAATAGTGATGTCGCGGGTTAGGATATTGAAACGTTTGGCGGTGAGGGCGTGGCCAAACTCGTGTAACACCACGCAGCCAAACAATGCCAATACAAATAATACACCCCATAACCCTTCGTATATACCATGCCCCATATTATAGTGCATCAGAAAGATCCATCCGATGATGATCCAGAACGTCCAGTGAATGAAGACCTTGATACCAGCATAACTTCCGATGTATAATGACCATTTTTTCATCGTGTATAGTTTTATTTCAGTTGATGTTATTTTTTGTTTTTTTACCGTACACTTTTTCGAGAGAATAAGTCATAACCTAAGTCATACCAAATTCTTTGATCAATCAGGTAACTTAACGCTCTTTTCCCTATTGTAAACAGGCTCCAATCGCAACGATCTTTCCGGTGTATAATAGCT
>JAVKCN010000025.1:0-35543 GCA_040222715.1 Cyclobacteriaceae bacterium | reverse complement strand
CGTCAGGAACTTATGGAATAACGCCTTCTGATCGTAACCATCACGCAATAATCTGACTCGGAAGCTTATGCACGATTGGTAGTTCCATTCAGTATTTGCTTCGGTAGATTACATCTTAGAAGAGTTATCTATATCTTCGATAAAAAGATATACGATATGAAGAAATATGTAATTATGATGTTAACTAAAGAGCATCGGATCGAACCACTTTACTATTCAAAATATAGCATAAAGAGAGATCCAGCCGAAGATGAATTTTTTGATAGCGAACACGAAGCTGTTCAATTTATAGAGAAATATTTGGCGGGCTTCAGAGAGAACTTTTTAGTCTTGCCAGTATTTGCGTATGCTTGAAATACCTTATATGGGTATGTCGGTAGTAACAAATCAGAAAAGAAAATAGAGCTGCCACGACTGGCCGTCCGCATTTCAGAAATCTGGCAGGTCTTCTCGACTAAGTAGGATACACCACTTCGTCGGTCAGTGCATCCACCATGCAGAGGAGGTTGAGTTGGTCGTCGAAGTCGGCGTGGAAGGCAAAGGGGTCGCTCTCGAGGATGTAGTGGTAGATGAACCAGTCGGTTTTGGGAGTAGGCAGGTTGAGCACCTTCGAGAAGTCAATCCACTCCAGCGTGCCCTCATTGCAGGGCGGTGGAGGTACGCGCTGGATCTCGGCCACGTAGACGAAGCTGATCCAGTTGTACTTCGTCGGAGAGCTTTCCACCAGCATGCCGCAATATTTCATGGAAGGTACGTCAATACCGGTTTCCTCCTGCGTTTCGCGGATGGCGGCGGTGATCGGGTTTTCGTAGGGGTCCAGTTTCCCACCCACGGGAGTATACAGCCCCCGATTGGGTTCTTTCAATCGCTTAAGCAGCAGGAACACTTCCTGGTGTTTCAGCACACACAAGACCGCCGCTTTCTTAATACCTTCAGGGATGGACATGGAATATTAAGTTTTGGAAAAAATTATTGCAGTTTCATTAATCATCAATCATCAATCATCAATCACTAATCATCAACCCTGGTTGAGAAGTTCCTGAAATAAATCAATATGCTGCCCTACATGGTAACCGTCCATCAGGGCATGGTGCACGTGGATGGAGAGGGGCATTAGTTTCTTACCGTCTACCTCGGTCATCTTGCCGAAAGAGATCTTCGGAATGCTATCGGCATGGCTGAAACTGCGAGCGTGCGACAGAGAAGTAAACCTGACCCACGGCAGGGAAGAGTAATGGATAGCATTCTCAGCGGCGGCGGACGGCACCAGTCCGTCGGTGCTTCGTACCCGTTCTATCTCAGCCTGGGCTCCCCGTTCAAACTCCTGAAAGGTCTCCGCGTACGGAATGTAGCTGAACCCAAAGGTGCCATTCTCCCGGTTGATGGTAGCCGAGGCCCCGACCTGATCGTGGATCAGCACTTCATCGCCCACAATGCGGTAGCGAAAGGGCTCGGTCTCATTGACCGCCTTCACCGACTGGTAGAGATAATACAGGAAAAAGGAGGTGTTGAGTTCTTTGGCTTTCCGGTACGCAGTGGTACAGTCTACCTCTACGCAGAGGCCGAAGAAAGGCTCCTCGAAGGTGCGGAAGAAGTCAAAATGGCTTTTTCGTGCCCAGGTGGTCAGGTCTAGTGTTTTTGGCATGGCTAAAGGTATTGCAGGGCTTCCTGAATGTGGGTGAGTTGCCTGAAATTAGCGTGCTCAATCTTGCTATCAATGGTCTCGTAGGCCCAGGTGGTGTGGTAAGGCACATGAAAAGCATGCCCGCCCAGGTTGAGCACCGGCAGGATGTCCGATTTCAGAGAGTTACCAATCATCAGAAACTCTTCCGGCGGAATGTCCAGGTGCTGGATCAGTTTCTCATAATTGGGTTCTTTCTTCTCCGACACAATCTCGGTATGGTGAAAGTACCCGGCCAACCCGGATTTGAGCAGTTTTCGTTCCTGATCGAGTAGATCGCCTTTGGTGGCCATCACCAGCCGGTACTTTCCCTGCAAAGCCTGTAACACCGCTTCCACTCCTTCCAGCAGTTCAATGGGCTTGTCCAGCATCTCCTTCCCCAGTTGGATGATCCGCTCAATCGCCTTCAGACTGATCGTCTGGTCGGACACCTTCATGGCCGTCTCAATCATGGAAAGCATCACGCTCTTGATACCGTAACCGTAGAGGGGCAGGTTCTGTATTTCGGTTTCCAGCAGCTCGCGGGAAACCGAGTGATGAGGCAGATAGTCTTCCAGCATATTGCAAAACTTCTCTTCCGTATCCCGAAAGTAAGGCTCGTTCACCCACAACGTATCGTCCGCATCAAAGGCAATGACTTTTATAGCTTCCTTATTCATGGTGTATGCGATTGTCTTAAAAAGAGCTACATAGATACAAAATATTGAACGTTACCTCCTAAAAAGATTTGTGCCAATAATTTCTTAAGCAAAGCAAATTATAACCTTCTGCGCAAAAGGGGGTTATTCAGATTCTTTAGTAGTCGTTTTTGGCACCGTTTCTTGTTGTTTTTTAATAGCAGACGATCATGGAAACTTATATTATCAGTATTACGGTGATTGGCGTGGCTGCGCTGGGCATGACGTGGATACCTATTCTGACCAAGAAGATCAATATCTCCTATTCCATTATCTTTCTGTTGTTCGGCATGTTAATCTACAGTCTGGTTGATCAGTTGCCCTGGCCCAACCCTTACCGGGAGCAGGATTTTACCATACACATGACCGAATTGATTGTGATTGTAGCCCTCATGGGTTCGGGATTGAAGATAGATCACCCCTTCTCTTTTAAAGAATGGAAAGCCCCGTTCCGGCTGGTCACCATTACCATGCTCATCAGTATTGGCAGCATGATTGCCCTGGCACTGTGGGGGCTGGGCTTTGACCTTCCTTCAGCGGTCTTATTAGGTGCCGTACTGGCCCCCACCGACCCGGTGCTGGCATCTGATGTGCAAGTAGGCCCGCCCAACGAAGGGGAAAACGATGCGGTACGCTTTTCGCTAACGGCAGAAGCCGGACTTAACGATGGTATGGCCTTCCCGTTTACGTGGCTGGCGGTTGGTCTGGCGGTTGCTTTACAAACGGGAGAACCGTGGCTGGCCGATTGGCTGGTACGGGATCTGTTCTACCGGATTGGGGCGGGTATTGCTATTGGTTTTATTCTGGGAAAAGTGATTACCTACCTGTTTTTTCATCTACCGGAGAGATACAAAGTACCCCACGCGAGAGATGGCCTGGTGGCGGTATCCGCTACCCTGATGATTTATGGTATTACAGAACTCGCCTACGGGTATGGTTTTATGGCAGTATTTGTAGCGGCGGTTACGATCCGAAATTACGAGATGAAGCATGATTACCATTATACGCTGCATACCTTTACCGATCAGATAGAACGTATTCTGCTGGCCATACTCTTAACCTTGTTTGGGGGCAGCTTACTGGAAGGAATTCTCAATAACCTTACCTGGACAATGGCACTCATCGGTTTAGGATTTGTGCTGATTGTGCGGCCTTTGGGAGGACTTATTGGGCTATTGGGCGTTCCCATGAAAATGAGAGAGAAAGTAGCCATCAGCTTTTTTGGCATCAAAGGCATTGGCTCCTTCTTTTACTTGTCGTTTGCCCTCAAAGAAGTAGAGTTTGCGCATAAAGGTGAGCTTTGGTCTATGACGGCCTTCATCGTGCTGGTATCCATTGTACTGCATGGGCTTACGGCTTCCACTACTATGAAAAAGCTGAGGATCAGATTTATCAATGAGCAGAAGCGGGAAAAAGAGGCCGCCTAGAGATAAGGCACACGTTACGTTAAAGCTAAACGCACGCCAAAGGGAAGTGCCGGACATTAGATAAGAGGCATACTTGCCTTGGAATCATGTTTTCTATAATGCCTCGAGTGTTTCTGTGGCAATACCTTGCCTTGGCAAACGTTGAGTTGAATAGAAGAACAAATCCGACAAAACTATGCGCTACTTCTCAGGCAGTTTATGCCTTATACTCATCATTTCCATGATTGTTAGTACTGCAGAGGCGCAGTCCTGGCAGGCCGAGATGATGACGGGCTGGACATCAGCCACGAGCCGCGATGGGGCTATTATTCAGGATAACATTCACCTGGGAACTTCGCTGTCGCGTACCGTTACTCCCCACTGGCGGGCCAGCGCTATGTACATTCTTCAGGCACCTTCGGGTAACATTGATTATCAAAACGACTTTTCTATACTCGTTCATAACCTCTCAGCCGGGATGGTCTACGAAGAACCTGACGAAAATGCTCCTATCTGCCTTTTTGGAGGATGGCTGGCAGGTGCCGTGCTATACGACCCCAGGAATACCACCACTGCCACGGAAGTGCAGCCGGTGGTCAATACCGTGATGGGCTTCCGGGGCCACATTCAACCGCGGATTGGTTATAAGATACAGGGGTTATTTCTGATGCCCATCTTTTCTGACCGGGACCGGCTGTTCGACACTGACCTTCAGCTAGGAGCCGGGCCCGTCCTCACCCAGGTTGCCGCTAACTTTGGGATCACCTACGCATTTTGAGGCTTAGTCGCAATTACCATCCACATCGCAGGCGTCGCCATCGGGAGTATTGACCTGCGTAATCTGCGGCTGTTTTGCTTCCTGATAGGTTTGGGTAAGGGCATTTAGAAATACTTCGGAGGGCTGCGCTCCAGAAATTCCGTACTTACGGTCGAGTACGAAAAAGGGTACGCCCCGTACTCCAATCTGCTGAGCTTCTCGGATATCGTCTTTTACCTCCCGGGCAAACGTGCCTTCTTTGAACATATTTTCTATGTCGAGGGCGGACAGGCCGACTTCTCCGCCCAGTTTTGTCAGCGTAGCACGGTCGGCGATATTCAACCCTTCGGTGAAGTAGGCACGAAGGAGGCGCTCTTTGGCTACATCTCCTTTTCCCTGGGTTTTGGCTAGTTGGATCAGCCGGTGGGCATCGAAGGAATTGGCGACCACGGCTTTGTCAAAGTGGTACTCCAGCCCTTCTTCCCGGGCCATGCCCGTAACCCGCTCATTCATCGCGATGGCTTCTTCCAGGCTTACGCCTTTGTGCTCAGCCAGGTACTGATCAATATTCTTATCCGGCTCGGTTTTCATCGCCGGATTCAGCTGGAAGCTTTTCCACACGACTTGCACATCCTCGGCATGATCAAATTCCTGTAAAGCTTTTTCAAATTTCCGCTTGCCAATATAGCAGAACGGACACATAATATCAGACCAGATTTCTACTCGCATAATTATTAGGGTTAAGGGTTCATGGTAAACGGTGAAAGGTTTGTAGCTTCGTACCGTTCTACCCTTCACCCTTCACCGTTTACCGTTTACCGTTTACCGTTATTAATTCCAGGTTCCGAATTTACCTTGCTGGTAGTCTTCGTAAGCCTGTTGTATTTCTTCCTGGGTGTTCATCACAAACGGACCCTGCGCTACGATAGGTTCGTTAAACGGCTGGGCATGGCCGAACAGCAGAATACTTTCTTCTTCCGCTTTCACGTTCAGTTTATCTCCATCATGATTGAACTCAGCCAGTTGCAGTTCTTCTATTTCCTCCTCACCTACGCTCAGCTTTCCTCGGATTACGTAGAAGAAAATGTTGTGCACTTCGGGGATATTCAGCGTTAATTCACCTCCCGCCTGAAATCGGATGATGTTCAGGTGAATATCACTGGCTGACTCAAAAGCCGCTTCCTTACCATCCCAACTACCACTGACCAGTTCTACGGTTACTTTCCCATCGTCCAGATTAACTTTAGGAATGTCTTCTTTTTGCAGGCCTTTGTAGAAAGGCGCTGTCATCTTGCGCGACGCGGGCAGGTTAAGCCATAGCTGAAGAATCTCTAGTTTGCCTCCTTTTTCCAGAAACTCCTGAGAAGATACCTCGGCATGAATTAACCCGCGTCCGGCCGTCATCCACTGCACGCCTCCGGCATTGATCACACTTTCTTTGCCACTGCCGCTGTCTGTATGAGCAATGTCGCCGTCCAGAATAAAGGTTACCGTTTCCATACCCCGGTGCGGGTGGGGCCCGAAGGGCAAGCCGTTGTTGAGAGACTTGTACACCTGCGGACCATGGTGGTTCAGGAACAGAAAAGGATCAATGTGGTCTATCGAGTGCGTCGGCAGTGCCCGAAAGGTGGTTAAATCGCCAATGGGAGCCGATTGTGCCTGATGTATTTTTTTGATCGCTCTCATGGCCATTTATACTTCAATGAAAAAGTCTTCTTTCTCTCTCCGCACTTTGGGTGCCGTCGCCAGGAAATCCTGCTCTTCATCCCGGTAACCCAAAGCCAGCAAGGCTACACTTTTCAAACCTTTTTCTTTCAGTCCCAGTACCTCGTCCATTTTCTCCGTGTTGAAGCCTTCCATCGGGGTGGCATCTACTTCCTCCATAGCCGCCGCAATCAGCCCGTGACCTAAGCCGATATAGGCTTGTCGAGAAGCCCAAAGCTGCTGATCTTCGGTAGTTTTACCAGAGAAACCGCCCTTCATTGAGTCGGCAAAACCAGTCAGCGATTCTGAAGTAACTCCCCGGGTTTCGGCAATTAGTTTGATGTAGTCGTCCACTTTGGCATTGTCAACCCGATCCCAATAGGCAAATACCAGCAGGTGCGATCCATCCACTACCTGCGGTTGCGGGCAGGCTTCTTCGTGGATTTTTCCCTTGGTGATATGGTCACTCACTACGATGACCTGATAGGGCTGTAAGCCATAAGCAGAAGCCGACAGTCGGATAGCTTCCAACACTTTATTTATTTTCTCCTGAGGCACCACCTTTCCGTTCATCTTTTTGGTGGCATATCGCCAGTTTAATGCGTCAATCAATTCCATAGCTCAATCAAAAATTATTATTACAAAAACGATGATATAAAATATAACAGTGTTAACTATAAAAGGTTTTTTTATGATAACCCAAGCGTACTGATAAATCCGGTAATAGCATCCTGCAGCACCAGTTCGTTTCTGGGGTCAGGATTTGCCTGGCCACCAATCATCTGAATAGAAACCAAGCCGTGCAAGATGGACCAGTACGTGTGAAATTTCAGCCAATAATCTGCATCTGGAGTACGACTCTGGGCAATAGCCGTTTTAATCACTCCCGTCAGCGTGTCTGAGAAGGACTTCACTTCCTCAATACTATTGACCATATCACAGGTCGGAATACCCAGACCAAACATCAGTTGATAATACTCTACATTCGCGAAAGCAAAATCCCGATAGGCTTTCCCCATTCGCATAAGTTGCTGATCTACCTGATCGGTTTCATCCCGGGCTTCACCTACTTTTTGGGTCAGTAGCTGAAAGCCTTCCCGGGTAAACTCCAGCAGAATAGCCTCTTTGTTTTCAAAATGGTAGTAAATCACTGGCACGCTATACTCAATCGCATCGGCAATTTTGCGGATAGAAAGAAACTGCCAGCCATCCTGCTGCACCAGTTTCCAGGCAGCTTCCAGAATGCTGGACTTCATCTCTTCTTTCTGTCTGAGTTTGCGTTCGGCTATACCCATTTTGACTATTGTTACTTTTTATAACAGTGTTAACGTAAATACCGATGGTAGGTTATGGATTAGAGAGAAATTATGGTTGCGGGTAGGAAGACATAAATAATAATCCCCCATGGATAATGGCATAAGGGGACATTAGAAGAAGTTACTATTTGAATTATTTGATCAACAAATCAATCATCCGCTTAAATTTGACAATGTAGTCGGGAGAGAAATGATCGCCGTCGTCGGGGCAGAGGTAACTGCGGCAAATGGGGATGGCATAGGGTAGCGTCCAGGCACGAAGGGCTTTGGCTACCGCATCCATATTATTGATACCTTGCATGGCCTGCATACCATCGGCCCAGCTTACCAGTCCGATTTTTTTATTGGTCAGGTAGGGAGTATCCCAAGTGCTGGTCAGCTCCAGCCAGTCGAGGCAGTTTTTCATCACGCCAGTCATGCCGCCGTGGTAGAGAGGGGTTAGCCAGATATGGGCATCAGCTTCGCTGAATTGCTTACACATTTTCTCTACGCTTTCCGGGATATGATCAATGGATAGATCCAGTAACGGAACGGCACTTTCTGCCATTGAGTAAACAGACACTTCTGCTCCACCCTTCTCTAGTTCTGATGCAAAAAATGCCGTCAGTCGGTTTCCCACTGAGTGGAGTTGCTTTTCTGGAGAGCCATTTAATAGCAAAACCTTCATATAGTTGTATTAATTATTTCACCCCTTCATTCAACGGCATCATTGACTTAAAAGTAAGAAGTAAAATCGGTTAGACATAAAATAATCCGGGCAGTACGGATGAGCCGCACCACACCGGATAACAAAACTGGCTAATAAAAATTACTGAGCAGCCTGATAGTTTTTCTCAGCTTGTTCCCAGTTTACCACATTCCAGAATGCCGCAATGTAGTCAGGGCGCTTGTTCTGGTACTTCAGGTAGTAAGCGTGCTCCCATACATCAAGACCCAGTACCGGAGTACCTTTTACTTCGGCTACATCCATCAAGGGGTTATCTTGATTAGGAGTAGAAGTTACTTTCAAGGCTCCGCTTTCATCTACGATCAACCAGGCCCAGCCTGAACCAAAGCGGGTAGCGGCTGCATTGTTAAATTCTTCTTTCAGTTTATCTAACGAGCCAAAGGTGCTGTTAATGGCTTCGGCTAGTTTTCCGGTAGGGCTACCGCCATTGGCCGAAAGTAATGGCCAGAAAAATGAGTGGTTATAGTGTCCTCCGCCATTGTTGCGCACTCCGGCAGAATAGTTTGATACATTTTTGATGATATCCTCCAGAGATGCGTCAGCAGCATCGGTTCCTTCGATAGCGCCATTTAATTTGGTAACGTAAGCATTGTGGTGCTTGGTGTGGTGAATCTCCATCGTTTGCGCATCAATATTAGGTTCCAGCGCATCGTAAGCGTAAGGTAGGCTTGGCAATTCAAAAGACATAATTGTATATTTTAAGGTGAAAAATAATGGTTCGTTAAACCCTTTAGTATCTTCTTACGATTAATTAAACAAGTAGTTGCTTGTTATATTACTTTTTTTACTATGCGCACTGATCAAATCCTTATGTTATTAAAGACCCAGGGCCCCATGACGGCCGCTGCGGTAGCAAAAGAACTGACTATCACTAGTGAAGGAGCCCGCTTACAGCTTACTCAACTAGGGCAGGAAGGATTGGTCCGCACTCATAAAGAAGTGCAGGGTGTTGGCCGACCTAAACAGTTCTATCAGCTTACGTCAGCCGGTCACGCCCGCTTTCCGGATACCCATGCTGATTTAACCCTTCAGATGATCACGCACATCCGGGATACGCTGGGACCAACCGCCCTGGATCGGGTGATTGAAGCCCGGGAGGCTGAAGTACAACAACGCTACCACCAGGAAATGGCCGGTCAGGAAACGCTGGAGGATCGGGTTCATAAGCTATCGGAAATCCGTAGCCGGGAAGGGTACCTGGCCGAAGTGCGCCAGGAAGAGGATACATTTTTGCTGATAGAAAACCACTGCCCCATCTGTGAAGCAGCCACTCACTGTCAGGGTTTTTGCCGGTCGGAGCTAAATACATTTCGACAGGTGTTGGGCAAGAATGTCTCTGTAGAGCGAACTGAGCATATTGTAAAAGGCGCTCGCCGTTGTGCTTACCGGATTAAAAATAAACAAAGCAAATGATAGACGTTGGTAGGTTGACTTTGTAGATCAACATTCTTTAACTACTCATACCGCAATGATTTTACCGGGTTTCGGGTAGCGGCCCGTAGTGTCTGGTAACTTACCGTAATCAGGGCCACGCCTAATACTAATACTAACGGAATCAGAAATAGCCACCATGACATTTCTATTCTAAAAGGATAGGCTTGTAGCCAGTACCGCATTAAGAAATATGCTATCGGGATTGCCAGAAAACCAGCCAGCAAAACCGGCTTTAGAAAATCAACCGAGAGGAGCGAAACAATACTGCGCACCGAAGCGCCCAGGACTTTCCGCACTCCGATTTCTTTAGTCCGTTGCACCGTGGTAAAAGAAGCCAGCCCGAATAATCCCAAACAGGCGATAAAAATGGCTAATACCGAAAAGATGCTAAAGAGGCGGCCAAAACGCTGGTCCTGCTGGTACTGCCGGTTAAAAAAGTCATCCAGAAAAAAATACTCCATTGGGTTGTCTGGAAATGCCTGCTGCCAGGCGGCCTGTATCACCCCCATTGTTTCAGGAACCCGGCTGGTATGGATTTTAAGTGCGTAGAAAGAAGAAGAAGTTGGATTCAATCGGAAGACCATTGGAGCCGGTTCGTTTTTCAATGACATCTGATGGTAATCGCTGAGGACTCCTAACACCGTGAGTGTATCTCCACCTAAATTTACCCGTTCATTAACTGCTTCTTCAGGATCATTAAACTCCAGCACCCGGGCAGCCGCTTCGTTGATCAGCACTCCTTGTTCATCAGTACCGTACTCCCGGGAGAAATTTCGGCCGGCGGCTAACGACAACTCAAAGGTTGATACGTAATCATAATCGATGCCAGCGTTATAGATAGTAATAGAATTTTCCGGCCCGCCCGACAAGCGGCGAATGCCACGAGTCCAGAAGATCTCTTCACCCGGCACATTGCTACCGGCCGTCACCGCCTCAATTTCCGAATTTCGTAACAGCTCTTCTTTGAAAGTATTCAGATTATCGGAGTATAGTGAATCGGTAATGCCCGGACCGCGCAACACCATCGTTTGGTCAATATTCACTCCCAGATCCTGATCCAGCATAAAACTAATCTGACGGAAAACAATCAGTGTGCCGGCAATCAGGGCTACTGAGGCTCCAAACTGGAAGATGACCAGCCCTTTGCGAAGGGCAATGCCCCGATGAGAAGTATGCATTTTGCCGCGTAGTACGGTAATCGGCCGGAAGGAGGAAAGCAAAAAAGCCGGATATAGTCCTGACAAAAGAATACTGACTACCAGCAGCACCAGTAAGCTTCCCCAGAACCAAATAGATTCCCAGGGAGCCGTGGCAATGGGGCGGCCGGTGAGTGATTCCAGATGGGGAGTACATACCATGACCAGCAGTACTGCAATGAGAATAGCCAGCAGATTAATCAATACCGCTTCCAGCAAAAACTGCCGGATAAGTTGCTTCCGTTGGGCTCCAATGGCTTTGCGAACCCCCACTTCATTGGCTCGTTCCGTTGCTTTGGCGGTAGATAAATTAACGTAATTGATCCAGGCAATAAGCAGGATGAACAGCGCAACGATGAGCAGAAAGTACACAGCATCACCATTACCCTGATCTTCGGGTTCTGATTCTTGTAATAAGTTGGAGTACAGGTGGATATCCGTCAGCGGCTGTAGCAGGAACTCTGCCCGATAGTTGTACTTCTCCCACTCTTCCTGTTGCTCATTGGTCAGCCACTCATCCCATTTTGCCTGGAACACATCCGGGTCTGCCTGCTCATCCAGCAATACGTAGGTATTGAAATCGTACCAGCCCCAACTGGTCTCCGATTGGTTATTGGTGTTTTCGTTAAGGGTTTGATACGAGATTAGAAAATCAAACTGGATGTGAGAGTTATCGGGTACGTCTTCCATCACTCCGGTTACTACCAACTCGTCTCCATCCTGCCAGCGAAGCGTTTTACCCATCGGATCTTCTTCTCCAAAGTAGCGTTTAGCAGCCGATTGAGAAATCACAACTTTGTTGTCTCCTTCCAGTGCTGTTTCCGGATTCCCGGCCAGCAACGGAAATGAGAACATCGTTAATGCTGAGGGGGTGGCAATCTGTAGTTTCTGTTCCCGAAAGCTGATCGGATCTCCGGCTTCATTCACATAGGTCATGATGCCGCTAATCGGGAAGAAACGGGCAAACTCAAGAATTTCCGGAAAATTATCTTTCATAGCCGGGCCTACTGCTGGTACGGCGGCGGCGCACTTAAAGGTAAGGCTACCGTTTTGGTAAGTGTTGTACTGTACCCGATAGATCCGATCAGTATCGGCATGAAAGCGGTCGTAACTTAACTCATAGCGTACGTAATGAAGAATGAGCAGGCTGGCAGCAATGCCAATCGCTAATCCTAATATGCTGATGAAAGAGAAAACTTTCTTCTGGGCAAGATGGCGCAGCGCCACTTTGAAATAGTTGCGTAGCATAGCTGAGGGGGTGAAGGGTTATTATAATGAAGATAAAGCTTTTATAGCTTATTTCCCTCCTTTCTCGCTAATGCTGAAATTTTTTGTACAAACTTGGTTTTTCCCTGAGTGTAGTCTTCCCGATTATTTCTGAACTGAATAGCCAGCTTTTGCTTCAACACGGCATATTCTCTGGCTACCTCCGGATGGTTTTTAAGGTAATGGCAAAAATAAGGTTCATCCCAATCGCCAAAGTAGCGGGGGTGCACGTGAAAGGTTTGTCCCTGAAGGCCAGTGGGAGTGTAGCCTTTGGCGAACATCAGGTGCGGAGCAGGTTTGGTTGGCCGGGGTATTACATCATAGCCTAACCTAGTAAACTGCTGGTTCAGGAGCGGTATATCAGTGGCTTTAGGGAGTTCTATCAGTATATCGATGGTTGGTTTAGCAACTAAGTTCGGTACCGCAGTGCTACCAATATGATGTATCCTGACCTCATCAATTCTCAGTATATCTATTATCCTTTCTCTCTCTTTCTTAAACATTACTCCCCAGTATTGATTAGGCTCTGAGAGCACTACCGGAAAGAGTTGCCCCAATTCTTCAATCGTAAGTTCGTTTAGTGATTTGGGCATACCCAGTATAATCTAGATCCATTGTAATAGCCGGTCCATAGCCCGCTTGAACCGATCGGTATAGGGAGGATACAAAACCTGAGTAGCCTTAACGCCCCATTTTTGCTTGAGCACCGCTTTCTGATTAGAAAATTCCAGAAAACCATAACGGCCATGCGCCTTACCCATACCGCTGTGGCTCACTCCGCCAAACGGAAGATCAGGATGCGAAATATGCAATATTACATCGTTTACGGTAACTCCTCCGGCTGAAGTACGGCGCAAAATATATTTCTGCACTCGTTTCTCTTCTGAAAAAACATACTGAGCCAGCGGTTTAGGTTTGTTGTTGATGTAATCTACTGCTTCGGGCAATGTCCTATATTTTCTGATAGGCAAAATCGGCCCAAAAATCTCTTCGCGCATCAAGGTAGTATCTGCCGGTACATTCGTTAGCACGGTAGGAGCCATAAAACGGCTTTCAGCATGGTGCTGCCCACCGATAGCCACCGTTGCTCCCTGGCTTACCGCTTCTTCCAGAGCTTCTCGAAGGCGGTCAAAGTGCTTTTGATTGATGATACGAGCATAATCCGTTGACTGCTCTACCGGGGCCTGGTTAGGCTGGTAAAAGGTTTGCAGCGTCGTTCGCAAATGTTCTACCAAACTATCATGCACTGACTCGTGAACCAGTATATAATCTGGAGCAATGCAGGTTTGTCCGGCGTTCATAAATTTTCCCCAGGCAATTTTTTTAGCCGCCACTTTTATGTTAGCCGTTTCATCAACAATAGTCGGAGATTTGCCGCCCAGCTCCAGCGTTACAGAACTCAGGTTCTCGGCGGCGGCTTTCATAATGATCTTGCCCACCGGCGTACTCCCGGTAAAAAAAATATGATCAAAGGGCTGCTTTAATAACGCTTCTGCCACTTCCTGGTCACCCTGCAAGACCACCGCTTCGTCGCGCGGGAGAATTGAAGCCACCATTTCAAAGATTAGCTCTGAGGTATGTGGTGCCATCTCTGAAGGTTTGAGTATACAACAGTTTCCTGCGGCGATGGCTGAAACCCAGGGAGCTACTAAAAGCTGGAAAGGATAGTTCCAGGGAGCCATGATCAGACACACACCCTTAGGCTCATACTGCACATTAGCGGAGGTGCCCGGTAGAGTAACCGGTGTTCTTACTTTCTGCGGACTGGCCCACTCAGATAGGTATTTTATAGCATGATTGATTTCCTGAAGGATAAAAAGAATTTCTGACCCGTCAGTTTCGTAGGTAGGCTTACGGAAATCCTGATAGATAGCATCCTGAATAGCTGACCGATGGCGCTTAATCCACTTTTTTAGCCGCTTTAGTTTCTTTACTCTGCGCTCCACCGGTTCGTCACGCAGGGCAAGGCTTCGTAGCTTTTGCTGCTCAAAAAGTTGAGGAATCAGGTCGAGGTGGGCAGTGGTAGTATGTACTGTATTCATAAAAAAATGAAAATTTTCGGTATTGGTTAGTGTTTGAATTTCTTCAAAGACGGCTCATTTACTCAAAAAATCGCAATACACCCTTAAAATAGGTATTTAAGCGGGTTACGTTTTGCTAGTAAAATTTACTAAGAAAAAAAAGAGTTTTAATGTTAACAAATTGTTAATTTTATATTAACTTTTAGTAATACCAGGAAGGAGGGACTGCTCATGAAGCGTTTATTTGTTGGGGTGCTTACCCTTGTTTTTTCAACCACCGTCATTGCACAAACTGCGATTCTCCCGGATCGTACGCTTTTTCGCGTATTGGAAACTGATAGTCCGCGTATTTCGCCCGACCTATTCTCCCGATTTATGGCCGTTCAACCGGGCATCTCTAACCAGGCCCAACAAGAGAAATACTTGGAGTTGAATGCTTTTGTTCAACATTTGAACCAGCGATTGCAAAAATCCCGCTCCACCGAACAATTTTTGAAGTATCTGTTTTATCGGGTACACCGCACCCACCTTAAAGAATACCAGTCGTACGCAACCCTAAACAGTATCCTGACCGAAGGCGTATACGATTGCGTATCGGCCACGGCCCTGTATGCGCTTTTGCTGGATGCCCTGCATATTAAGTTTTCTGTACAGGAAATGACTTACCATGTTTACCTGGAAATTCCGGTGGGCGAAGAAGCCGTCCTCCTGGAAAGCACTGACCCGCTGGCTGGCTTTGTAGTGGGCACCGAAAATATTGCGGCACGTCTGGCGCAATACCAGGCCGAAGAGATAGACCAGGCGGTATACTCCCGTGCCATCCAGGCCCGAGTGGGTATGACTGAGTTGGTCGGTTTAACCCACTTTAATGCGGCAGTCAATTATTATAACCAACAAAAACTGGCTCCGGCCCGGCAGCACTTGCAACAAGCCATACAATGGTACCCGGCCGAACGCATGTACGCATTACAGGCCCTAATTGAGTCCGTAGCCACCCGTTAATGTATTTTGAAGTGATTCTGCTATCTTTGTGCCGTTCTTCGGCCATCTAATTAGCTTTTTTCATGCAGTATCTGCTTTTATTAGTTCCCCTGCTGGTTGGTATGGCTGCTATCATACAATCGGGTGCCAATACTCAGCTTAGTGATACGTTGAATAATCCTTTTTTGGCTGGATTAATATCATTCGTAGTAGGAACCTTATGCCTACTACTCATCAATCTTATCCTGCGTCCTGATCTTTCCACGCTTAGTCTGCAAAATATCGGGCGCTCCCACTGGTGGATATGGTTCGGTGGGCTTATGGGAGCTTTTATTATTACTTCAATTATCTTTATCGCTCCCAAAATCGGTCCTACGCAACTCTTTGGTCTCATCATTGCCAGTCAGCTGATTTTCTCGGTATCAGTAGACCATTTTGGCTGGCTAGGTTTTGAAGTACAACCTATTAACATAAAAAAAGTAGCCGGGGTACTGCTATTGATGAGCGGAGCGTTTCTCATTCAGTGGGGGAAACAATCTTGAACGGAGAGCGGGAAATAAGAAACGGAAAGCAGTTGGCCGGAGGCGGGAAATCATCACGGCCTCCGGCCAACCGCTTCTGTTTTAAAAGAAAAAACTAATCCGACGAAGAAATTGTAATAGATACACACAGACTGCACTTTTACAACCATTATGAACTTAGATAAACTGGCCCAGCAACTACAAGGCAAATTGCATTACAACCATGCCATGCGCACGCTGTATGCCACTGATGCTTCGGCTTACCAGGAAATGCCCCTGGCCGTAGCCATTCCTGAGACCGAACAGGATATTGCCACCCTCATCCGCTTTGCCAACCGCTACCGTACTTCGCTCATCCCCCGAGCTGCTGGCACGTCCTTAGCCGGGCAGGTAGTTGGAAACGGCATTGTGGTCGATATCTCTCAAAAGTTTACCGAGATTCTGGAAGTAGACATCCACGACCGTTGGGTACGGGTACAACCGGGAGTGATCCGGGATGACCTCAATCACTACTTAAAAAAGTACGACCTTTTCTTTGGCCCGGAAACCTCTACGGCTAACCGAGCGATGGTTGGCGGCATGGCCGGTAATAACTCCTGCGGGCTGCACTCCCCTATTTACGGCACTACTCGAGAGCATGTGCTGGAGATTCAGGCCATACTGAGCGATGGCAGTTTCACTGAGTTCAAAGCCATGACCCCCGAAGAATTTGAGAAAAAGTGCAGCGGAGAAACCGCAGTCAGTGACTTAGAAGCCAACATTTACCGACAACTGCGTGACCGCCTCTCCGACCTTGAGGTGCAGCGGGAGATCCGCGAGCAATTTCCGCGCCCGGAGATCAAACGCCGCCGGAATACCGGCTACGCAGTGGACGTTTTGCTGGATAGCGAGGTATTTGGCGGAGCAGAAATATTTAATTTGTGCAAACTACTGTGTGGCTCGGAAGGCTCCCTGATTTTTATCACCGAGCTCAAGCTCAACTGCCTACCCCTGCCTCCGAAAGAAATCGGCCTGGCTTGTCCGCACTTTACCAGCATTGACGAAAGCTTACGGGCCAATATTATTGCTATGAAACACGGAGCGGGTGCTTCTGAGTTGATGGACCAGCATATCATTGAGCGTACCCGGGCCAATATTGAGTACCGGAAGAATGACTACTTTATTGAAGGCGACCCAGAAGCAGTACTGATGATTGAGTTTGCCCGCGATACCCGCGAGGAAGTAGATGCCGCCATACAGGCCATGTATGAGGAAATGAAAGCTGCAGGTTATGGCTACCACTTTCCCATTCTCTACAACGAAGAAACCAAGATCGCCTGGAACGTACGCAAAGCCGGACTAGGATTGCTCGGGAACGTGGTTGGCGACTTTAAAGCCCAACCCGTAATTGAAGATACGGCGGTGGCGGTGGAAGATCTGCCGGAGTACATCGCTGAATTCAATAAGATACTGGAACGATATGACATGTCCTGCGTCCACTACGCCCATGCGGGCGACGGCGAACTGCACCTGCGCCCCATCCTGAACCTTAAGTCGCAGAAGGGTAATGAGTTGTTCCGCACCATTGCGCTGGAGATTGCCACGCTGGTAAAAAAATACCGAGGTTCGCTGAGCGGAGAACACGGTGATGGCCGCTTACGGGCTGAGTTCATCCAGCAGATGATCGGCGACAGGAACTATGAACTTATCCGCGAGATAAAGCATACCTGGGACCCCAATAATATTTTCAATCCGGGAAAGATCGTAGACGCTCCACCGATGAACAATCAGCTACGTTACATGCCGGGCCATCCCCTGCCCAAGATTGACACGGTGCTGGACTTCAGCCAGAATAAAGGCGTATTGCGAGCGGCTGAGCAGTGCAACGGTTCGGGTGATTGCCGCAAGACCCACATCAGCGGTGGGACCATGTGTCCCAGCTATATGGCAACCCGCAATGAAAAAGATACTACCCGCGCTCGGGCCAATATCTTACGTCATTTCCTCACGAATTCTACCCAGTCTAACCGTTTTGCCCACGATGAGATTAAGGAAGTTATGGATCTGTGCCTCTCCTGCAAAGGCTGTAAGGCAGAATGCCCATCCAATGTAGATATCGGAAAGATGAAAGCCGAGTTTTTGCAGCACTATTACGACGCCAAAGGTATTCCTTTGCAAACCCGACTGGTTGCAAATTTCACCCAGTTAACGGCCTTGGCGGCCCGCACTCCTAAACTCTACAACTGGGCAGTTACCCAAGCGCTGGTAAGTGGCCTGTTCAAACGGATTACTGGCTTTGCTCCCCGGCGCTCTCTCCCATTACTTCACGAAACAACCCTGCTTCGGTGGCACCAGGCCCGGCAGCCTATGGTCAGCAGTAGCGGGTTGTCGGTGGCATCCCCGGAACTTACTCCGCAGCCTTCGGAAGCAACCAAAGGGAAAGTTTACTTTTTTTGTGACGAGTTTACCAACTATAATGATACCGAGATCGGCATCAAGGCTATTTTGCTGTTGGAGAAGTTAGGCTACGAGGTTGAAATCCCCAAGCACGAGGAAAGTGGGCGTACGTATCTCTCCAAGGGACTGATCCGCCAGGCTCAAAAAATTGCCAGGAAAAATATTGCGCACTTGAAAAATCTGGTGAGCGAAGAGACTCCCATTATCGGCTTAGAGCCTTCCGCCATTCTGACCCTACGGGATGAATACATTGAGCTAACAAGAGGCGAAGAAAAAGAAACCGCGCGCCGCATTGCCGATCATACCTATACTTTTGAAGAATTCATTGCCCGGGAGATTGACCGAAGCAACATTACCAAGGATGATTTTACCAGCGAAGAACGCCTGATAAAACTACACGGTCACTGCCACCAAAAGGCGCTGTCATCACTCGTACCCACCAAGAAAATGCTGACGTTGCCGGAGAATTATCAGGTACATATGATCCCTTCTGGCTGCTGCGGTATGGCCGGTTCTTTCGGCTACGAAAAGGATAAGTTTGAGGTATCGATGCAAATTGGCGAACTGGTACTCTTCCCGACGGTGCGCCAGCAACCTGAGGAGGTGATCATCGCGGCCCCCGGCACCAGTTGCCGCCACCAGATTAAAGACGGCACCGGCCGCATTGCCCTACACCCGGCAGAGATTTTGTATGAGGCACTGAAATGATCTATGAGTTTACAGAAAGCTAAAAATAAAGTACCCTAATAGAGAGGTCATTTTGGATCTAACGATTCATTTTTTGGTCTTTTTTCAGCGCCCCCTTCCAAACGGTGGTATATTTCTTCCGGTACTTTTCGTCTTTTTCCTGGCTGATGAGTTCCAGTGATTTTTCCAGGATAGAGGGATCGGCTACCTGATCGTAGATCTTTCGGAGGACTTCGGTGATGTCGTAGCGGATGAGGGTAGTGTTCTTTTCAGCTTCGCATTCGGTGTATCGTTTCGTGAGTTTGTTTATGAGCTTTTGGCGTAACGCTTCTCCTTCTACACCAACTTTCCACAGGCATTGCAGGGTGTGCCGGGCGGTTACAAACTTTTCATCTTTGGTGCCCTGTATTAGCTGATCAAGGTCGTTCAGCATCTTGTTTTGAGGGTCGCTTTTGGTGAGGTTACTCAGCACCTGGGCGGCAATAGATCGCTGGTGATTATCTCCGTTTTGCAGCAGGTCGAGCAGTTCATCCCAAACGTCGTAGGCCCAGTCAACCACTTCGTTCGTTTCCTGAAGCAACGTTTCGTAAGATTGATTCTGAAGATGTTTATCGTTTGACCTGATATTTTCAATATGCTGCTGGTAGAATGCTTTCATTATTTTTTGGGCTGCAAACTATTACATCAAACCTGCACCAATTGGATGTGGTTTCCGCAGGTATCTTCAAAAACCGTCAGCGTGACAGTACCTGTTTTGGTAGGCGGCATACTGAAGGTAACCCCCCGCTCCTTTAGTCGTTCATACTCCTGCTGAACGTCATCCACATTAAACATCATAGCCGGAATACCCGCATCAAATAAGGCTTTCTGATAGGTTTTAGCGGGATCAAAGCCCAGGGGCTCAAGCAGCAGTTCTACCCCGTCTCGCTCTTCGCTCGATACTACCGTAAGCCAGCGATGCTCGCCCATCGGGATTTCGGTTTTTTTAATGAAGCCGAGAACGTCGGTATAGAACTTCAGCGCTTTCTCCTGATCATCTACCATCAGGCTGGTTACTTTAATTTTCATAGGTTATAGGGTTATGTATACTTTACCTTCAAATCAGGCGGGTTAAACATAGGCATTACCCTAGTTATCGATTTATTCAAAATTGCTTTTTTGGGTGCGCTGATAGTCTGATGGAGTGCAGCCTGTCATTTTCTTAAACAAGTTGGTAAACGATCCCTGACTCTCGAAGCCTACTTGCCCACACACTTCTATCACGCTGACGTTCGACCGTAATAGTCGTTTGGCCTGGGCAATCCGGATGGTAGTAAGGTACTGCTTGGGGGTGATGCCGTAGGCTCGCTTAAACCAGCGGATGAAGTGGTATTTTGATAAAAAGGCCGCGTCAGCAATCTGTTCCAGATTAATAGGGCTACCGTAGTGCTTATCCATAAACTGCTTAGCCTGAGTCAGTTTAGCATAAAGGTACTCTTTCGGTGCATGCCTTTCCTGCTCCTTCAGCAATTGCTGCTGATAGAAGTTCAACGTAGCAGATGGGTCGTTCAAAGGTGATTCTAACATAGCGGATTGAAAACACTCATTCTATGATCTCCCGTTTCTTCATATTATAGCGATCGCCTTCTCGCAGAAAGTAGAACAGCTTATCAGACGCAGGCAAATGCTTTAAATCACTTCCTTCCCTTGACCAGAAAGTGTTATCGTACACCAGCACGTAGCTTTCACCAATCACTTCAAATTCATCACCCTGCACCACCATAGCCGTGCTTTCGTCAATGCCTACTCCAAGCAATTCCGGGCGATTCTTCAGGATATCAAACAGGTCAAACTGCCGGTTGCGGGCCAGCACGTGCTGGTCGATGGCAATGTTTTTTATGAAGCCAAAACCCTCTTCGTGGTCGCCCATCATTACTTGATTATTCTTAGTATCGCCCCGTGCCAGGTACGAGCCCTGAATGGTAGCCCCGGCTGAAGAACCACCAATCACGCCCCCTCTTTCCAGCACCTGCCAAAACATCGCTTCCGTTTTTGTATTGGCGTAGGCATCAACTAATCGCCATTGGCGTCCGCCACTAAACCATACCGCTCTGGCATCTTGCAGAGGATGAATAAATTTATCGGAATTAGCTTCTTCGGGGTCGGTGGTGTGCAACACCGTAACGTTGGTAGCTCCGGCTTCTCTCAGAGCGCTTGCCCCACCGGCATCTTGCCCGTATTCACTGCCTCCACCTGCCGTAGGAATCACGACCATCGGCACATCAGGTCCGCCCGCTAAATCTATAAAGCGTTTCCAAATAGTCTCGCCGACTTTGCCACCTCCAACCACCACCAGTGATCCGTTTTCTGGCCCGGTAGTAGGCCCATTTTGAGCATATCCTATGGATGTTATGACTGATAATAAGATTACGGTAATGAAGCAAGGGTACAGACTCATAAACTTTCAGTTTGGGTACTGCTCGGCTGGCAATGGCAGCTACTTTTAGATTTGATAGCTAATCTAACCAAATACCTGAAATATCATAAATCCGATCCTTTATTAGCTTCTTAAGGATTTCGAGGTTCCAGCTTCATCAGGTTGGAGTAACCCCGGGCAATCATTTTAGATTTATCCGCCAGCCACACTTCGCATTGCATATTGGCAATGGTTTTTCCCTTTTTGATGATCTGGGTTTCGGCAATAATCTCATCGCCCGGACGAGCACTGGCGAAATAATCAATGACATTGTTGATGGTGGTAAAAAACTCGGCTTCGTTTAAAGAAAAAAGCGTAGCTCCCATCAGGTCATCAATAATAGCCGCAGTAACCCCGCCGTGCAGGATGCCTATCGGATTGGTCATATCTTTGCGAACGGTGTATCGGAAAGTTAACGATCCTTTTTCGGCTTTTACAATGACTGGTTTGAGCCAGTGCATAAAGGGAGAAGGTGAGGTAGAGAAGGGTTTTCCTTCCATTGATTTCATCCAGGCGAGTTGGTCCATGAGTAATAAATTTTACGTGAGGGTTTGTTCTTGTTACATCGGCAAACCGAAGTAGGATACCGGGCGTATTTCCGAATATCCTGCTCATCGGTTCTATTTCTGACATTATTTAAGTTATCAGGCAGCAAAAAACTGTTTGGTATCGCCTACGGGTACTTCCCACTGCTTAGCCTGAAAAGCCTGTAGCAAATCTTGAGCAACCTCCGCCGGATCAATGCCCGCAGCCCCACCAATGGCCTGAGAGAAATCGGTGTTCACCAAAGGTGGCATGAGTTCGTATACCTCTACCGAACCGGTTTCCTGCAATGCGGCTCGTAACGATTGGGTATAGGAGTGCAAAGCTGCTTTGCTGGCCGAATAGGTGGGCAAGACCACGCTAGGTCGGAAAGCCACAATAGAAGACACATTGACAATGGCTGCTTCTGCCTGCTTTTCCAGCACGGGTAATAGCAGCTCAGTCAGTCGGATGATGGAAAGATAGTTCGTTAACATTTCCTGTTGGGCTTTATGAAAAGCATCAGAACCCGCTACCAGCTTATAGACATCGGCTTTACCCGCATTATTGATCAGCACATTCAGGTCCGGATAGTTTGCTTTTATTTCCTCAACCAGCGCCAGTATATCAGTTTCGCTGGTCACATCGCTTTGCAGTGGAATCACATTCGGTAGCTGTTGGGCTGCCTGAGCCAATCGCTCCTGGCTCCTGCCGGTAATGATGACTTTATTTCCATGCCCGGAAAATAGTCTGGCTATTTCAAAACCGATTCCGGCAGAGCCGCCCGTGATCAGTATGGTATTTCCTGTTGTTTTCATTTTTAAAGGATTTAGTGAGTATACCAACTGGTATATTTTTGATTAAAAATTTTTGCATTAATAGTTAAGTGCTCCTTTGCCCGAAGCAATCAGATACGCTTCTTTCAAAGCCTCAGCGTAGGTCGGATGGGCATACGAGATAGTAGTCATATCGCTGTCGGTCACTTCGTATTCCATAGCCACTACAGCCTGGGCAATGAGGTCGGCAGCTCGAGGACCGATGAGATGCACTCCCAGCACTTCGCCGTATTTAGGATCAGAAAGCACCTTGGCAAACCCGTCGGTTTCCATGGCTGCGCGAGATCTACCCAGCACTGAGAACGGAAATTTGCCGGAGCGATAGGGAATGTTTTGGGCTTTAAGCTGTTCTTCGGTATACCCTACCGACGCTACTTCCGGCCAGGTATACACCACTCCGGGAATCAGATGGTAGTGAATGTGCGGCTTTTGCCCGTCGATCGTTTCGGCTACAAATACGCCTTCCTCTTCCGCCTTATGGGCCAGCATGGGTCCGGCAATCACATCACCAATGGCGTAGATATTTGCTTCTGCCGTTTGCAGCTTTTCATTAGTTTTGACTCTACCTCGTTCGTCTAATTCCACCCGAGTATTTTCCAGCCCCAGTCCTTCGGTATACGGTTTTCGCCCTACCGCTACCAGACAGTAGTCCGCCCTCAGTTGCTGCTTTTTTTCCTGTTGATCCAGGTAATGTACTACGGCATGGTTACCCTGGTTTTCAGCCCGTTGCACTTTGTGGCTTAGTAGCACTGAGATACCCTCCTTCGCCAGCACTTTCTTCAGTTCTTTGCCCAGCTCCCGGTCCATAGTCGGAATCAGACTATCAGTATACTCGATGATGGTAACCTTCACTCCCAGACGCGCATAAATGGAAGCCATCTCGGCTCCAATTACTCCCCCACCAATAATGACCATGCTTTCCGGCTTCTCCGATAAATCCAGTGCTTCGGTAGAGGTAATGATGCGTTTTTTGTCGATCACTACTCCCGGGATGGTGGCAGGCTTAGAGCCGGTCGCGATGATGAAGTATTTACTCTCCACCCGCACTCGTGAGCCATCGTTTTTAGCCACTTTTATGGCCTGATTGCTAACGAATGAGGCTTTTCCTTCAATCACCTCAATCTTGTTTTTCTTCATCAGAAAGGTAAGCCCGCTGGTGTTTTGTTTAACCACTTCGCTTTTGCGGCGAAATAGTTGGGCAATGTCCATCTCTACGTTGCCGGTTTTGATCCCGTGTGCGGCAAACTTGGTTTGAGCCAGATGGAAGTGCTCGGTGCTATCCAGCAAGGCCTTTGAAGGAATACAGCCCACATTAGTGCAGGTGCCGCCCAGCGTGCTGTATTTCTCCACAATAGCAGTTTTGTACCCTAGTTGGGCCGCCCGAATGGCCGCTACGTACCCACCCGGCCCCGAGCCGATGACGACAATATCATACGATTGATCCATAGTTATTTTATTTTTTATACCAATCGGTATATTTTAGAACAAATTTTTTTAAGTGAGAGCCTGAATCTGTTTCTGAAGGGCGTCCATCATCTTTTTTAAATAATTAGATTTTCCAGTGAGTTTAGTGATGGTGATGGCACCTTCTATAGTGGCAATGATCGTCAATGCTTCCTGTTCCGGGTCATTGATTTCTTTAAACTCACCTGCCTGTATTCCTTTTTCAATCAGATTGACGAGCTCTTTCTTCCAGCCTTCCATCGCCTGACTTACTTCTTTCCTGAGCAATGGGTGCGTATCGTCAGCTTCAGTCGCGGTATTTACCAGAGGGCAACCGCCGATAATCAAGGGCTGGGAAAAGAGCTTTTTATACACTTTCGGGTAGGCCAGCAGCTTTTCTTTATATGATGTATTTCGGTTTACTTCTGCCTGAATGTGGCTCCAAAGCAATTTGGCATTGTGCCGGAAGGCGGCAACGGCTACCTCATCCTTATTCTCAAAGTTTCCGTAGATGCTACCTTTTGTCAATCCTGTGGCCTCAGTCATATCGTGCAGAGAGGTACCTGCGTACCCCTTGGTGTTGAAGATAGGAGCCGTTTTTTCAATAATATACTGCCGGGTTCGCTCTGCTTTACTCATTTTCTTTTGTAAAAATACCAATCGGTATATTTTTAAATACGGTAGTGCTGCAATTTGGTTGAGAAGAAAACAACTTTCTTTTTAGAAAGGCACTTGACAGCTTTTACTACCTGATTAATGCCTCGTATGTAAAGATGATGTATTTTAGCGGAAACGAATTGCGCCGACCCATTATGACCCAAACTGACCTCTTACGCCAAATCCAGCAGAAAAGCTCTTTTTTATGCGTAGGGCTTGATCCTGACCTCACCAAAATTCCCCGACACCTGCACCGGGAAGATGACCCGATCTTTGCGTTTAACCGTCAGATTATTGACGCTACTGCTGATTACTGCGTGGCCTATAAGCCGAATATTGCCTTTTATGAATCTTTGGGCCCGGCAGGCTGGGAAAGTCTGCAAAAAACGGTGGAGTACATCCCAAATGAGTTCTTTACCATTGCCGATGCCAAGCGCGGGGATATTGGCAATACTTCAGCCATGTACGCCAAAGCCTTCTTTGAAACGTATGACTTTGACTCCATCACGGTAGCGCCCTACATGGGTGAAGACTCCGTTACTCCCTTTTTACAACATGCCGGGAAATGGGTAATTCTGCTGGCGCTCACTTCTAATAAAGGAAGCCATGATTTTCAGCATTTGTCACTATCAGATACTCAAACCCCGCTTTACCAGCAGGTGCTCTCTACCAGCCAGCAGTGGGGCTCCGCCGAACAACTGATGTACGTAGTTGGAGCCACGCAGGCCGAAAAACTGAAAGAAATCCGACAGATCATTCCTGACCATTTTCTGCTGGTGCCGGGAGTGGGTGCGCAGGGTGGAAGCCTGGAAGAGGTAGCTCGCTACGGAATGACTGACCGCTGCGGGCTGCTGGTGAACTCATCACGCGGAATTATTTATGCCGGATCGGATGAAGATTTCGCCCAACAGGCTGGACAAGCCGCCCAGCACCTACAACAGCAAATGGCGCAGTTGCTGGATGCTTTTAAAGGATAAAAATCAGGATGAAGACACTCATTCTCTTGAGGAAGCACGCGCCAAATCATCCGAAACAATTTTTTTTTAGGACACCGGAACACAATACCAACAACACATTAGTAACGTCAGTGCGGCAGGTATTCTTTAGCGAAGCCGTATACCCAGGTACCGGCTATCGCGCTGACCAGAGGCACCCATATGATGCTAAAGCCATTGCCAATAAGCGCGAACAATGGGCCAGGGCAAGCACCGGTCAGTGCCCAGCCTAATCCGAAGAGAATGCCGCCGATCAGGGTACCGGCATGCAGTTTTTTGGGCTTGAGGATAATCTTTTCTCCCTGGATGGATCGGAGGTTGAATCGGCGAATCAAAAATACGGAGATCATGCCCACCACCACCGCCGAACCAATAACTCCGTACATGTGAAATGACTCAAACCGGAACATTTCCTGAATCCGAAACCAGGAAATCACTTCGGCTTTGGTGAGCACAAAGCCGAAAAATACCCCCAGCAACAGAAATTTACTGTATTGTGCCAAAATAGTGATACTGCTGCTGGCTTCGCCATTTTCTTTTCTTTCTATCGTAGGATGGCTCATAAGTTCGGTTAAAATAATAGAGGTAATACAAAATGGGTTGCGGTGAGTCCGCCAATAAAAAATCCGATGACGGCTACCAGCGAAGGCCATTGCAGGTATGATAAACCCATAATGGCATGCCCGGAGGTGCAACCTCCGGCATAGCGGGCACCAAACCCAACCAGAAAACCTCCCACCACCATAAAAATCATTCCCTGTGTGGTAAGCAGGTTGTTCCAAGAGAAAATATCCGCAGGCAGCAATCCGCTAAATTCCTTAACTCCCAATGCTTTCAATTGAGCCGTTGCTTCGGCTGAGATCGCAACCGTTTCCGTAGCATTTGTAAAAATTCCAGCCAGTGCTCCGCCTAAAAAGATGCCGGCAACGAATACCAGATTCCACTGCTCCTGTTTCCACTCATACTGGAAGAACGGGATTTTCATAGGCACGCAAGCTGCACATACATGGCGTAGAGAGGAGGAAATTCCAAACTGTTTATTTGCTAAAAGTAATAGTAAAGGCACCATCAGGCCAACCAATGGTCCTGCGATGTACCAGGGCCAGGGTTCGTATAGGAAGTTTTTCATTTTTTATATTTTCTTTCTTTTCTGAGCATAGATCAGCCGTTGGCTATTTGCTATCAATAGCCAAATGAGCTGATCTTCAGAAACTTCGGTGATTTATTAAACTTTCAATCTCGCTAATTTTTCTTCGCGGCGTTGGGTAGGGCATTGCCCTGTTACCAGCGGAAGGTTATCGGCCTCCTTCATTGCCTGAAATCCACCGTGAATATTTTTAAAGTTGTTAATACCGTGCTGTTTCAGGATAGACGAGGCAATCATTGAACGATACCCTCCGGCACAATGCACCAGATACGACTGGCTCGGATCAAGTCGGGGCAGCGTAGCCGATAAATCTTTTAAAGGGATATTCAGTGAATCCTGCACCTGCTCTGTTTCGGCTTCGGTATTTCGCCTTACATCCAACACCTGATAGCCCTTCTCCCGCAGGTCAGCAACTTCTCTTCCTTCTACGGAAGCTACACGTTCTACCCTTTTTCCGGCGTTTTCCCAACGCGTGATTCCCCCTTCCAGATACCCTTTGACATGCTCAAAACCTACACGAGCCAGCCGCATGATGGCTTCCTGCTCTTTTCCCGGGTCGGTGACCAGCACCAGTGGTTGATCAATCTTCAGCAATGTGCCTACCCATACGGCATACTGTCCATTCAGGCCAATATTCAACGAACCGGGCACAAAGCCTTGTTCAAAAACATCTGGCTGGCGGGTATCCAGTATAGTTGCCCCTTCTGCTACAGCTTGTTCAAAGGCGGCTACAGACAACGGCTGCGTATTGCGCTCCATTACTGCATCAATATTTTCGTAACCCGATTGGTTAATTCGGGCATTTTCCGGGAAGTAGGCGGGTGGATCTTCCTGTCCGTCCAGCACTGCCGCCACAAACTTTTCTTTCCCGGTAAGTTGCAGGGCATAATTAAACTGCTTCTGAGCTCCTATCGTACTAAACGTTTCCTGGTTCATATTCTTTCCGCACTGCGAACCAGCCCCGTGGGCGGGGTAGAGTATCACTTCATCCGCCAGGGGTTTCAGTTTATGATGGATAGAATGGTACAACAGCTCGGCCAGGTCCTCCGCCGTCAGATCTGACTTCACAGCCAGGTCGGGTCGCCCCACATCACCGTTAAACAGGGTATCCCCTGTAAACACCGCATAGTTACGGCCAGAGGCATCCCGCAGGAGGTAACAAGAAGACTCAAGCGTATGTCCCGGAGTGTGCAATACCTTAAGCTGAATCTCTCCCAACTGAAATACTTCATTATCTTCTGCGATGTAGGCAGAATAATTGGGCTGGGCGTTAGGCCCGAAAACGATGGTAGCTCCGGTGGCTTTGGCCAGATCCAGGTGGCCGGATACGAAATCAGCGTGAAAGTGCGTCTCGAAGATGTATTTGATCGTAGCTCCCCGCTTTTTTGCCAGCTCCAGGTAGGGTGCAGTTTCACGAAGTGGATCGATGACCGCCGCTTCACCCTGAGACTCAATATAATAAGCCGCTTCGGCCAGGCATCCGGTGTATAATTGTTCGATGTACATAACAGAATAACTAAAAAAGTGAGTGATCTTGTTTATAACGTATTGATAACTGTCTGAAGTTTTTTTCCAATTTCAACAGCAATGCCGGTAAGCGTATCATTTCCCACCGCCTGCATCGAGGCCGATGGATCAATTGCCGCCACCTCGATGGTTTGATCATCCAGTTGTTGTACAACGACATTGCAGGGAAGCATGGTCCCGATTTTATCTTCGACTTGCAGGGCCTGAAAAGCGTAGGGCGGGTTACAGGCTCCCAGATCAGGTATGGTCGAAAATCTTCGTTCAGCTTTTTCTTAAGCGTTTCCTGAATATTGATCTGGGTAAGAATACCAAAGCCTTCCGATTTCAATGCCTCGGTAACTTTGTCAACCGCTTCGGCAAATGTCAGACTTTTTAATTGTTTCGAATGATAGTATTTCATGTTTCGTCTCTTTAAATAAACAGTTCTTTGGTAAGAATATAAGTACCCATCAGTAATAGGAACCAGCCAAACCCGCCTTTCAATTTTCCGGCAGAAACGTATCGGGAAAAGAATGATCCCAGTAAAATACCGCCAATGGCAAAACCAGAAAACAGCAGCAGAAACGGCCAGTCAATGGCTTGCCGGCTGATGTCTCCCAGAAAGCCAATGAGCGATTTTGCGGCAATAATTAACAACGAGGTTCCTACGGCCATCTTCATGGGCAGATGGGCCAGCAGCACCAGCGCCGGAATGATCAGGAAGCCACCTCCCGCCCCAACCAGGCCCGTCAGTATTCCTACAACAAGGCCTTCCAGCACAATCAGCGGGTAGTTGTATTGAATGGGCTGGTCTGCTTCCTGATCTTCTTTTCCCGAACGGATCATAGAGAACGCCGCTGCCAGCATCACCAGAGCAAACAATAACATCACTGCCATATTTTTGGTCAGGATAAAAGCGTCCCAGGCAAATACTTCCTCGGGAATTGCCGGAACGACAAACTGCCGGGTCAGAAACACAGCCAGGAGCGAAGGAAGAGCAAATACCACCGCTGTTCGATAATCTACCAGCCCCTTCCGCATAAAACTGACTGCTCCAATCAGTGAGGTAAGCCCTACTACGAATAGCGAATAGGCCGTAGCCAATATTGGGTTGATGTGCAGCAGATACACCAGTACGGGCACGGTGAGAATAGAGCCTCCCCCACCAATCATCCCCAAACTAAAGCCAATGCTGATGGCTACCGCTAACCCAATCACCTCAGTCATACTTAAAAATGTTTATATGTTAATTTATTCATATATTTCAGCAAATTTTTTTACAGCACCGCCTGGCATTTATCCATGCAGGCCAGCACATCGGTCACTTCTGTCATCTTCAGATGATAAAACACCTTCTTCCCGTCTCGCTCGCTGTCCAGAATTCCCTTGAGTTTCATATTGGTCAGGTGATGCGATATCAGGGATTGTTCCGAGCCCAAAGCCTCCGTGATTTCGTTAACCATCATCTTATCCCGCTTCGAAAGCAAATCCACTATGCCAATGCGCAGCGGATGCGCAATCGTCTTCAGAATGAAGGCGACTTTCTCTAATTTCTCCGGGTGAATGGTTTGTACTGCTTCCATCATAATAAGCTATACGCAAATATATGAAGACATGTTCATATATTCAATATTATTTTTAACCATCACACCCTAATGCCTATTGCTGACATAAGAAAAGCCGTACGCTTACACGTTCCACCAGTAAGTGAGCTTAAGTACCAGGGCCCGGTTCCTGACTCCGAACGGCTGGGGAAAGTAGTTATCCGTGTACACAATGAACAGATCAGACGCCGGCTGGTAGCGCCATTGCAGGCGAGTATTGAGGTTGATATTATCGATCTGCTCATTGTACTGCATGAAGGCGGTGATAAACAGCTTATTGGTCATGGTCACATCTACCCGGGGGCCGACCAGCCAAAAAGTGTTTTTGTTCCAGGGCTCCGGCAGCACAATGTGGTTATAGCTGGAGCGAACCGCAATACTCACGTAGGGCTGAAAGCGGTAGCCCATCTCAGTGGTGATGTTCAACCGACTTCCATCAGCATAATAACCGCCGTAGCGAGTGGAAAAAGAGTAGGTAAACAGACTGTTTGGTTTGGACTGGTACTCGGTTCCCCAGGATCTCCACCAGTGCTCAGATCCTGCTGCCAGGGTATCGCCTAGAGAATTAGTGGGGTCAAATACCTGAAGCAGCTGTACGTAATTGTGGGCCGCCCATACTGAAAAACTGGAGCGATTCTGAAAATCCAGGTTGTAGGCGAGGATGTTTTCATGATCGGTCTGTTGGAAAGAAGGATCAAGAAAGTAGGTTGAGCTGATCATGGGGCCATGACTTACCACACTGCTATTTTCCGGAAAAAATCGATAGCTGGCCTCCGGATTGAGTTTGACGTAAGAGCGGCGCGGCACATATCCTACCTCAGCCGTATAGCCACTTCCCACATATTCATGCTGCCAGCTCAGCGTCAAATGCCGACTATTAAACTGCAGGTTGGCCGCATGCACCATATTGCGATTCAAATCAAACGGACTCATGGATTTAAGGTACAGCACTTTGCCTGTCCACATATTGTTGGAAGAAGCCAGGTTATATTCAATCCCGATATTGCGGTTGTATTTCGAGTGCACAATGGTGTTGGGATCATCACTGGGCGTATAGTTCAGGGCTTCCTTGTCTACCACTATCAACCCGATATTGGAGCGGGCAAATACCCTTCGCTGCACCGCGGCTACGGCAAAATTCTGGGCAGGCAGTCCCGTGTCATCCACTTTACCCGTTTGCATATTCATTACCCCGATCCGCCAGTTTTTATTGAGTTTCCCACTCAGGCGCGCCCCAAAGCGGATCGGGACTCCCAGTCCGATACGGCGGGAGAAAAAAGGACGGATGGTCGAATAGCCGAAATTGGCAAACAGGTCGGCATTCTCCAGAAAAAACTGCCGACGCTCGGGAAAGAACAGTTCGAACCGATCCAGATTTGTGACCTGCTGATCTACTTCTACCTGAGAGAAATCCGGGTTAACGGTAAGGTCCAGGTTCAGAGAGGAGGTGATTGCGATCTTGGCATCTACGCCCACATCTCCCCGATAATCCGGCGAGCCCTCCGGGTCAAAGTTACGGTTAACTCCCCCCAGGGCGTAGGGAATAATAGAGACATTACCTCCTGCGGTGGGTGGTGGCTGATCCCATACCAGCGTACCGGTATAGGCCAGCGAAGCCGTAGGAAACTGCCGAGGCACCGGAGTCCAGGAAGATTTCTCAGCCGCTTTCAGGTCCAGGCGACTGAAGTTGATGCCCCACTCGGTAATCCCTTTTTTGTAGCGGATTGTCTTGAATGGAATCGCTGCTTCAAACACCCACTTATCTTCGTAATTCTTCACTTCCGAGACCCATTTATTGTCCCAGCTTAGATCTACACTTCCTCCGTCGTACATAAGACCATCCCACTGTGCACCCGCGGCATTGGCCCCGAAGGAAAAACCGTTGGTTTGATCATCAAACGGGTCCATGAACAGTAGAAAATTATCATTCTTCCCGAAAGTAAAATCCCGGCGTAATGATTCTACAATATAGGGACCAGGTTTGGCATGATAACACTCGGCCAACAGGTACAGAAAGTTGTCGTCGTAGGCCATACGTACATCCGTACGCGTTTTAGCCATACTGGTATCCATGGGCAATACCATGTAGAAATCCGTCGCGATTTCTGCCTCCTGCCAACCTGGATCATTCGTTCCGCCATCGATCACGATAGGAGTGGATGTTTTTTGTAGAAGTAGACGATAGTCCGCGTTTTTTTTCTGAGCGAGCAGGGGTGCGCTCAAGAATAATAAGCTGATGATGCAACAAGAAAGCCTCACGTAGTTCCAATTAAGCGAATCAAATATGTAACTGACAAAGCTATCCTTTTTTTGTGCGCCAACAATACCAAATAGCGTTTCTATCGAAATAGCGCCCTTTTTCTGCTTATGGCATCGGTGAGTTATCTGAAAGAAGGAGGAGCGATAGCCGCTTATCAGCATATTGCTTAACTTACCACTCACTAACCGGCTACCTATGATTATCGTAGACAATCTGCGTTATACCTATCCAAAGAATCCTGCTCCTAGCCCTAAATATATCATTCAAGCTCGCACCAAAAATATTTATAAAACAATTTGTTGTCATTTATTTTAGTCGAGTACTTGTGTTCCAAATAAGCTCAGACCACTTTTCTTAGGTAAACTCATTAGCCATTTTAAGGTGTATCACTTCACTCAAAAATTTGCTCTACCAAAAACGGCCTGCACTTGCATATCAGCAAATAGCTCATCCAATGAGTAACCTCTATTATTTTCTTTGACAGTACTTCCAAGTTTAGTAATTGGCCACTTCTCTTGCTCCGAAAGCTGAGCTCTAACATTTTTTCTGATGAAAAATATTTTTTTTCTATTAAAGATATTGGATGAGACCAAAGGCCCATAAAGAACTATAGGTTAAAAATGGTTTAACGGCAGTTGGAAATAGATAGTGGTTCGTCCGTCATAAACCCCGGTTGGTGTGAAGTTTTTTTATTTCATTTCAAAAAACCCACACCATTTTACCGAGAACCCCCTTCTCTATAAATGTGCATATAGGGATAAAATAATATCCTTAAGGCATTATTTATCAATATTTGAAAAAACTATTCCTGTATATATTGCAAATATTTATTATTTTTAATTGCATTCACTTATAAACAAACTGAAATAAACCTCATAAAAAGACCTTATCGATAACAACTCATCATTACACCTTAAACACACCAACCATGAGAACTACTCTGCTCTTCCTGATCATCAGTATGCTCAGTTTCAAACCGCTTATTGCGCAACAGACTCCCGATTGGCAAGTTAGCTTTGAAAACGCTATTGAATGGTATCGTCAAGCCCCTACCGGGGTATTGGTTGTCCATACTGGCAAAACGCTGCATGGTGTAGACCCCTATGATAAGCAAGAGGTCTGGGCGATTCCCGATATAGGCTTGGTTGAGCTTGAGAATTATAGGGAATATGAGGACACACCGTATGCAATGGTTTCGGGGCTGAAGTCCAGTAAAGAATATACGTTAAAAGAAAAACTACTTTACTCTTCAGATCGGGCACTACTGATTGATACTTACCAGGGAACTATTATTTACGATTCTGATGAGCATCCCATAAAATCAGTACAGGCAGAGATTGTTCTAAAAGATATTGAAGCAATATTTATCCTGGGTCGTCAAGGCAAAGAATCTATGATGTCTCTGGTGTCCTCCAACACAGGAGAAATTCTATGGAACACAGTTACTCCGGAAGGAATGACTAACTTTTCGTTTAACAGTGTCCGAGTAGACCCGGAAGGGCACCTACTGGTTGCAACGGGGAAAAACCTCACACGGATTAGCCAGACGGATGGAGCCGTACTTTGGACACAACCCTACCCATTGGTGAAATATATATTCTTTAATCAGGATGACCCCACGCGGTTTTATGGCCAGGTTGATTTTAGTAATACAACCAATGCCTTTGACCTTTCTACTGGTGAGCCTCAGTGGTTTAATGCCGAGCTAAAGATTTTTAAGAAAAAAGAGGAAAGTGTTATTCAGGCAACGAACCATGAACAGATGACTACAAACCTGAAGAACCAAATGCGGGTATTGCAGGGTGATAATTACATTGTTCCTGACGAAAGGGCCTTTATGGCAGCTAGTTATCGCTCGTTTAATTTTTATGATTATCAGGATGCATCTCCTCGTTGGGAGGACCCGGTGATATTTAATATGAAACTACACCAGGTGTTGCCTCAGAAAGAAGGGTTTTTAGTCAAACTATCAGCGAACAGCCATTGGTACTTGAACCGATGCGATGAGCAAGGAAATATTCTTTGGGATAAACCCGATGCTCTGAACGGTGAACGTCTATACCTCTATGTATTAACCGATGAAGGCTTGGTATACATGACTGAGCAAGAGATTGGCCTTCTTGATCGGGAAACAGGCCAGCAGCTCCTTCCTAAACCCTTCAAACTGGATGAGCAATTCCTCCCTTACTTTGATTGGGAACGTCAAAAGGCCCTTGTTTATCAAAAAGACGATATCTATGAGATAGACTTCAAGCAAAAAGAAAAGCGAGTATTGCTAGAGAAGATCAAGTTCAAGGGTGACAAAAAAGCATTTGCTCATACATTAGAGTGGGCAGAAAATGGCTATTTTTTAGCAAATGATCAAAACCTCCTAAAAGTTACTCCTAACGGACAAGTTGAGTATCAGCACTATCACCGGGCGCCCGGCCTGCCCATGTGGATGAAACGAACCGGGACGGGAGTATTACGAGTAGCCGTAGTAGCTGCAGTACAGTATGCTTATTTTGCGGGCACCGTAGGTACCATGAATAGCTATTTTTCCGGTAATATTGATGGAGGCACTGCTAGTTTAATGTTAAATGAACTGGATATTTATAATGAAAACAGCCTATTGATGCTGGCAGGCAACGAAGCCTATAAAGCCACCTGGCTAATTGAAAGACGTAAATCAGCGGCTTTTCAGGGGCAAGGGTATCAGCTAGTCTCCAAAAAGCTGGATGACGGTCGCTTTGGCCTCTTAAAAGTAGATAAAGGAACCGGCAACGAAACAGCGAAGATCATTTTGGATGATAAAGACCCCGGCTATTTCGTCGATGACTACCTGGGGGTACTATTTTATCAACCCGACAGAAGATCACTTTTCGCCTATCAGTTGGAAGGCGAATCATCCGACGTATCTACCCAATCCGGTAACAAATAACGGTGTGAGCAGAAACTACATCTAGGTTTCAAACGATAGCACCTACCTGATTAACATAGAATAAGAACTGCATTTTATCTATCATCCTAACCTCTCAACTATGAAACATGTTGCTCTGGCGCTATTGTGTACCACCATACTCCTATATGGGTGTCCTCCTCCCTGCGATGACCCCTGTGACCCCGAGTGTGATTCGGATTCTCCATGTCCTGATCCACCTGAAGAAGGGATTGAGGCGCAACTTAGCTTAACGTCAATTATTCAGGAAATAGCTGATAGATAGAGGGTTATATTGCTTAACAGTCAAAAAAAGTCAAGATTTGCAAGTGTGTAAAATACTCATTGTACAAAACAAAGAATATGCAAATCTTGACGACAACAAAGCTAA
>JAVKCN010000024.1:0-59328 GCA_040222715.1 Cyclobacteriaceae bacterium | reverse complement strand
TCGAGTTACACACATTTACACAACTCAAAACGCCAACCTAAGTGAACTAGGGCCGTCGCTAGGAAAAACCTATCCCGCGATTCAGACTTAGGTTGGCTTATTAAGACAGTTTCAGATAGAAATTTGGGCTAAAGACCCGTTATCAAGCGGGGCGCCCCGTGGCGTTTTGAAAAGCGTCTTAATTTGTATAACTCTCAAAAACAAAGCTATGAGATTTTCTTTTTTTATTGGCATCGATATCAGCAAAAAAACATTAGACTTTGCTGTACGAGATCAAAACAAATATCTCTTTCATGTTAAAGCGGATAACTCGACTACTGGTTTACAGCAGTTTAAAAAGGAATGTTTAGCCAGAAACATCAACCTTTCTGAAAGCTTGATTTGTTATGAACACACTGGGGTGTATAGCCAGAATATTCTGCGTATAGCTACTGAGAATAACTTTCCTGTTTGGTTGGAGTCGTCTTTGAGAATTAAGCGCTCGCTGGGGCTACAGCGAGGCAAAAGCGATAAGATCGATGCCATCAGGATCAGTGAATATGCATTCCGTTATGCCGATCAAGCAAATCTCTGGCAGCCTGAAAGGCAGACTATCGCGAAGTTACGCCAGTTGGTTTCTTTGCGCAAAAGACTACTCAATGCTAAAAATGCCTTGAGAGTGCCCTTAGACGAAGTAGCTAGCTTTCAGGACAAAAAGCTGCAAAGAGAATTAGGAAACCTCAATAGAAAGCCGATTGAGGCATTGGAAAAACAGGTTGCCGAAGTTGAGAAGAAGATCAAAACCCTTATCAAAGAAGATGACTCACTCAAGCATCTCTTTAACTTAGTTACCTCAGTGGACGGAGTGGGTGAGGTGGCGCCCACCGCGTGGTCTTCTGCGAGATGGTAATCGCTACCAATGAATTTAAGCTCTTTAGCTGTCCTAGAAAGTTTGCCTGCTATTCAGGTGTAGCACCCTTTGAACACACCTCTGGAACCAGTATCCGAGGTGGAACAAGAGTTAGCCATCTAGCCAACAAACAGATGAAGAAATTGCTCCACATGGCCGCTCTATCGGTTGTATCTGGCAAAGGCGAAATGGCTAACTATTACCACCGTAAAGTAGAGCAAGGCAAGAACAAAATGCTTGTCTTAAACGCGGTGCGTAACAAGATTATCCATCGAGTTTTTGCTTGTATCCGAGATGACCGAAAATATGAAAAAATTCATACACCAACGCTTGCATGAACCATAGAAATCGCGGATAAAGTCTGATTGATCATCCCCATCCGGTTTACGATGATGTTCTAGGTATTCATTAACCATTTCATCAGTAGTATTTCCAGTACCGCTTGGCGGCCCGGTCCAACATCCAAAACCTATCGTCCAGAAATGTCGACCCCAATATCGCTTCCCTAATTCAGGAAACTCTTGCTGAATCTTCCGAGAACTTCTACCTTTCAGTTGCCGTACCAGTTCACTAATGGACAGGGAAGGGCGATATTCTATGTGCATATGAACATGATCTTTAGCGACAACGCCTTTCAATATCCTCACATCCTCAGCTTCGCATATCTGAATAAGTATAGACCTGCACCGCACTTTAATATCGCCCAGTAAAACATGGTAACGATATTTAGTTAACCATATATATGATATGAACCGTCAACCTTAATACCGTATGACCATTGGAACGCTGATAAGACATACCATAAAGGTATGTTTTCAGAAGCTAAAGCGAAATGCACCAGGCGTGGGTCGCTAAAAGTGCATAGTTTTAACTCTATTTGTAACCAATAAAGTGGGGAAATACAAAAAAGAATATTTTAATTAATTTCATCAATCAGGGTAAAAAATTAAAGCCAATTTTTATACTAAAGTAATTAAAAATTGACTTATTCTGAATTCAAGGACGAAAATTTAAATTATCCTTGAGCCATTACTGAAAGAAATCAGGTAGAAACGCTTTCGGTTAAGAGATTGGCTAATTACAAGGGCTCATGTAGTTTGTCAATAACTAAACTTCGCCCGACAAAACACATGTATCCTTGCAAGCAACATTTGTTACCCCAAAAATAAAAAAACCCGCTCTGTAGTAAAGAGACGGGCTTAAAGCAGAGAGTGAGGGATTCGAACCCCCGGTACCTCGCGGTACAACGGTTTTCAAGACCGCCGCGTTCGACCACTCCGCCAACTCTCTTGATAAAATCACGCTTCTTTTGTAGAGCGACCGCAAACTTAGTAGTTCATACGGAAATATGCAAAGCTTACCCCTGGATTTTACGAAAAATACGGTTGCAATAACGCAAGCATGGCTTGAGGTGGGCGACAGGGACGCTTACTTTCAGCGCGCATGAAAGCAAGAACGGTCTTGCCCGAGTGAACGAGTTGTTGCTGCTGTGAATGGAAAGCATACTCAAATGTTATTCGAACTGAGGGCATTTCCGGTAGGGTTACTCGAATATCCAATACATCATCGTAGCGCACTGGTTGATGATAGTATGAATGATTTTCCAATACCGGCATCATAACTCCGGCATCTTCTAACTCCCGATAACTCATACCTAGATTACGCAGGGCTTCTACCCGGGCTACTTCGTAATACAATGCGTAATTCCCGTAATATACGTACCCCATCTGATCGGTTTCCCCATACCGTACACGCAACTGAATATTATGTTGATACATCATTAATTGTAAATACCAGCCTGACTTAAGGCACGCTGGTAACGGCGGGCGTTGGCCAGATGGGTGCTTAAATTGGTGGCAAAATTATGGTAGCCCGAAAAATCTTCTTTCGCGCACATATACAAATAGTTGTGATCTTCATAATTCAGTACCGCGTCAATTGCATTGATGGACGGTACGCGTATTGGCCCGGGTGGCAGTCCGGTGTATTTGTAAGTATTGTAGGGCGAATCAATCTCTTTATGCTTGTTTAATACCCGCTTGATCGTGAAATCCTGAGCGGCAAATACCAGGGTTGGATCAGCCTGAAGCGCAATATTTCGCTGTAAGCGGTTCATATACAGTCCGGCTACTTTAGGTGCTTCGTCTGGCTTGTTGGTTTCAGATTCTACGATAGAAGCTAATATAATGATCTCCGACGGATTCATATCCAACCCCTTTGCTTTTGCCAAACGCTGATCGCTCCAAAAACTATCATACTCCTGATGAAAACGTTCAAATAATGTCTCAGCATTGGTAGTCCAGTAGAATTCGTAGGTATTGGGCAAAAACATCGTCAGGATATTTTCCGTTGTGAAACCGTACTGTTTAACAAATGCCTCATCGTTGAGCAACGATAAGAAAGTGGTAGCATCAGCTTCCAGGTTTTCACAAAGGCGCTCGGCAAGCTCTGACTTTAGACGCACATTGTTAAATGTGACATCTACTGGCTCTTGCTGCCCTGAACGCAACAACCGGATGGCCTCAATATTAGACATATTGGGGGTTAGGTGATAACGGCCCGGCTTTACGTACTGATCATACTTCATTAACTTAGCCAGCGTACTGAAGGCCAGCAGATCCTCTACATATTTTTCATCATAAAGTTGATTCTGCACCTGCTTAAAGGTAGCCCCGGTCGGAATCAGTAATATTCGATCCTGCTGATCAACCAATACGTTGGGAGTATATACTACCTGATAGCCATAAAATGTGAATGATACCAAAAACACCGATCCAACAATAATAAAGATGGCTAACAACTTACGTCTTTTCATATGCCTGCGAAATTAGTAATTTGCCTGTAAAGTTAGAATTTCCTTCATTCGTTCTTTATTGTTATTAACTTTTGTGTAACATTGCTGCTCACAGAAAAAGTTTTTACTATTCGTCCAAATTTTTTTGACCATTAACTTACGCTTATGAAAGCAGAGTGCCTTAAGATTCATCCAGTCTACCCTGAGAACAAAAAAATGAACAAAGTGGCGGAAATATTGCGCCAGGGTGGTATCGTGATTTACCCTACTGACACAATTTATGCCCTCGGATGCGATTTACTCAATCCTAAAGCAATTGAACGGCTTTGTCAGATCAAAGGAGTTGATCCTCAAAAAAACCAGTTTTCCTTTTTATGTCAGGATATCAGCCAGGTTTCTGAATATGTAAAAAACCTGTCAACGCCGATCTATAAAATGATGAAAAAAGCCCTTCCTGGCCCATATACTTTTATACTGCCCTCCAGCAGCCATGTTCCCAAAAAAATAGACACCAAGCGCAAAACTGTAGGTATTCGTGTACCCGATCACGCCATTCCTCATCAACTAGTTACCCGGCTGGGGCACCCCATGATCACCACCTCAGTACATGACGAGGACGAGATTGTAGCCTATGCCACCGACCCGGCTTTGATCTATGAACGCCTTGCCGATCAAGTCGACATAATCATAGATGGGGGGATGGGTAATAATGTGGCGTCTACTATTGTTGATTGTACACAGGACGAACCACAGGTGCTTCGTCAGGGTTTAGGTGATACCACTTTACTGGTTTAAAACGGGCTGTTTGTTTGAGTAATATCGCCCTTGTTGAAAGTCATTACCTTCCCTCTCTGGCGTATTTTGCGGCGATTCATCATTGCCCGAAAATAGCATTGGACATTGATGAATCGTATATAAAACAGACCTATCGTAACAGATGCTACATATTAGGAGCAAACAAAATACAAGCTCTTAGCGTACCAGTACATAGAGATAGCGGCAAGGTGCCAACCAGAGATGTTCGTATTGCCTATGAAACGCATTGGCAAAATAACCATTGGCGAAGTTTGGCTTCTGCATACGGAAAAACGCCCTACTTTGATCACTTTGCTGATGAGTTTAAAGACATCCTCTACCGCCCCTACCGTTATCTAATTGATCTTAATCTGGCACTACTGACAAAGTGTCTTGATTTACTCCAATGGGAGCATGACATCACTTACTCAGAAGAAGATTCACTTTACTTAGAAAAATCGTCGGTATACGATTACAGGAGGCAGATTTTGATTCCAGAAATAAGATTTAAAAATTATAAATTTCGCCCTATAAGGTACATACAGGCGTTTGGCAAAGACTTTGTACCTAATTTAAGTGTTATAGATGTGTTATTTTGTGAGGGTCCTCAAGCCAGTCAGATTATTAAACGTTCAATCTCTGAAAGGTGAACAAATGCTCAGAATCGCTTGTTGTTTTCTAAGTATATATTTCTATCTTGCTTTTAAGGGCATTAAGTACGAGGGGACACTCATTTCACCATTTAATTCCAAGGAGTCAGCTTATGGAAGCTAAATTTTCTAATCGAGTTAAGGAAGTTATATCGCTCAGCCGAGAGGAAGCCCTCCGGCTTGGGCACGATTATATCGGAACAGAACACCTGCTACTGGGAATGATTCGCGAAGGCGAAGGCGTTGCAGTAAGCTTACTTAAAAAACTGGGTGTTTCGCTGGATGAACTACGAACTGCGGTAGAGCAGGCAACAAAAGGAACGGCTACAGGTAATGTAAAGAATCTGGCCAACATCCCATTGACACGTCAATCTGAAAAAGTATTAAAAATCACTTATCTGGAGGCAAAAATTTTTAAAAGCCAACTGATCGGCACTGAGCATTTACTACTTTCCATTTTACGTGATGAGGATAATATTGCGACGCAAATCTTAGAAAAATTTGATGTGAATTACGACGTTGTAAAAGAATTACTGGAATACCAGTCCGACACCCCAATGGCTGGTCCGGATACTGACGATACCGATGATGATTCTGGGCGAATTTTCGGTGGAGGCTCAAGCTCCAGCCGGGAATCCAAGGGATCGGAAAAATCGCGCACCCCCGTATTAGACAATTTCGGACGGGATTTGACCAAGTTGGCCGAAGATGATAAACTTGATCCAATCGTAGGTCGGGAAAAGGAAATTGAAAGGGTGGCCCAAATCCTGAGCCGACGTAAGAAAAATAACCCAATCCTGATTGGAGAACCGGGCGTGGGTAAAACAGCCATTGCCGAAGGTTTAGCCTTGCGTATTGTGCAGAAAAAAGTGTCTCGCGTTTTGTTTAACAAGCGAGTGGTTACTTTAGACCTGGCTTCATTAGTTGCCGGCACCAAATACCGGGGCCAGTTTGAGGAACGCATGAAGGCCGTGATGAACGAGATTGAAAAATCTCCGGATGTCATTCTCTTCATTGATGAATTACATACCATCGTCGGAGCAGGTGGAGCTTCAGGTTCGCTGGATGCTTCCAATATGTTCAAACCAGCGTTGGCCCGGGGAGAAATTCAATGCATCGGGGCTACTACTTTAGATGAATACCGACAATATATTGAGAAAGACGGTGCATTAGCCCGTCGTTTTCAGGTGGTAATGGTAGATGCTACCACTCCTGAAGAAACGATGCAGATCCTGAATAACATTAAGGATAAATACGAAAGTCACCATCATGTTGAATATACACAGGAAGCGCTTGACAGCTGCGTGAAGCTTTCAGATCGTTACATCAGCGACCGTTTCCTTCCGGATAAAGCCATTGATGTGATGGACGAAGCCGGCGCCCGGGTGCATATCAACAATATTCATGTGCCCGATGAGATTGTGAAGCTGGAAGAAGCCATTGAGAATATCAAGGTTGAGAAAAACCGGGTAGTGAAAAGTCAGAAGTACGAAGAAGCTGCTCAGTTGCGTGATCGTGAAAAGAAACTGATTGATCAGCTTGAGTCCGCTAAACGTAAGTGGGAAGAAGAAACCCGCACTCGACGCTATACAGTAGATGAAGAAAACGTGGCCGAAGTAATCGCCATGATGACGGGCATTCCGACCAAACGCGTAGCCCAGAATGAAAGTCAGAAGCTGCTCGGCATGAATGAGCAGTTGACCGGCAGGGTGATTGGCCAGGAAGAAGCTATCAAGAAGTTGACTAAGGCTATCCAGCGCACCCGCGTAGGCTTAAAAGATCCTCAGAAACCAATTGGCTCTTTTGTGTTCCTAGGGCCTACTGGAGTGGGTAAAACAGAATTAGCGAAAGTCCTTGCGACTTATTTATTTGATAAGGAAGACGCACTTATCCGTATTGACATGAGTGAGTATATGGAGAAATTCTCTGTATCTCGCCTGGTAGGAGCGCCTCCCGGTTACGTAGGATACGAAGAAGGTGGGCAGCTAACTGAAAAAGTACGTCGTAAGCCGTACAGTGTAGTGTTGCTGGATGAGATTGAGAAAGCGCATCCGGATGTATTCAACATCTTACTTCAGGTATTGGACGATGGAATCTTAACGGATGGCTTAGGTCGTCGGGTTGATTTCCGAAATACCATCATCATCATGACTTCCAACATTGGAGCCCGTGATTTAAAAGACTTCGGGTCAGGCATTGGATTTTCCACCAAAGCTAAAGAGGAAAGTATCGATGATATCATGAAATCAACGATCCAGAATGCCCTGAAGAAAACGTTTAGCCCTGAATTCCTGAATCGCCTGGATGATGTAATTGTCTTTAACTCACTGAAACGAGAAGATATTCATTTGATTATCGACATCACACTCAACAAGCTTTTCTCGCGAATTATGGCACTGGGTTATAATGTAGAGCTTACTGATAAGGCAAAGGATTTTCTAGCTGATAAAGGTTATGATCCTCAATACGGTGCTCGTCCGCTCAATAGAGCTATTCAGAAATATCTGGAAGATGCGGTAGCGGAAGAAATTCTAAAGGGTGAAGTAGAATCTACAGATACTATTATTGCGGATTATGATGGTAAAGGTGAGGAGCTTACCCTGACTTTAAAGAAGAAAAAGACACCGAAAGAAAAGAAAACCGATAGCTAAAAACGGCTATAAATGTAATTTATAAAGAAAAGGATGTCATAACGGCATCCTTTTTTGCTTTAATAGCTTCCCATATACTTCCGGATTCCCCACTCAGTAGCAACCAGCAGCAGTAATAAAAAGAAAAGCCATTTGAGATTAATGATGGGTAGGAAAGCTTCGCTGGTATAGATTTTTCCCGGTGCTTCCTGCGCCTGAAAGTTAGAAGCAAGTGCCTCCACCTGATCAAAAGTATAAAAGTCTCCCCCACTTTCACGGGCAAGTTGCCGCAACAAACCATGATTTGCCGTTAAGTTTAACGTTTCAATCTGTAAACTACGAACTGTAAACTCACCATTGCTACTCATTTGCTCCCCATTTAGCTGCACACTGGCCTGGTAGCTGTAAATACCTTCTGGCAGGTTGCTGATCCGATATTGTGTATTGTTTTCATTGGTGACGTAACTATAATTCCGTTTTTCTCCTTCTTCATCTGTCACTACCAATGCCACCTGCTGCCCATACACCTCCTCGTAAATATCATTATAAATTTCAGTTTCAAAAACAACCGGTTCAGTATCTTCAAATTCATTCTTTACCGGGTAAACTTTAAAGCGCCGTTTGTCTTCTTTGGCAGATAAGAACTGGGTAAGTTTCGTAAAAAGCGCATCAAACGCCTGCGTATTTTCATGTCTGGCATACTCCTGCAATCTCCAACCCCAGATGCCTTCAGCCAGCAACACCGCTTGTTTCTTCTCATCCTTCTCTCCTACTACCAATAAAGGCTTACTGGTATTAACATTACCTACTCGCTGATACAGCAGCGGCACCATATTGCCTTTGGCGTTAATTTTACCAAAAGGAACCGTCAAGGGGGTATATTCCTCAATAACTGCTTGATAGTCGTTCTCTAACTGAAAACCCGAGAAATTACGGTTAAACACCGCCCGTACTTCATCAGTATCGTTGTTTTGACTAATGATCTCTACCAAACTATTAGATCGGTTAAAAGCAGAAAGGTCGGTCTGGGCTCCAACTACGTACCACAGCGCATTGGCATCCTGTACCAATTGGTTTAACTGGTTATTATCAAGCCCCCGGCCGGGTAGTTGGTGCAAAATGATCAGATCAAACTTCTGATTGGCTACCTGAGCAGGATTCCATTCATCCATACTTAAAATGGCCGTCTGCAACTCATAATTCTTATTCTGTTCAATGGCCAATTTCAATGCTTTAATATCAGGGTGGGGAGATTGGGCCACCAGCAGAATAGACTCTTTTCCTTCTATGATTTCAATATAAGCATGGCTAATATTATTCTCAGCAGTGAACTCTTCATCCCTAGCTTCCACGGCAACAACGTAGTGGGCCATACCTTCCCTGGTAGCATCCAGCAAGAACTCCACGGAAGCCACTCCCCGGCTCTGATTAAGCATAATTTGCTCGTTAGCCACCGTTTTCCCCTGGTAGTTCACCGAAACTGTAATGGTTTCTCCCTGGAAGCCCGTATTGCTGATCTCCGCCACCAGCGGAAATTTATTTCCCTGGTAAGCTATTTTATTGTAGAACAGATTGCTAATACTTAAATCCTGTTTGGGCACAGTATCTCCCACTCCGATGGTATTTACCTTAAATGGATATGGAGAATAAACCGGTGATATACCTTCGTTATAAATACCATCTGATATGAGCACAACCGAGGCTAAATTCCTTCCTTCGTATTCTGATTCAATATTCTTGAGTAGCCCATCAATATCGCTACTGGTATAATTGAATGTTATGTCTTTTAAAGGTGTGGTAGATGTCAGACTTCTGGTTTCTACCTGATAGTCTTCATCTCCCAGGCTTTGCTGTAATCCTTCCAGTTGTTGCAACCATTGCCCCTGAGCGCTGCTATCTTCCACTGCTGCCACGGAAAATGAATTGTCTACCGCTAATACCACAATGGGCTCCTCGATGGTGCTCCTTATTTGCTTAATAAAGGGGCCAATGATAAGCAGACACAGCAAGCTGACTAAAAAAAAACGTAAGCCGGCAAGCACATAATTGATAGTGCTTCCCCAGGAAGTGTTACCAAGCTTTCTGCCTCGTAAGTATAATAATAGCGCATAAACAGCTCCCATCACGAAGCAAGGCAGAATAAGCCAGGGGGAATTTTCAAAAAGCAATTGAATTTTCTGCATACGGTTGATAAAGTTATACTATATAACGTACTCCGGCACTCTGCGTTCTATATAATTTGCTTCTGTGCAGAGCACCCGTGCTCTTTTACGCACATTCCAGGCTTTAACTACCTACTAGCACTAATCGACTAACATTGAGAGCTCCTTTTGACTGCCTAACGATATTCTCATGAAGATCGTATAATGCCGACTATGTCAGCATACCTCCGTCAACCTGCAATACCTGACCGGTGATATAAGATGAGAGATCAGATGCCAGAAATACAGCGCAATCAGCCACATCTTCCGGTTTTCCACCTCGTTTAAGCGGAATCGCATCTCTCCAGCTCTGTACCGTCTTTTCTTCCAATTTATCCGTCATCTCTGTCTCAATAAAGCCCGGAGCAATGGCATTACTTCGGATATTTCGTGACCCTAACTCCAGCGCAACAGATTTGGTAAATCCGATAATACCAGCTTTAGAAGCAGCATAATTTGCCTGGCCGGCATTTCCTTTGATGCCTACCACGGAGGTTAGGTTGATAATAGAGCCGCTTTTTTGCTTTAGAAATGTTCTTAACGATGCTTTCACCGTATTATATACCGATTTCAAATTTACCTCAATCACCCGGTCCCACATCTCTTCGCCCATTCGCATTAAAAGCGTATCCTGGGTAATTCCGGCATTATTGACTAAGATATCCAATGCACCAAAATCAGCGACCACACTGGCAATTAACTGTTCAGCTGCACTAAAATCCGAAGCATCTGACTGATAGCCTTTGGCTCGTACACCTGCCGCTGTGAGTTCTTTTTCTAAGGCTTCCCCTTTTTCTACACTTGACAAATAGGTAAAGGCAACATTGGCTCCCTGCTCGGCAAATTGTTTGGCAATGGCATGTCCTATCCCTTTAGATGCGCCGGTAACTAAGGCTGTTTTTCCTTCTAATAACTTCATGATTTGGATAATTAGCTGTAAACTTTCCTCAAACATAAGGAAATAATTAGAGGAGAAACAGATGAATGTCTCGAAAACAAAAAAGCCACCGGTTTACCCATTTGCAAGGTAATCGATGGCCACAGTCTGGTTTGGTTATCAGTCTGTATTTGAGGGCTAAAGAACTTCCTCAATAAGGTGCATCACCTGTTGTAAATTTCGCTTATCTAAATCGCTGAAATTTCGCAAATGATGGCTATTAATATTCAATATCAATGACACTTCCCCTTTACAATAAGCGGGAATAGCAATTTCTGATTTATCAAAATCGCTTACCGGAATATGACCTGAGTATTGCTCTACATCTTCTACCATTACGGTGCATTCCCGGGCAAAGGAAGCACCGCACACTCCTTCTTCTTTGATTATACGGGTTTTTGCCGCGGGTCCCTGAAAAGGCCCCAGCACCAATTCCTCATCTTCTACAAAATAGAAACCCGTCCAGGAGAAATTCATTCCTTGATGTAAAATGGCTGCTATGTTCCCCAGATTGGCGATAAGATCATTTTCATTATAAATAATATCCCGAATCTGTCGCAGTAATACATTATACTGCTGTTGTTTGCTGTCACCCTGGGGCGTAATATAAGTCTTAAGCATTACCATAGCATCAAATTAAATAAAGTCAATTTTATAATTAGTATACTCTAATTAAGATAATGTATCACATAAATCTTAATATTTATTACAAAGGTACCATAATTCACTTATATGTCAAAAAAATATTATAAAAATTATATAATAACATCTGTGCAAGCCAGTGTGTTATACTTCAGATGTAAGAAATTGATGTGAAATGTATAATTTGATCCTCTTTTATTTGGTTTCTCTTTTTTTCTTCGGGTCGGTTCGAGCTCAAGAGGTAGATATTCCCGGACAATATCAGTGGAAAAATCGGATCTTAATCGTCTTTGCTAAATCAGAGAAATCAGCTAACTATCAGAAGCAGTTACAAAAATTTGAGAAACAAAGAGAAGCACTGATTGAACGCGACATGATTATTTTTAGCGTCTTTGATAAAAAGATCATCACACCTGAAAAAGAGATTTCATCCGCAGCATCAGCAGAGCATTTACGGCAGCAATACAATATCTCCGGCAGCGGGCTGAGTGTCGTTTTGGTGGGAAAAGATGGTGGAGAAAAGCTAACGCAACATGATTTTATTCCAACTGAGAAGTTGTTCGAGCTTATTGACCAAATGCCAATGCGAAGAAGAGAAATGACCGATAAAGAGCCTGACTAATTGCGCAGATTTTCAATCTCTTTAATATCAACTTCTATGGCGCCAATGGCCAGTTTTGCTTTCACCTTGAGGGGCACTTTATTTCTATCATCAGAAATCCAGACCTGAACCGGGTCGTTGCCATCTTCAAAGAATGAGTTTTCCGGTAAAATAGGAGCGACAATAATGGAATTGATATCACCAATTTTAGTATTCAGAAGCTCTTTGCCAATGATTTTAATCTTAATCTTATAAACTTCATCAGCAAAAAACCCCTCTAATTCTATCGTCTCTCCTACCTTATAGTTTTTGTAGTCCAGGGTGCGAAGAAAGTAGTACCCACCTACAATATCCAGCACATTGTCGGGCACCGTAAACATCTCTTTCGCTTTAATTTTACGGGTTTTCTTATCCAGCTTTAGTACGGTAGCTACATCGTTTACATGATCAAAGTCGACCATTTCATTTTTCCGGTACTTCCCTTCTTCAATATAGCGGTAAGACCGCAGTGGAAGAATAGAGGCGGTATCTATATAAGCCCCCCAGTTATCGCGCACGCTGTATAATACATCAGCCAAACCAGTGGTGTTGCCAAAAACATCAATTTTATAGCAGGGACGACCATGTACATCATAATGCGTATCATGTACTTTCATAACGGCCTCTGCTGCATTAATAAGTCCGTAATGCACTCGATACTTCAGCACTTCACCAGGACCAAAGCTATCATTCTCGATATACCGATATGCATCAGGCCCAGCCTTATATTGAAAAGCCAAGCATATACATGCTACACCAAAAAGTGTCAGGAAATATTTTTTCATGCTACCCACTTTCTTTGTATATCAAAAGAAAAAATCGTGCAAAACTAACTTTTATTTCTCCTTTTCTTATTGTTAATAACGTAAGCTGACCAAATTCTGTTAACCTATTCCACCTTGTTTTGTACGTTAACGAACATCCTATGAACGATAGTGTACAGATCTCCTGGCAATCTTAACGATATAGCGCCTCCCAGCCTGATGGCATACTTATTGGAATCTTCTTAGCTGAAAGCAGTACTCCAAAAAATATTTTAGTACGTTTTAGTTTGATTTGAGCATATCACTAAGAGTCGGGAGAATTCTCCGACTCTTTTTTATGTCAGCCTTCCTGATATTTCTCTTTCAGGTAAATTAAATACTGATTAATATCACCATGAAATCTTTCGGTAAATTCTTTTTCCATGCCATCCAGTTTCGCCTGATAACGTACATAAGATTTGAAGAACGTATTATTTGGTAGTTCTTCCTGACTTTGCAGCTTTACCAGTACTTTCTGATACTGAACCGTTTCTAGCTCCAGTGTATCAGTGGTATTGACAATCTTTCGGATCAATACCTCTTTCTCGGCATTTTTGGTAGCGTATGGCATTTCTTCCGTAAAGGATTGATACAGACTGTCCAGCTGTTCGGTGCCTCGTAATAAATGGTTCACATATTTTTGCCGGTCCTGCAAATAGCGTACGTAATCTTCCGCTTCTTTGGATGCGTAGCCGTGTTGATGTGCCAGAAAAGCTTCAGCTCCTTTGTTTCCAATAAACGTGGCAATGTTTTCATTCAGTCGTAAACTGTCTTTGATAAATATGGTCCCATGTGTCAGTTCGTGAATGATGGTATTGGCAACCTGGCCTTCGGAGCGAAAAAGGACACTTGACAAAATAGGGTCATCAAAAAAACCAAGAGTGCTCCAGGCACTTACCGTTCTGATACCCGTATCCAATCCCTGCTCCGCCAGCTTATTTTTCTCCGCCAGTGCTTTCTCATGATCAAAGAATCCTTTATAGGAAAAAGTGCCTAATAACGGGAATTTCCACTCTCGATCTTCTAATGAGAACGGTTCAGTTGCTGTAATAACCCATAATATTGGCTTTCCTTTCTGATCATAAACGCTTTGGTAACTGCCTGAATTTTTTACGCCCAAACTATCGATGGCAAATTGTTTGATTTCCTGTACTAACCGAATTCGCTGCTTTAAAGAATCTGCAATGTTTGGGTCCTCTAGCAGGTCATCAATCGGTCGAGCATCCCAAAGCACTTTCAATTGCCCCTTAGCCTGCATTATCCCATAACTAACTAATTCGTGCTGCCAAGCTAAATAAAGAATGATGGTCAAAATTAATCCAACTCCAAGTTTTTTTATCATTACCCTGGTATTTACTATCCCCTTATTTTCGTGTATCTTTGAATTAAGTTTATAAAATAGTTCTGCTTAAATATTTGAAAGCCAGAACTTTGCAGTTTACCTATTTTTTCATTTTTTCCGCAAATTTACAAATTGTCGGCAACCAAACACCTTCTTTTATTATTCTTATTTTACGTAATACCCTTGCAAAAAATACTTATAAAAAGTATATTTGCCTTGTCAACCATAACTGAATATACATGAGCGATCAAACGGAAAAATTAAAAGCCCTTCAATTAACCATTGATAAACTAGACAAAACCTACGGCAAAGGTAGTGTAATGAAACTTAGTGACGAGCGCGTTGAAGATATTCCTGCAATCCCGACGGGTTCTTTGGGTTTGGACATTGCATTAGGCGTAGGCGGAGTTCCCCGGGGGCGGGTGGTGGAGATTTACGGTCCTGAATCTTCCGGTAAGACTACACTAGCCATGCACTGCATTGCTGAAGCTCAAAAAAATGGCGGCATTGCAGCCTTTGTAGATGCTGAACATGCCTTTGATCGTAGTTATGCTAAAAAGTTAGGTCTTGACACTGAAAACCTGCTTATTTCACAACCTGATAACGGAGAGCAAGCACTTGAAATTGCCGAACACCTCATCCGCTCAGGCGCCATTGATATTATCGTAATTGACTCTGTAGCGGCCTTGGTTCCCCGGGGAGAACTAGAAGGTGAAATGGGGGACAGCAAAATGGGATTGCAAGCTCGTTTGATGTCTCAGGCATTGCGGAAGCTTACCGGAGCTATTAATAAAACCAAATGCACCTGTATTTTTATCAATCAGCTACGGGAGAAAATCGGAGTTATGTTTGGCAACCCCGAAACAACTACCGGAGGTAATGCTTTGAAATTTTATGCCTCTGTTCGCCTGGATATTCGTCGGATTGGCCAAATCAAAGAAGGAGCAGATAATGTTACGGGAAATCGTACCCGAGTTAAAGTGGTAAAAAATAAAGTAGCTCCTCCCTTTAAGGTAGTGGAATTTGATATCATGTATGGGGAAGGTATTTCAAAAGTTGGGGAAATCCTGGATCTCGGAGTAGAAATGGACATTGTGAAAAAATCTGGTTCCTGGTTTTCTTATGAAAGTGAAAAACTCGGACAAGGCCGGGATGCCGTCAAACGTATTTTACTCGATAATCCCGAGTTAATGGGTGAAATTGAGCTAAAAATAAGAAATAAAATAAATGGTGTAGAGGAAGAAAAAGAAGCGAAAGAGATTGCTGAATCAGATTCTCCTTCATTGGTTGACGAGACAGCTTCTTCCTCCAATGGAAAAAAATAAACTTTTATTTTGAATCAATACTATTCACAAAACCGTCTGCTCAGACGGTTTTTTTCTTTTACAGAAACTTCGCCAGTACTTCTGCTGGTATCTCGTGCCTGCCAGAAAATTGAATGATTTCGGGGAAAAGACCATACTCAGTAAGTGTGCCTTGCAAGATAGCAAATCGCTCAGCCGTCACGAAAGTATCCTCGTTACCATACACGTAGGATACTTTTTTGCCCGCGAACACAGTACGACACCGCTCAGGGTCTACATCTTTAGGGAAATCACCTGCCCACAATATCATCTCATCAAAGGGAATGTCATTACTGATTACCCACCGTATCAGAGTGGAAACTCCCTGAGAAAAAGCAAATAAAACGATTCGCTGAGGTACCCGATTTGCGAGAGTTGTCTGATAAATGGATGTGAGATATGCTATGTAATTGCGAATAGCTATTTCCCGGAATTCCCGGGTCATCCAGGTAGCACCGATCCTACCGTTAACACCCTGCAAATAAAATAGCGAAAGTCCCTCAGGCGCAATCACATAAGCCTTCTGAGAGAGCAATTCAAATTTTGGTAAAAAGTACTGAGCTAACTGCCCGTAACCGTGCAGCACCAACCAACACTCTTCAGAAGCACGGGTTGCCTGGCCAAGTGTATAGTATCTCCCAGTATACTGAAATGGAATGGTATGCTCTACCATAGACAAAAAAAAGACCTCATAAGTGAGGTCAGAATAAATGTATGTTGAATAAGAATTTACCTCTTGAAGCCTAATACTGCTCCACCACAGTGGCTTTGTGACCCTTCAAAAGTAAACGTGATGTAGTAAATACCAGTTGCATTACAAGGGTAAATAATTCCTCGGTTAAAATTGCCATTTGCAAAACTTGTCCCAACTTTCTTGCGATTGGAATCATACAGGCTCACTACAATTCCATCGGTCTCGCTTCCTTCAGCACAGATATTTAGAAAGTACTGAGTGCCCTTTGCAAAAACGTATGAATACTCAATTTTATCTTTAGCTCCGCCTTCACCATTAATCTCGTAACTCTTAACAAAATTAAATCCATCGGCAAGTTGGGGAATACATGCTTCGGTATACACAGAAGGATCGCACTGAGCTTCAGCCTCTACGGTATTTAGAAGCATGGTAAATGCCAGGCTCAATACTATAACAATCGCTTTCATATACATGCTATATTAATAAATGATGTAGTCTCGGATAGATGAAGTAATTCGGGAAATCTCACGAACATTTTCGTCAGTGATATTAATCGTTGTGGTACTGCTATTAGAAATAGTTACAATACCGTTGACTTCCTGCAAAGTTGATTCGGCATAGGTTTGAGTAATCTCTATGCTGTCAAATTGAGCTTGCAGTTCGGTCATTCTATCCGCCAATTCTTTAATATTAGGACTGCTTTCGCTGTAAAAAGACAACAAGAGCATGATGTTCTCAAGTATAATTTTTTGCTCGCCAATGCGCTCTTTCAATTCATCATTACTCATATTCCGCTCAGTTACCTGGCAAATAATGTGTAATGCTTCCAGCCAGCCACCTGTTAGTATCAAAACACTAAGGTTGGCCCGCTGCTGCTGTTGTAAAGATGCATTAATATTATTGAAGTTTTTGGTAGTGATCAGCAGCAGTGAATCAAGATTGCGGCTATTAGTAGCCAAGCGTTTGATTACTCCAAAATCAAAAAACTGCCCGATACTTAGCCCGTCCGCAAGATCACGAATGGCAGTTAAATATTCAAAAGCATCCTGATTCTGTTCGTAAATATTGGTATATCCTAAATCAGTACCGTAAACTCCCAGATTAAGAGCTTTCTGATAATTGCTATTGTAAGTAGATATTTTATCAGTACCATTCAATAAACTAATGTCATAGTTAGTTCCCGACTGTTTTAGCAAAACGGCAATCTCCAGCGGAGAAGGAATTTGCTGTAAAACACTTTCCAATACTTCATCCGAAATAATTGGAGCATCAGTTTCAACCGCAGCTAAACTGTCGAGGAAGGCTTGTTCATCAATTTTTGATCCTGAATCACAGGACCAGAAAGTAACTGATATTACACTATACAGTAAGAATAGTCTTTTCATGCAAAGGTTCCAGATTTGATGTAACAAAGGTATCATAGGTTACTCCGACTCGAAATTAAAATAGGGCGATTATCTTACGTGTGAACTTTTTCCAGGACAAACGGACTATTTACCGGTTATCGGGAGTTTTATACTGCCTAACGAAGTAATTACCTTTCTAAAAAACTCAAAGTATAAACACACATATAAAAGGGCAGTCATGACCCATATAACTATTATGTTAAAATAGTAAGTATCAAAAAGTACCCCTCCCATTTGCTTTTTTGGAGCAAAAAAGTGGGTGCGATAGTCAAAAAAGCTTGCTTTACTAAGCAGAGGCTCATGAAATACAGGATCAACACGCTGTAATAGTCTTCCCTCATATTCAATAATTCGATCAGCAGTATTCACATTCCTTAATAAATCTGATAAGCTTTCATTATGATACTTATTTTTATAATCATTAAGATTATAGTCTAGTCCGGATTGATTTTCCAGATAATATGCTAGTTTTTCCTTCTTATCCACGGCATCATTAAATATCTGCATATAATGCTTATCCAGGTTTTTTAAGTACGCCCGCATTTGCTTAATAACCTCCGGAGTAACCTGGCCTTTGGTCAGTACACTATCAATGTTAAGTTCTTCTATACCCTCCCGGAAGGCTTCTTTTGAGAGCTCTTTACGAAAGATAGATAAATCTTTAGACAGTATTTTTTGAGACGAATCAGATTCTGCTGATAAATTATTGGTAATGCTCTGTAACTTAGATTCTAACTCAGGGATTAAATAAGCGGCTTTAAAATCTGCCTGCCGCTCTTGTTTTTCCAGTTCAAAGAATGGACGCTGAAATGAGTTTTCTTTAAATTGATAGACTGCCAAAGCCTCATATGCCCAACGAGATGCCATCATATCAGCCACTATCGGCACTTCCCCCTTTGAACTAATTAAACTGTTTAGTTTATCAAAGTTGAACAATAATCCACTCAAAATCATTTGTGGAATCAACAGCAGCGGAATAATGATATAAACTGTAACTGCAGAATTAAAGGACGCAGAAATATTCAAGCCTAATACATTGGCAAAGCAGGAAATAGAAAATAAGACAAGCCAAAAGCTCATAGTCATTCCTTTGATTTCAAGAATCAGGTTACCAATCAATACAAAGCTCAGCATTTGGATGGCTGACATTACAAAAAGAATAAACAGTTTAGATGAGAGGTAACTACTCCAGCTAAGGTTCAAGAAGGATTCTCTTTTCAGGATTTTTCTATCTCGGATAATTTCTTCAGCACTTACAGTTAGTCCCATAAAAAGAGACACAATAATACTTATAAGAAAATACGCCGGAATATTTTCATTGAAACGGAAAATATAGTCGTCATTTCCTGCTTCACGATACTTAATAATAAAAGACAAAAATAAAGCAAGTACCGGTGCCTCTAAAAAATTAATCAGTAAATATTGTTTATTACTTACCTTGGCCAGAGTATCGCGGATGGTAAAGATAAGCGCCTGCTTAAGCTTCCCTGGGATTGTAAGAGATTTGGGTGGAGTTTCCCGCTCATCTTGTATTCGTACTAGCTTAAAATTCTCCTCATACATTTCGCTCCACTGCTGAGGGTTTACTTTGCGCTTATTGGTAAACTGGCCGTACTCATCTACTACCTTTGCTTCAATGATATTGAATACCTGCTCAGGATTTACGTTACCACACTCTGAGCACTGCCCTCGTTCCGCATCTACCTGGTTTGAAGCTTTCTTAAAATAAGTAACAGCCTCTACCGGATTCCCATAAAAAATTGGGTAGCCGCCAGTATCCATTAAAAACATCTTGTCAAACATTTTATAAATGTCTGACGAGGGTTGATGAATAACGACAAAAATAAGTTTTCCTTTTAAGGAAAGCTCCTTCAATAAGTCAATAACGTTTTCTGAGTCCCTTGAGGAAAGGCCCGATGTAGGTTCATCTACAAACATCACAGCTGGTTCTCGGATCAGTTCCAGAGCAATATTCAAACGCTTACGCTGCCCACCACTAATGGTTTTATCCAAAATACTACCAACTTTGAGATCCTTACGATGCTCTAATCCTAAACTCTCTAAGGTGATAATTACAAGCTTATCAATTTCTTCCTCACTTTTGCCATCAAAGCACAATTTTGCATTGTAATACAGGTTCTCATAGACAGTTAACTCCTCGATCAGTAAATCATCTTGCGCAACATATCCAATCACTCCCTGTATGTGCTCTTTTTGGAGATGAATGTTATAGCCGTTGATCAAAATTTCTCCTTCTGAAGGAGCTTCAATACCAGCCAATACATTGAGCAACGTGGTTTTTCCCGCGCCACTAGCCCCCATAATCCCAATCAGTTTACCTGGCCCTTCAGAGATATTAATATTTCTTAGCCCAATGCCTCCATTTGGAAAATGAAAGCCTACCTGATTAGCATTAAATGAAATTTTTTGGGTTTTCTCATCAGACAGAAAATGCCGAATAAGATCACTGTAATACAGCGCGTCGCCAGCCGGAGTTTTGATTGTACTACCATTAGAAAAAAGATATGACTGGTTAGGTTTCATAATAAACCCGTTCAGTACGATATCACTGGTTCCCAAATGCTTAACGAAGTACAGATCTACACTACTAACTTTTAGGAAAATAATTTCTCCCTGAATATTAGCAATCAGATGCTTTTGCTGACTTTTTTCTTCGGGTTGATCTGCACTAACGGTCAGTATATCTTCAATGTGCTCCTGCGCGGATACCTTGTTCTGAGCAAAGCTCTCAATAAGCTTATATTCCCTTGCTTCAATATTGAAAACTTCAGAAACCGTATTGATAATATTAATCCGCTGTTCGGTAAAATTACCATCGGAAGCTATCAATTCCAACACCTTCATCAGCACTACTACTTTCTGCTTTTGGGTAAGTGTTTTGTTGATTTTCCGGCAAATAGCCAGGGTCTTGACCGAATCTTTGACTGACGTTAATTTCCGCTTCTTGACCTTAACTTCGCCTTCAGTTTCTTCTTCTTTTTTACCCCACTCAGCATACTGATCGTACAGATCTACATACTCTTTGATAGAGTCATGATCGAGCTCCTGAGTAAAGAAACTGATGACAAAATTTCGCTCTTTTTCCGTAACACCACCATCTTGTTTAGTGATGATGGCAAACAGCTGGGTTAACGCTTTGAGAATTTCTTCACTCATTGTCCTTCGATCCGTTGCGCAAGTTCAACTTCAATAATTAACCTAATATTCTATATAATATATATATGAGCAGACCGCTGTTGGTACAGCAGCAAAACGGCCTCTGGCTGTTCGCCTAAGGAATATTTAATGCTCAGAAACTGAACTAGTAAGTATTGAATTCAAAATCCACTTCTACCAATTCAGAAAACTCTTCACCAGCTTCTTCCATATCTTCATCATCTTCATGGAAATACCAGTTTATTTTTGCATTACTTACTTCCTCAATTTTTGATAATACATCCAGGATAAGTTTAGAGGAAGCTGTATTGAAGTATTCTAATTTAAATACAAACTCACTATTAGGATTAGGATCTTTTGCATAAGCGGCCAACCAATCGATCACTGGTTGGAAAAACTCAGCTGAGTCTTCAGGAAGTGAACGGCCTGATATCTCAAAAATGCCATTATTTTTATCCAAAATAATTTTTGGAGTATCCTCGGTACCTTCTAAGTTGATGATTTCCATTGCAGTTGAATATTTTTTTTCGAAGTTAACTTTTGACTTTTAGAAATTATTAAGTTGTTTTTACGTCAAATGAGGTCCTAAAGCCAGAATTTAGCAGTGCTAAATGAGGGTTTTAGTGACCAATATTGTCGCAAGAACAGTCATAATAAAACTGAAGGGGTAATTATAGCAGTCGCTTAATTACGCCCGATTGTTGTTTTTAAAGAAAAGAATGAACGACCACCTTCTATCTCAACAAAGTCGTATTCCAGTTTGCTGCCTGATTTTCGCGCCATGTCTACAAAGCCAAGACCTGCACCACCTTTTTCAGAAATAGTCGTATTCTTGATTATTTCTTTATAAAGCTGTTTAAGTCCATCTTTATCCAAGCTGTTTACTTTGTCTAAGCGATCTTTAAGCCCGGGAATATCATTACTCTCCAAAGGGTTCCCTGAAGCGATAATGTATTCATCTCCTTTTTTTCCGATCATGAATACGGCATTATACTCGTACTCATTCTCTATTTTATACCCCTCGCCATGTTTGACGATATTCTGTAAGCATTCCACCATTACATTGAACACTTTACGCTTTACGGAAGAATCTTCTCCCATAGAGTCCATATTGCGTTCAGCCATGGCTAATACAGATTTGGTAATCTCTTGCGTGAACTCACCCTCGTACACAAGGATAAGATTTTGATCACGCATTGATTTGTGTAAGTCATACACATACTTCATGCTCTGTCTGATTTTAGATTATTTATCTGTCAATTACATATTAAAACTTAATGCCAATCATTAAGACATCGTCAGTCTGTTTTTCTTCACCTCGCCAACCTTCCCAGGATTGGGCTATTGACTGGTAAACTTCGTCCATAGGTTGCTGATGACTCTCCTGAATCAAAGCACGCAATCGCTTAGGACCATACTTCCGGATGTCTGGCCCACCAAATTGATCTGGAAAGCCATCGGAACAGAAGTAAATTGAATCGCCTTTAGCAGCTTTGATTTTATGCGTGGTAAAGTTCGTTTGGTTTTTATAAACCCCTCCGCCAATTGGAAATTTGTTACCTTTAATCTCAACCATTTCTCCACGATTCATATAGTAAAGTGGACGATGTGCCCCCGCATATTGCACTTCATTTTTATGAATTCGGCAGAGGGAAATATCCATACCGTCTTTGCTTTGAGATTCAGATGAATCTTGGCGTAGCGTTTGGGTCACTCCTTCGTCCAACTGATCTAATATTTCTCCCGGATCGGTTACCCCCCGGCTACGCACAATATCATTGAGCAGAAAATAACCTATAAGTGAGATCAAGGCTCCGGGCACACCATGTCCAGTACAATCTACTGCTGCTATGAAAACATCGTCTCCTCGTTGTAAGAACCAAGGGAAATCACCACTCACTACATCTTTTGCTTTGTAGAAGATGAAGGACTCAGGAAATACTTGCTTGATAATTGTGTTGTCAGGCAAAATAGCTCCCTGAATACGACGAGCATAATTAATACTGTCGTTAATCTTCTTATTTTTGTTTTGGATTTCCAGTTCAATGAGCTTACGATCAGTAATATCATGAGACACCATCAGCACAGACTCCAATTGCTGCTCCTCATCAAATTCAGGAATCGCATTAATGTGCATTACCCGATCTCCAATCTGAGAAGGGAAATCAATTTCTTTGGCAATGGTTTCTTCAGAACTACTTACTTCGCCTAAAATTTCCAACCAGGCATCCACTACTGACGGTGCAAAGCTTGATTCAGTCACACCTTTATGTAGGAATTCAGATGGCGCATGACCTGTATAAGTTTCAATGGTAGGATTGATGTAGAAGAAATTTCCTTCCTTATCAAGTCGTGTAATTAAGTCAGGAGAATTTTCTGAAAGCGCCTGCATCTTGCTACGCATTCGTTCTTCCTGTTCTGCCCGCTTACGCTCGGTAATGTTTCTTGCGTTCAATACAATACCCTGGACTGCCGGATCATTTAATAGGTTGGTTCCGGTTGTTTCTACCCACACCTCACCATCATTTTTGGTGTCATACAAGTACTGTACAGTAACTGATTCCTCGGGATTATTCTGTAAAGTGGTAAACATTTCACTAAATACCTCCTTACCATCACCCAGAATAAAGCGCAGATCACTGTGACCAATCATTTCTTCCTGGGTATAACCAAAAATGCGCATTACTGAAGGGCTAATGTAGCGAATGGCTCCACTTTCTTCGTAAATTGTAACAACTTCCGAGGCATTCTCCAACAAAGAAGCCATACGATTTTGAGTACGCTCCACTTCCTGAATTTGTTCTTCCAACTGCTTATTGGCTCTCTGCAATTCTTCCTGGGTAGCCTGCATCTCTTCAGCATTTTGCCGAAGAATTTCCTGCTGCTCCTGAAGTTCGTTACTCATCTCCTGTGACTCCTCTAATAACGTGCGGGTACGCTCGTTCACTTTGATATTGAAAACAGTACGGGCCGTGATCAAACTAATCTCCTCCACAAACTTCACATCACGACTACTAAACTTCTCAAAAGCCGCAAATTCTAATACCCCGTATACTTGCTCGTTGGTGATTAATGGCACGATCAATAGAGATTCAGGGCGCTGATCTCCTAACAACCCTGAGGTAACTGTAACGTAATCGTAAGGTATCTCAGTACGTAAAAGTGTATCCTGCTCTATGGCTGCTTGTCCTACAAGACCTTCGGCAAATTTAAATGTGCTTTTCAGGTGTTTTTTCTTATTGTAAGCATAGCTTGCCTTCATTTCAATAAACCCATTCTCCTTGTCGTCGTCATTGACTACATAAAAAGCTCCCTGAATGGCGTTAATTTTACGGCAAACGTATGCTATCACAGCATCTCCAAGTTCTTCTAATTGATTATGAGAGCGTAGAATTTCACCGATCTCAGCTACTCCCGTAACAATCCAGTTACGTTCAGTATCCCGCTTCTCGGCATTCTGAATGCTGTCTCTCATATTAATCAGCGCATTTCCAAGTGTATCTTCTTCGCTAATCGGCTCAAATGAGGCATCTAGTTTACCAGCACCGATCTGGTGAGCAAAAGTTGCATTACGCTGTAAAGCCTGGACCAGTTTTCCGGTAGTTTCGGCCATCTGACCTATCTCGTCATCGCTCTTTTTCTCAACACTTTCTGGCAAAACCCCCTCACTCAACAATTGAAAAGTCTTTTTCAATGAGAGCAGGGCATCTGTCAACACTCTGGAAAAAACGATGCTTGCTGCCAGGGCCAGCAGTAACGTAATGACACAGGCTATTGCAAACCGAGGTATCAATGCACTAATTTCCGCACGAATCTCTGCTTGATCAATTTTAGTTACAATTCCCCAGCCTTGTTGGGGTAAATAACTCCAGGTAGCTAAAGTGGGCTCACCACGATAATCAGTATCATAGATGTACCCCTCACTTTGCTGAATAGCTCGTTGAACTGCCTGCTGATTCTTATCCCCCATGTCTGATTGAATTGAAAGAGGAGCGCTATTGGTAAGCATAGAAGCATTCAGATAAGTAATTTTATCTTTACTATCCTTAACAATAAATGATTCTCCTGTCTGCCCCAGGCCAGTCTTATCTTCCAATATGGCAAAAAGATTGGCCACCTCTACTTTTCCAATAATCAGTTGCTCTTTATCTGAAATCGGTAATCCAACCAGAACATAGTAATGATCACTATCATTAAAAACTCTACTCACATAAGCAGCCTTCAATCTATGCTTGATTGTTTGTCCATCGGGATCGTAAAATGCTTTCCCGGCTTGTTGATATAAATCATCACTACTATATAGGATGTTCCCCTGATTAGAAACGATCCATACTTGAGTAAGATTTGAATTACGGTGAATAATTTGACTAATCTGCTTTTCGGATACTTCTGATATTGCTGAACTATTGTTGATGTCTAATTCATCGGTTGATAAATCAGAGGCCATCGTGTTAGAATCAGTGGATAAAATATCTGAGGAATCAATAGAAGCACTTTCTATAGATTGCCGAAGAGAGGTTAGTTCAGAATTTAAATAATAGAAATACCCTTCTACTTTCTCTTTTTTATACTTATTAACCGTTTGCAGCTTTTCTGCATATTGCTCTTCAACCGTTCGCTGGGTTACCTGATAGGCAATGATGCTGATTGCAACAATTACCAGTACAGTAAGTACCAGAACTAACGCTGTAATTTTACTTCCTATATTAATTTTTCTCAGCATAACCTCTTACCGAATTATTCAATTGCCGTAGTTAACGATAAGCCTTTATTAAGTCGCAAATTGCAACAATAAGCCTGATTTTTTACTCTTTAGCTTCCTCTAACCTTACATTGTCATTATTTGATAGTTTTAGCGCTAATTTGCCAAAGTAATTTTCCAGGGCAAATACCTGACTGTTATCAAAGGGTTTGAATGATGCCAGTTCAATTACTCCAGTCACCTGTTCTTCCTCTTTTATAGGTACTACCAAGAGGTGATTTGGCGTAGCACGCCCTAGTCCTGAAAGAATCTGAACATACCCTTCTGGTACAGCGTCTATATTTGCTACTTTGCCTTCTTTGGCAACCTGCCCGGCAATGCCCTCACCGAACCTAAAAGTTACCTGCTCACCTTCTGGGACATGATAAGCGAATGAGGCAAATAACTCTATCAGTTTTTGCTCGTCATCCTCTATCACCTTAAATGCTGCAGCCTGACTAGCTTCCAGCGCATGACAAACTTCTGATAGTGCCTGCCTAAATACCTCTTCAGTATCTGAAACTGTGTCCATTAAAGCTTCGGCATCGCCTAAATAAATATCATCTTCTGAATTATCCGATGTTTTATTTTCCTGAGAATCATTCTCTGCTGATGCCTGGTGGCGGATCATTTGATTCTGTGCATCACTTTTTGTATTAATTAAGAGAGCAATTGCAGACAATCCTATCGCCAATGCTACTCCTACTGTAAAATACACTCGCTGCAATATTGGACTTAGCTCCTGAACTACCGTCAGGTCGATGGCTGACGAGTACTGAGGCAGCCAGCCTGGTAATTGAAATAATACAAAAGCCACAGCTAAGGAGGCAATGAGGAAAAGTCCTGCCAAGAGCCATTTCAATGTATTTTTTTCTGTTCGCATAGTATTATCGATATTGTTGATCTAACTCTAATAAAAACTCTATAATCTGTTCTATTTCCAGTACATAGTCTATTGTTGTAAGGCTCATAGCAGCTGCGGGCATGGTCTCTATCATACACTCAGCAGGGTCCTGCACAATGGTCAATCCTCCCCGATCTTTAATTTTTTTCATGCCCCAGGCTCCATCTTTGTTAGCCCCTGAAAGCAGAATGCCGATTACTTTATTGCGGTAAGTGTAAGATCCGGTCTCGAGCGTTACATCAATGGCCGGGCGTGAATTATTAATCATTTCTTCTGTAGAGAGAGAAAACGAATTACCCAACTCAATAGCCAAATGATAGTTAGAAGGTGCCAAATAGACCCCCCCTTTCTTAATACTTTCCTTGTCGATCGGTTCGGTTACTGGCTTGGTGCTTTTGATAGATAATGCCTCCTCAAATCCGTTTCGCACATGTTTTAGGCGGTGCAGGCATAGGATGATGGGAAGCGAAAATTCTTTAGGAAGAGAAGATAAAATTTTTGTAACTCCCTGAAAACTCCCGGCAGATCCACCTATTAGAATCGCTTTGTAAATACTGCTGACCTGAAATTTACCCATAGCTATGCTGGCAACCGCTATCGCTAATCTTTGATTTTTTTGTAGATCTTCTCTTCGTTATTTACGATGATGAATTTGTTCGCTATTTCACACCAAATAAGCGATTCTTTAGAACCCACCGCTAAATAGCTGTATTTAAATAAGCTTTCGTGTAGCTTCTTCAATACCCGGTTTTGGAGATTCTGATTAAAGTAGATCATCACATTTCGGCAAAGAATCAGATCAAACTTATTGAAGACAGCTCCTTGCACCAGATCAAAATTGCGATAAGAAATGCCCTGAAGTAAAGCAGGGTCTAAAACAGCCATGCCATTTTTTTCCTCGTAATAATCCTTCAGGCTACCCTGCCCCTGAAAACGAATATAGTTTTTCTCATTAAGCTCCATATTTTTTATCGGGACCTGCCCTTTCTTTGCCTTCGCCAAAATAGGTTTATCAATATCGGTAGCAATAATATTGACTCTGTCCAGGATATCCATTTCTTTTAACAGGATGCACATGCTTAAAACTTCCTCTCCCGAAGAACATCCGGCATGCCAAATACTAAAGGTTTCATGGTTAAGTAAGATGTTCGGAATGATATGATCGCGAACTTCACGCCAAAAGGCCGGATCACGAAACATTTCAGTTACATTAACGGTAATCTCAGCCAGAAAAGCATCCAGAAAAGAGTTATCCGTCTCTAGTTTATTCACTATCTCACTAACTGAATTAAAATGAAACATTTCAACAATTCGCTGAATGCGCCGTCGAAAGGAAGACATAGCATAATCAGAAAAATCATATCCATATTTGACTTTCACTATCTCGGTGATCTTTCGTAAATCAGCGATTTCAACTTCAACACTCGTCTTCTTCACCAATCGAGATTGACTGGCATTAGAGGTTACTTTCTGGCTATCTATCATTATTGAGTTGCCTGTATTTAAACTAATATTACGCTCTTCACAGCTACAATTAGTTCAAAAATAAATCAAAAAAGCCTTATTGAATGCATCTAAGGGGTTATGCGGGTACCCTCAGGGTGTAATAAATGGAGTGTTCTATTTGTAAAACCAAAGCCAGAGTGGGGGCGTGATCTAATTCTTTACAAAGTAAGGGAAAAGTACAAAAGTGGTGTGTGGTGAAGCGTTGTGTATGCGTATTTACACGTGATTATGGGTTCTATATCACCAGTGCAATACGCTTTTTTCTGGTTATTGATACCCCCCTACTACAATTTCAAACCAGTTTTCCTGAGAAAAGTATCGTTCTGCCATTTCCTTTAGGGTCTGGCTATCGATGGTATTCAGAATTTTGAGATACTCTGCGTAGTAATCATAGGTTAGTGCATGTAAATAAACACTTTTAAATTTTTCAGCTAATGCAAAGGGGGTATCGATCGAAGTGAGCAATCTACCAGCCATGTAGTTTTTTACGGTATTTAGCTCAATCTCATCTATGGGTTCGTCTCTCAAAACAGCCAGTTCATGGTATATCTCGACAAGTGCCTGCTGGGTTAACTCTTTTTTTACATCCGTCCCAATGATTAAATACCCTGCTTCCTGTAGACTTACCACACTTGAATGAATTCCGTAGGTAAGCCCTTTCTCTTCTCGAATATTTTTCATTAACCGAGAGCCAAAATACCCACCCAATACAGCATTGAGAATACGCACAGGAATGTAATCAGGATGGTCTTTGGTAAATAATGGTATTCCCAACCGAAGGGAAGATTGCAGATTTTCTGTTCGCTCTACCAGGTGTTTCTTCTCGTTTGATTGCGCACTCCAAATATTTTTGAGTGGCTGGGGGACTCTTTTTTTAACTGGTAGTGTCCCAATATGCTTTTCAAGCAAAGTCAACACTTCATCATCTACCTGACCGGACACTACTACCTCCCAATTGGCTGAGATATTTTGCTGATAGAAGTCTACCAGTAAATCTCGCGAGACTTGCGCCACATTGTTTTCTGTTAGAATATTACCATAAGGCTGGCTTTCACCAAACAAGACGGCTCGCATTTTTTTAGATGCTACAACCCCTGACTTTTCATTGCTGACCCGAATTTTCTGCGTCTGGATGGCTTTCAGTTTACCCAGTTCATCTTCAGGGAATGTGGCTTCGGTCAGTAGTTCAACCAGCAGAGAAAGCAGCGCATCTGTGTATTTTTTTAAAGTATAGATTTCTACAGAGGCATAATCCAAACCGGGATTAAGTTGTAAATAGGCGCCGTAAGAGTCTACAAAATTAGAAATGGCAAAAGCCGTATGCCGACTACTTCCTTCGGCCAGCATTTTTATCGTAAAGAAACTGGTACCTGATTGCAATTCGTGTTTTATTCCAGCCTGAGGCAGTAAAATCTCAATCCCCACCACAGGCTCTTTCCCAGCCGTAATATAATGTACAGGCACTCCATTGGATAAATAATGGGTCTTTGCTTGTATGAGATTCACCTCCTTTACAGGCTGAGAAGAAGGTGGTATAGATCGGTCAATTATCATAAAGGGCGTGAATTATCTTCCATTGTGGGCCAGCAGACCCGCTTTCGTTGCTAAATAATAATATTTTTGGTAATGATCGCTAAAATCTGCTTCCTGATGTGGAATTTCTTCTGAATGATTCAGATAACATGTAATCCATTCCTTACGCAACAACGTTTGCAAGACATTGCGCAGTTCATCATCTTCCAGCTCCAAGGTTTCACGTAATTGTTCGAAAGAACTAACAAAGTAAAGCTCATCCATCACGTCGTATTCCAGGTCCGTCATGATTTGTGTATTTACGTTTTTTCCAGGTATATCCACTCATGCTGGCCGCAATACCAATCAGCACGAAGTATGCTGAGTAAAGTAATTGCAGCCCCATAAAGTTTAGCGGGTTCAGGTCTTTCTTTAAAAATTTTAGTACCGAACTGAGAAAAGCATATTCTAATCCGACTTTGAGAAATATCAAACAAATCACCCAGTACCAGTGTGCCCCGCCAAGAATAATGTATCCTCCAATTGACAGAAAAGTCAGATGATACACAAATACCAGGGTAGCGATAATGGCTACATACCCGGCTCTATGCATTTTCCATTTTCCGGCCCACCGCTTGCGCTGTTGAAAAAATGCTGTTACCCGTCGCTTGGCCTGGGTTTTCACTACAACTTCGGAGCTTTTGATAAAATAAATCCGGTTTGGAAACTGGCGAAACATGGCGTGCAATAAGAACTCATCGTCACCGGAGGGAATGTGCCAGTGCCCTTCGTATCCGTTGACCGCCTTAAAGGCCTCTCGGGAAAACGCTAAATTCGCTCCGTTGCAGGTAATCGGCATTTTGCGCTGAATGCTGGCTGCTCCTATACCGATCAAACTGGCAAACTCAAGCGTCTGCAAACGCTGAAACCATGAACTCTCCTGGTAAAAAGTCACTCCCCCGGCTACCAGCGCCGGTTGGTGAATTTGAAAGAATTGCATCCAGGTAGACAACCAGTAGGGCCCGACCCGGCAGTCGCCATCTGTGGTTACAATGGTGTCTCCCCGGGCGGCCTGAATTCCTTTCCAAAGCGCTCTTTTTTTGGGTGATTGAGACGAGTCACAATATTCGCATCTCAGCAGTTGGAGGGAATAAGTTGCCTGACTTTGAAATTTTTCAACCAAGGCTACCGTTTCATCCTCTGAATCATCGTCTACCACTATTACTTCCCAGCAATCTGGTGGAAACGCCGTTCCTTCACTTAACTGTTGCTGTTGTAAATCTTCCAATAAGGATACAATATGACGGGCTTCGTTGCGTACTGGTATGATGACGGATAATCTCCGGTGGCAGGGTTTTACCGAGAAATCCGAATGACGATGGAATACCGGAATTTGCAACCAGTAATAGTGAAAACAAATGACCAGTACGCAATATGCAATGACAAAGCAGGCAAAGATTACTTCCATAAGATCTGCTGGCAAAGGTATAAAGATTAGGGAAGTATTGCCTTCATTTTTGAAACCCTTGAAGAATCTCTATATTTAGTCGCATGATGACCAAGACCAAACCAACCATCGCCCGGCGCGACAGCGAAAAAATTATTCTGGGCATTGATCCCGGAACCAACGAAATGGGCTACGGAGTCATTTGCATTAAAACCTCCCCGCCCAAACCAAGCACCATCGAGCTATTGCAATACGGCGTTATTCATCTTCGTAAGTATCCGGTTTATCAGGCCAAACTTCAAAAGATTTTCGACCGCATCTCCGGTTTAATTGACGAATACGCTCCGGACGAAGTAGCACTGGAAGCTCCCTTTTATAGTAAAAATGTACAATCCATGCTCAAACTCGGGCGGGCGCAGGGAGTGGCCATGGCCGCCGCGCTCAGTCGGCAAATACCCGTGACCGAATATGCCCCGAGGAAAATTAAGCAGTCGGTAACTGGAAATGGTAATGCCTCAAAAGAACAGGTTTCCAAAATGCTGACAAGTTTGCTGCAACTCAACAGTGCCTTATTGCAGGCATCTCAGCTTAACGATGCCACTGATGCCCTGGCGGTTGCACTTTGTCATCATTACCAAAATGCCTCGCCCATCCGGCAAAATAAAAGCTGGAAAGCCTTTGTGGATGATCATCCGGAACGGGTAAAAACCTAATTCCCGCTCAGAGTCTTTATTATCTTCGGCCCCCTTTATTGCTTTTTCATGTCCTGTAAAAAAACACATCAGCTATTACTTCAATTAAATGACTCGCTACACCTGACTGAGAAAAAGATAAGAGAAGAGCTTTCTTCGGTCGTTCGAACCGGTGATTATCTGTGGCTGGCCTTTGATGAGGGACATAGTCTGGAGCGGCTCAAAAAAGTAAAGGATACATATCAGGAACACCAGACATTTTCTCTTACCCAGTACATAGCTTTGCCCGATGGGGAAGATGAGGTAGATATTGAAGGATTGGCCTACGATGGGAAATATATGTGGATTATCGGGTCGCACAGTACAAAACGGGACAAGCCTGATGATCGTGAGGAATCGCTAAAAAAGCGAATAAAACGATTAGCCAAACTTAAAAACGATCCCAACCGGCATACGCTAGCCCGTATTCCCGTCCTGAAAGATCCTGAAACTGGTGAATACACCCTGTATAAATCATGTCCTGACCCTGATCACCCCCAACATTTTTTAACCGCATCACGGTTGAAATCGGACAAAAAGCAAAGTCAACTCACCAAAGCCTTAAAAAAAGACAAGCACTTTGCGCCTTTTATGGACATTCCGGGAAAAGACAATGGACTGGATATTGAAGGCATTGCCGTGATGGGAGAGCGTATTTTCCTGGGATTGCGAGGCCCCGTACTGCGAGGCTGGGCTGTAATTCTGGAAGTCCAGGTAAAGCAAAAAGGGAAAAATCAACTCAAACTAAAGAAAATAGGCAAACACCAGCAACACTACCGCAAACATGTGGTGAATTTACATGGCATGGGCATTAGGGAGCTGGCCGTAGTGCAGGATGACCTGCTGATTCTGGCTGGCCCTACCATGGACTGCGACGGCACTATTGCATTGTACCGAATTCCCCAGGGGCTTTCTGATACCAAAGAATCCATGCTGTACCATGATGAGATCGAGCGCCTGGCCAATGTAACCCTGGGGCATGAAACGGACTACGGAAAAGAGAAAGCTGAAGGTTTAACCCTGACAGCAGATAATGAACTACTCGTTGTATACGATGCTCCGGCTTCTGCCAGAGTGCAGGATGAAAGTGATGCTTATGCGGATATTTTTACTTACCCGGAAGGAAAGGCTATTCAAAAGAAACAATAGCAAGCGATCATGACTTCTCAACAGCGCAAGAACATTTATATTATTGGCGGTTGTCTGCTTGCCTACCTGTTCATTACTTATTTGTTATATTGGGTAGAGCATGACCAGGAGGGAGCGAATATTACCAGGCTGTCGGAGGCCTTCTGGTACACCATTGTGACGCTTTCTACAGTCGGTTACGGGGATTATTACCCTACGACCACTGCCGGATGGTTCATCGGTTTGATGTTTATATTGGGCAGTGTGAGCATTCTGGGCTATTTGATTAGCCAGCTTACTACGCAATATTCAGTATTTTTAGAAAAAAAACGCTTAGGACTCTTGGGAACAAAATTCACGAATCACATTTTGGTCATCGGGTGGGATAAATTTGGTAAGCAGGTGGTAGAAGAAGTCGTGCACTCCCACCACAAGGTAGCCGTGGTGTGTAATGACAAAAATGAGATTGACCTCATTCATGAGGCTTTTGATGTAAAGGATGTGTTTGCATTATTCACCGATTACAGCAATTTGGAGGCTTTGGAGAAAGCCAATATCCAAGATGCTGCCACGGTGTTCATCAACTTTACAGATGATACGGAAGTACTGATCTATCTCCTAAACCTGAAAAAATCGTATCCTGACCTCAATTATGTAGTTTCTCTCAGCAACCCCAGCCTGAAAGAAACCTTCGTGACCGCCGGAGTACGTTATGTAGTTTCTAAAACCGAAATCGCCTCCCGCCTGGTGGCAAGCTATACTTTTGAGCCGGATGTTGCCATGATGGCCGAATCGCTGATGACGTCGGCTTTGCAGGGCGAAGATTATGACCTTCTGGAGTACTGTGTCACTCCTCAAAACCCCTACGCAGGGCAAGATTATCTGGATGCTTTCATCTCGCTGAAAAAGGAGCACGACTGCATTTTGGTCGGCATCAATAAAAAGCAAGCGGATGGTAGCCGTATTTTAAAAAAGAACCCTTCCACGGGTGTTAGCATTCAAGAAAGCGATTACCTGATTCTGATTTGTACGGGTAATACCAAAATTCAACTGGAAAAACTGTTCGGTGTCACTGAGGGACGCATTCAGGAGCGCGATATTCATAAATCGGCATAAAAAAAGGACAAGCCCCTTCAAGACTTGCCCTCGTCACACTTACTCCTGCGACACTCAAACTTTATTATCGGTTAATGGCAATGGTAGTGTGGTAGGTCATACTTCCATCCGCGTTCTGAGTCACTAGACGGTAGAATGAAAGTTTCTGCTGAGGTTGTTCGTCCACAAAACGGTGGTCATTTTTACTGTCAACTTCACCAATGGGATTGAACTGCATGTTCATACCAGCCCGCTCTACATACGTACGCACTCCCTGGGCCACTTTTTCAAACTCCCAGGTAAGCACTACCTGCTGCGCTTCTTCCTCCAGTTGAAATGATGCTAAAGTAGGTTGATCCTGCGAAGGAGTCGGCTCGGCAAAAACACTACCAAGACTTAAGGTAAAAAGGATCATTACTAAAGCAAATTTTCCGAAGTTGGTAACAGTATTCATAGCTTTCAAATTTTCAAGTTCGTGTTCAAGCTATGTATTACATAATTTATGCTTAGTGTGTAAATTGTTATATTTTCACTGCAACTAACTGATATTCAGCGTGTTAAAATTTTAACATTCCCTGTGCCAATTTGAGATACTTCCCTTTCTGGGAATCTAAAGCGTCAAAGTCTCATTTTTGGAAGAAACTTAGGGGTTACTGCCCTCCCAATTGCCAATATTGATCGGTTGATACCCGATACTTGATATGGCCAGACCATTTTCTTTGGCCAGTTCATGAGAAACCACAAACTTGCCCTGTTGATTGGTGACCGTACCGATGGTTGTACCCCGAACCAATACATTCGCTCCAGCCAGCGGATTGCCGTCTTCATTCTCTAATGTCCCGCTTAAGGTATTGCCTTCGGTGGAAAAATGAATAACACTGATCTTTTTAGGGTTTGTCTGTAATTGATCTGCTTCTACCTCCGGTTCACCTCCTAGCCGAAAGGTAACGGGCATCACCATGCGAACTTTCACGAACTTTCCCCGCTGCTCTCCCGGATTCCAGGCCATAGCCTCCCGGATCACGCGTACTGCCTCATCATCACAACCCGCTCCAATTCCTTTAATGGCTTCTACATCCGTTAACGTTCCGTCTGTGTTTACCACAAATTGCACAAAGACTTTTCCTTCAATGCCCATACGGCGCGCCTGCGCTGGGTAGGAAAGGTTTGTTTTAATATAGTCGTAAAAGGCTTCCATACCGCCCTCCGGGGTTGGCTGATTTTCTACGACCATGAAGACCTGATCAGCATCACCCAACTGGGCTTGCTGTTCTTCAGTTTGAGCACGATCGTACTCGGCTTGCAGTTCGTCTAATTTCTCCATCTCACTCTCCTCCTGGCAGGCAAAGACAAAAAACAAACCCAAAACGGTAGGAATAGTCAGCACCAGGCGATACCATGGGGTTTTCACATGTTTTTCCATCATTTTTATGCGCTTTAAGGTTTTTGATTTGTGAAAATGGTTGACCAGTAATTGGGCTGCCGGATGCACCGTTTGCCTAGCCAAGAGGCTAGTATAAGTCTTCCGATCGCTGTTAGGATGATGTAATGCTCCGGCATCGGCGGCAAATTCATGGTTCTCAACGAGTGCTTTATCATAGAGGTGCATGAGCGGATGAAACCAGAAAATAGTTTTGAGCAAAGTGATATAAAGCACATCGTAACTGTGTTTTTGCCGGATATGGCTTTCTTCATGGGCCATGATCTGCTGCTGTTCCACTGAGCTCAGCGATATGGTATTATCCCACAACAGGTAATTCAGGAAAGAAGCTGTCGGAAATTGTCCATCGGTGTAGATCAGGCAGTAGTTCGAAGTGATCTTTGCCTGATGCTTTCCTCGCCGAATTATACCAACAATATTCACCAACTGACGGATATAATAGCCTCCCACCACCAGCACCCCGAAGCTATACAGCCCACCGAATACAAGTTGCCACGACCAGACAAAGGTGGCATTATCCGAGGAATCAATACTCATATTGTCGGGATTTAACAGAATGTACCCTCCCTGCACGGGATTCATGGCCGCCCCCCCAAAGTCCAGGGGAATCTCCAATACCGGCAGAATCAGGCCCAGCGCCACTGTTGTCAGCAGGTACCATCGATTATACAGATAGGAAGTCTGTGTCCGAAGTACAGAGCGGTAGAAGAGATAAAATACCCCTAAACAAACGCTGCTCTCCAGCAGATAAAAAATAATGGTATTCATAAAAACAGGTTTTTGTGGCCTTGTCAGAACCATTGGCTTACAACCCGAAAGGCTTAAGTATGCAACTTTCTACTGATGCTACTACCGCCTCGAGCAGACGGCTGAATAAACAAGAGAGAGGCTGGCCCCTCCCCTCTCCAGTAAAGTACATCAGATTTTACGAGTGTAACCCACAATCACCATTTCTGCTAACTTATTGGCAGCACTTTCGGGGGCTGCCTGGCTCAATGGTTTGTCTGTTTTTGCACCTTCTCCATTACCTATTTTAAAGGTAATAGGCAGTACCATGCGCACGCTCACCGGTTTTCCGTTTGTCATGCCCGGTTTCCAGTCAGAAGCTTCCTGTAATACACGCATGGCTTCTTCATCGCACCCCCCGCCAATACCTTTTAATGTGACAAAGTCGGTGAGTTCCCCGTATTCGTTCACCACAAATTGGACAAATACTCTTCCTTCAATACCCATGCGTCGTGCCTGAGATGGATATTGCATATTTTTTCCTACGTACTCGTAAAATGCCTGCATCCCCTCTGCCGGAGCGGGCTGATTTTCTACTACCGTATAGACACCCGCGGCATCAGGCAAACTCATCAATCTTTCTTGTAACTGATTCTTCCTCTCGATCAAACTTTCAAATCTCGTATAATCATTACCAGAAGCTTTTTCTTTAAAGATTTTCAATTGTAATTCATCCAACGAGGGAGGCTGGGGAGCTATACCCGACTCTTGGGCTTTAGCATTTATTGCCTCTCGTAAATCTCCCGGATTATCAAAATACTTATTAGTCAATTGTTGCAACTCGCCGCCTACTTTCTGAAGTTGGGCCTGCACCTCCTCATACGATTGGGCAATGGCTTCCTGCGCCAGCTCATCAGAATCGGGCTGGCAGGCAAAGACGAGAAACATAGAGGCTACAATGGGAGTAATCAGTATGTAGCGATACCATAGTATTTTGTGTTTCTTTTCCATCATTTTGATACGTTTTAAGGTTTTTGATTTGTAAAAATGGTTCACCACCGCCCACTGCAAGCTTGCCATGGATTGCCTGGCCAGCAAGCGGGAGTATGTTTGGCGATTACCGGTCGCATGCTGTAAAGCCCCGGCATCCGCCGCGAATTCGTGGTTCTCCGTCAGGATCTTTTCATAGAGATACACCAACGGATGAAACCAGAACACGATCTTTAATAAGGTAATATAGGTAATGTCATAACTGTGCTTCTGCCGAATGTGGGTCTCTTCGTGGGCCATCATCTGGTGTATTTCAGAGACCGTCAACGGCTGGGTATTATCCCAGAGCAGAAAACTGAAGAAAGAAGAAGTGGGAAACAGACCGTGGGTATATACCAACCGGTATCGCTTTTTGGGAGAAGGTTGGGGCGAGCTTAGTCGGATGGCCCAAAAGACACTCAGAAACTGTCGGAAATAATAAATTCCCGTCACCACAACTCCCAGTCCGTAGACCAACCACAGCCAATAGTACCAATGCCAATGAAAAGCGGTGCTATCGGTCCCGGCAGTCGCTAACATGGGGTCCAACAAAATGTAGGAACTACTGATTGAACCGGCTGTTTCAAAACCTAGCGGAATCTCCAGCCAGGGCATGATAATACTCAATAACGAGGTAGCCAGTAAATAAAAACGATTGTACCAATACGAGGTCTGATCGTGCAGTACAGTGATGTAGAACAGGTAAAAAACGCCCCAGCAAACGCTGAATTCAAGTAAATAATTGATAGTGCTGTTCATATTAAAATAATGATTGTGAATAATATTACCAGCTGGTTGAAGCCGGATACAAGTCTGATAGTGTGAGTGTCAACGCTCCCTGAGCGTCAAACGCAAACTGAAAATCCATACCAACTCGCACATTCACCAGCTGGTCATGATATCGAGCATACTGCCAGTGTACTTTCGGGTTATTTAGTGCCTTTACTACCAACCCATCCAGACGGTAGGCTTCATAGGTCTCTTCCCGGGTACTAAACCCTTCTATGATTTGGGGAGAAGTTGCTTTACCTCCCACCGTAAATGCAGCCTTCACAGTTCCCTCAAGCTTATAAAACTCATAATAGATTAGATCTTTCTGCAACTGTTTCCTGAGTACCTCATGAAAATACGCGATTCCCCGAACGGGTTGCGGAGCTGCCGTGACATCTTGCAGCGAGGTAGTCTCCGTTTTAAATGTATCGGAATGCACCAATGGCATCTTTTCTTTAATAATCCCCACACGAAGCTGTCGAAAATCAGCTTCGTATTCAGGCAGAATATACACTACACTAGCTTTAACAAAATCTTCCTCAGACCGCACACGGTGATTATAAAAACTGGTATCGAAACTTACCGATAGACCTTTCGGCTGATCATTCGCCAATTTCTCCTCTACCAAGGAGAATGCCGCTTCACTCGATACTTCCAAGTCCACCACCACTTCTTTCTGTACATCATCGGTTAAATAATAGCGATGATTAATATCGTCTACTTCAAAAAAATAGTAAAATCCGTAATGATTGGTGCTATCCTGCTGTAACAACTCCCGCATCTGCTGTTTCAGTGCTTCTGGTAAAATATCATAATCTATAAAACCAGTCTTATCACTTTTGGAAGCTGCCCCAGTTACTTTCCGCTCTGGCGCGGATTCCTCACTTCCTAAAAAAGGAACGGCCAGTAAAGCAGCCAACAGCCCTAATGGAACTAGGATAATAGGATGACGCTTTAACCGTTTCATTTATCCATGTCTGAAGGTGGTTTTTGGTGCTCATCATCATCCTTCAGATCGTCCTCCACGTATTTCATCAATTGCTCGAATTCGTGGATATCCATGTCGTTTTCCTGCGCGAAAAAAGAGACCAGCTTGGGGAAAGACCCCCCGAAATAGCCGCTTAAGAAGTTTTTCAGGAAAAAACTGCTATAAGTCTTTTTGTCAATCAGTGGATAGTATTCGTGTGTTTTACCGTAGGCCTGATAACCCACAAAGCCTTTCTTTTCCAGAATGCGCACAATGGTTGACACCGTATTGTAAGCTGGTTTGGGGTCAGGTGTTTTGGCCAGAATGTCTTTGACAAACCCACGCTTAATTTGCCATAAGATTTGCATGACTTGTTCTTCCGCTTTGGTAAGTTCTTTCACAGTTTGCAAGGATTGAATGAGTTGTTTAAATAAGATAGCAAATGAATACCTGATTATCTAGCGAAGTTTGAACGTAATGGGTATGACCATGCGTACGCGCACCGGCTTTCCCCGCTGTTTGCCCGGACTCCACCGTGGTGCAGTTTTTAATACGCGAATCGCCTCCGCGTCGCAATGGTCTCCGATGCCTTTGATCACCTGAATATCGGTGAGGGAGCCATCTTTATTAACCACAAATTGCACAAACACTTTACCCTCTCTCCCCTGCTTGATGGCCTGACGCGGATACTCCAGATGATTACCAACGTATTCATAAAAAGCGTTTATCCCACCGGGAAAAGAAGGCTGTTGTTCGGCGAAAATGATAATCTCATCCTTTTCTTCCGGCTCGGGTTCCTCTATTTCAACAAACTCTTCAATCGGTGCGTCAATCGCCACATCGAATTTGATGTCCAGGTCGACGTCGGGTTCTTCTTCGTTAGGTATTTCTACTACTTTAGGCAACACCATGGGTTTGGGAGGTTTGATTTCGGTGACCTCCATTTCTATCACTGGAAGAAACTCCTGGGCCACCGGTTCAAAATTAACCACAACTCTCTCGGCATACTTCCACTCAAACGCTACTAAGACCACCGACACACTCAGCACTAATCCAATGGTAAAGTGAAATAAGCGTCGGGGTTCCAGGTCAGCTTTTTTGTTTTTTTTCATTTCCATGATACGGCTTCGGTTGGTTTATACGTTCAATATAAAACGAATAATTTAGTTTTTCAACTATTTAATTAGTTTTTTAACTAAAAAAATAGTTATATATCCAAAAAAGAAACTGACCCACTGATCAGCTTCTTTCTTTTTATGGGTTTATGCCCGTTTTAGCTTATTAATCTTAATAATCCTGAGTGACTCTAAAGTCTTGATAATAGGATAGGTCGGGTCAATCTCAAACCAACGTGCCGCAAAGTCCTGACGCTTAGGCAGTTTGTGGTGGTTGTTTTGAAATAACTCTCCCAACATCAAAAAATCAAAGGCCAGGGTATTTTTAGACCGGTCCTTATTGTCAAAGTTGGAATAACCGTATTTATGACCACACCAGTTTACAATGGCTCCGTGGATGGGCCCCATCAGATAGTGAAGTGGCAGCAATCCGTACATCAACCAGTGAGTACCGGGCAACTGCGCAATTGAAATAGCCCAGATGTAAAATAAGCTGTATAGTACTCCCCAGCCTACGCGTACGTACCACAGGTCGGCAAACTTATCAAAAGCCGGCCAGTCGGGTAAATCTTTGGTAAAACGAGCTTCGGGCTCTACATCATGATCCAGAATATCGTTATAAATATTTTTGGTTTCCCACATCATGGAAAAAAGGTTTTCTGTATGATGGGGTGAGTGCGGATCGTTCGGAGTATCGCTGTAGGCGTGGTGCATCCGGTGCAGCACGGCATAGGCTCGGGGGCTTAGGTACGAAGAGCCCTGCGTCAGCCAGGTAAGAATGTAAAATGCTTTCTCCCAGACGGGGTTCATCAAGAACATCTTATGCGCGGCATAGCGGTGCAAAAAGAAAGTCTGAAAGAACAGGGAGAAGTACCAATGTGCAATGAAAAACGCAATGATTATCACAAATGGAATGTTTAGTGGTAAATGATTTGGGTAAATATACTAATTCTGTAAATAGCTAAAGTCTCTGTATAAGATAATTGTTTCAGGCAGGCTATGTTACTTATTTCCTCAAAACAACAGTGCTACAAAAGAAGTTCTGTTTCACTTTTGGCTACTCGGCCTGCGTAAAGGCAAAAGCAATAATATTGGCTCCCATTTGTAATGCCTGCTGCCGTATTGCATCCGGGTCATTATGAATGCGCTGGTCTTCCCAGCCATTGCCTAAGTCGCTCTCGTAAGAGTAAAAACAGACTAACCGTCCTTCGTAAACCAACCCAAAACCCTGAGCCGCTTTCCCATCATGCTCATGAATCTTGGGCAGCCCTTTCGCAAATTGGTACTTCTGGTGATAAATCTCATGGTCGGTGGGCAATTCTACAAATTCCAGTTCAGGAAACACCTTCTTCATCTCCAGTCGGATAAATTCGTCCAGCCCGTAATTATCGTCTACATGCAGAAAACCACCCGAAATAAGGTACTTCCGCAAATTCTCGGCTTCATCATCAGTAAACACCACATTCCCGTGGCCAGTCATGTAGACGTAGGGGAAAAGGAAAAGCTCCGGGCTGCCGACATCCACCTCTTCTTCTTCTGCTGCCAACTTGGTGTTAAGATTACTGTTGCAAAACTCAATCAGATTGGGCAAGGCGGTTTTATTCGCATACCAGTCTCCTCCCCCTTCGTACTTTAGTTTGGCAATCTTAATTCCCTGAGCCAGGGCTCCTACCGTAACACAGGCCAATAAGGCAGTCGTAATAAGCGTGACAGAAAAACTTTTCATAGATTGTTTAACAAATTCACATTAAGGTTTAGTTCTGGCAGGATGTATAGGTAGCGACGATGGTTAATCAAGTTTTAAACGAAGTAAACACCCTTTTCATGTAACCAAACAAACATTTTTTATTTGGCGATTTGCGGCCAGATGCCGCTTAGAAAGCCCCTAACTAATATTCAATCGCTCCCGCAATGCATTGAGGCTCAGTTCAGAGAAATCGCCAATGACCAAATCTGTATCTTCCGCTTCCAGTTCTTCCCGGGTGTGGGTCGTCGCCACGCCTACCACCTTCATGCCGGCATTTTTTCCGGCCTGAATACCCAGAATTGCATCTTCAAAAACCACGCAATACTCTGGTTTCACTCCCAGTGCTTCCGCAGATTTTAAATACACTTCCGGATGAGGCTTGCCCTGCGTGACCATGGTAGCATCAATAATGGTTGGGAAATAGCTTCGGAGCCCGGTATGCTTCAGGGTAAAGTCCACGTTTTCGGGCGGAGCTGAGGTAGAAACTGTGCGCAGTATCTGCTGGCGGGACAAATCACCTAAAAAGCTGACCAGCCCGGGGGTTGGCTTAATATAAGGCTGGTACATCTGGCGGTACAGCGCTTCTTTTTCTTCTCCAATCTCGTGAATTTCCTCCTCGGACATCTCTCGGTTGAGCAGATCCGGCAAAATGGCGCTCATGGTGCGTCCGTTCACTTTGGCTTTATACTCCTGCTCGCTCATGGTAATTTCGTACTTCTCAAAAAAGGCTAGCCATGATTTGAGGTGAAATTGATGATTATCGACGATCACTCCATCCATATCAAACAATAAGGCAATTGAACTCATAAAAGGTGGTTTCTGCTTTAAAATTACTGATCTAAACAAGTTGCTACAAACGAAATTACCTCCTGCTGAGTTGCATCTACGGTAAACTGCACTTCAATAGGATTACAACATACTTCGCAGTCTTCGATATACGACTGCTCGGCCACAGAGATATCGAGCAGCATGGAAATTTGGGAGAAGCAGTATGGGCAAGGAAAGAAATGCTCAATCATGTTGATCAGAGAATATGGCTTGTGCTGAAAAGAAGGCAGCAGCGAACAACCTTGTTAGCCAATACACTCGCCTTCTGGCCGGTATTAAAAGTACTTACGATTGATAATTTCACTCAGAAGAATAGCCTCCCGGGCATTCTTTGGGCTTTTTAGTGCGTCGGACACTTCTTTTGCTAAACTGTGAGTACCTCCGGTCACTTCCAGGGGCTGAATGCGTTTACCGGTATCTTCCAACGATATTTTATCAGCAATGCGCTTGGCCTTAGTTGCTTCTTTTTGCTTTCTCGCCAGCTCCCGTCGCGCCTCCACCTCTTCTTCTGCCTGCTCTCGGGAGGTCTCTATCGGCTTTGGCGGAGGTGGTACCGGACGAGATTGGGGGCTCTCCCCCATCAATTCCCGAAGCACATCCTCAAAAGAAACCGGCTTGGTTTCTGGTTGCCGGGGAGTCGCCACTGGCTTATCCGATTCCGGAACCTCCTCCACGTAATCATCGTACTGACGCTGCTCTCGGGGGGCACGCACCGGCGGCTTCTTCTTGGGGCTCAGGAAGCGAGAAAGCAGGGAAAAAGCAGCAAAGGCTAAAAATATCAGTAATTCAAAATAGTCTTCCATATATGATAAGCCTTATTAGTAGGCAGTCCGTTCGTTAAAGGTAACTGATTTACCGATACCCTAACAAATGAAGTATATTAAAACTTCTTTAAACACACTCCGAAATCAATAACAAATATTAGCCAAAAACCGCTTAAGCCTAACGTATTGTTAGCGACGTTATGAAGTAACAAAATCTTTGATTTCGCGCCTAATTATTCTGTTTTTTTCTTCGTTGAATCCCCTAAATTCCTATATATTCGCCCTTAATTCTAACGCAGAAAGCCACTCACATTAGTTTTTTACTAACATTTTCTGCGTTGTATCAGCTTGATTTGGAAGGGAATATATGCAGCTTACCACATTAGAACTTAAAGGATTTAAGAGCTTTGGCGATAAAGTTACCATTCATTTTGACCGGGGTATTACCGGTATTGTCGGGCCCAATGGTTGCGGCAAATCCAATGTTGTAGATGCCATTCGCTGGGTGCTGGGCGAGCAAAAGTCTCGCATGCTGCGCTCAGACAAAATGGAAAACATCATTTTCAACGGTACCAAGAAAAGGAAAGCCACCCAGCTGGCCGAGGTTTCACTGACTTTTGATAATACCCGTAATCTGCTTCCTACCGAATATACCCAGGTGACGATCACCCGGCGCTATTACCGCAGCGGAGACAGTGAGTATCTGCTCAACAATGTGCCCTGCCGCTTGAAAGACATCACCACGTTGTTCATGGATACCGGGATCGCCTCTAACAGTTACTCGATCATTGAGCTGAAGATGGTAGATGATATCCTGAACGATAAGGATGGTTCGCGTCGGGCGCTGTTTGAAGAAGCTGCCGGTATCAGTAAGTTCCGGGTTCGTAAAAAAGAAACCCTGCGAAAGCTACGCGATACCGATGATGACCTGGAACGGGTAGAAGATCTGCTGTTTGAGATCGAGAAAAACCTGAAATCTCTGGAGCGACAGGCCAAACAGGCGGAACGCTACTATAAAACAAAAGAGGAATACAAGAACCTGAGCGTTCAACTCGCCAAATCCCGGGTACGGGCTCATCAGGAAGCCGCTACCCGAACAGAGAAACAACTGGAGCAGGAAAATGACCGGAAAGTCCAGTTGAGCCGGCAGATTGATGAGCATGAAGCCTCCATTGCCCAGCTGAAAACCGACCTTGTACAAAAAGAAAAACTGCTGGCCTCCCGCCAAAAAGCCCTGAACGAGCACGTAGCCAACATTCGCAACGCGGAAAGCGACAAACAGGTGAAGGGCGAACGAATGAAATTCTTACAGGACCGGAAAGAACGGCTCTCAGCCCTCCTTAAACAGGACAGAGAAACGGTTGACCTTACAACCGAACGACTGGAGAAACTTCAATGGGAGAAAGCTTCGGCGGCCGAGGCGCTGGAACAGATTCAGCAGCAGGTAGCCGAACTGGAAGAAGAGCACCGCACGTATCAATCGCAAACGCAGGTACTGAAGGACGAAGCCCAGGAAGCCAGTGAAAACGCCCGTCAACAACAGGATGCAGTATATCAACTGCAAAAGCAATTGGAAATCAAGCAAATGCAGCTAAATGCTGCCCGCATGGAGTTGGAGAAAAGTGCGGCCGATTCTTCTGCCCAGAATGCCGACCTCACTGAGTTTGACCAGAAAGCCCTGGCGATACATGAACAGATAGAGGAGCAACAGCAATTACTACAGGACACCGAACAACAGGAAGAAGACCTGCAAGCTCAGATCGAGACATTGCTCGATCAGATTGAAGATACCAAAGCAGAGATGGTAGCGCTCAACCGCCGACAGGATGCCTTACAAAACGAATATAACCTCACCAAATCGCTGGTAGACAACCTGGAAGGCTTTCCCGAGGCCATCAAATTTCTAAAGAAGGAGATGGATTGGGCCAGAAAAGCCCCGCTGCTTTCTGATATCATTACCTGCCCGGAAGAGTACCGGGTCAGTATTGAAAATTACCTGGGTCCCTACATGAACTACTTTGTGGTGGATGACCGGGCTCAGGCGCTGGAAGCCATTCAGCTACTGGGAGATGCCGCCAAAGGCAAAGCGCATTTTTTCCTGCTAAACGAACTAAACCAATTCATTCCCAACCCTTCCGACCAAACCGCTTCTGCCGATCAGCAATCGGCTCTGCATATTGTAGAATACGATGCCAAATACCAGAAGCTGGTACAGTTTTTACTGCATCAGGTCTATGTTACGGAACAACACACCCCGGACCCTCAGGAATCATATTCGCTTATTACCCACGATGGTCGAATTGTGCAGCAACCTTTCCGGCTCTCCGGTGGTTCTGTTGGATTGTTTGAAGGAAAACGGCTGGGCCGGGCCAAAAACCTGGAAAAACTCAAAAGTGACCTAAGCACGCTGAAACAGCAAATTCTTCAGAAAGAAGAGTATCTTCAGGAGCAACAACAGCAAGCAAAGCAAAAACGACAACAATCCTACGCATCAGACATTATTGAGATCCAGCGGACAATCAATCGCTTACAACAGGATTATGTCACTTTTACCTCTAAAAAGGAGCAATTATCGGAAGTACTGAACAGCAATGCGCAGAAGCAGGATGACACGCTGGACCTGATTGCCGAACTTGAAGAAGCTCAGGAACAGCTCACCCCGCAATTGCAGGAAAAAGAACAGCTTCTGGAAGAATTACAGGAACGGCAGCGACAATTGAACAGCCAACTCTCTGAGGAGAGCGACCTGCTGAGTGAAAAATCAGCGGCTTTCAACCAGGAAAAAATCCGTTATTTTCAGCATGAAAACAAACTCAATACGCTGAATCAGGAAATCGGCTTTAAAGAGGAGGCTTACGACAAAGGAATTCAGAACATCGCTGAGAATCAGCAGGAACTGGAAGCCAATGAGAAAAATATCACCGATCTGCTTAATAGCAATGAGGTAAGTGAAGATGAGCTGCTGGCGATGTACGACGAAAAGGGAAATATTGAAGCCGGAGTCAACGAAATAGAACGCGACTACTACGCCCACCGGGGGGATATTGACGAAACTGAGAAAGCCGTTCGGGAATTGCAGCGGCAGCGCAGCCAGCAGGATACGCTCATCATGGAGTTGCAAAACCAGCGCAACAGTACCCAGCTTGAGCTCACCAGTATTCAGGAACGCTTATCCGTTGAGTTTGACCTGGATTTAAAAGAGATACTCGCCCAGGACGAAGAAGATATCGAACCCACGCCCGAGGAGTTGGAAGCCCTGAGCCAGAAACTGGAAAAGACCCGGGAGCGCATCCGTAAAATCGGCCCGATTAACCCGATGGCCATGGAAGCTTACGATGAGATCAAGCAACGCTACGATTTCATCACCAGCGAAAAAGAAGACCTGCTTCAGGCCAAAGAATCGCTGATGACCACCATTGGCGAGATTGATACGGTAGCCCGCGAAACCTTTATGACTGCCTTTGAGCAAATCAAAGAGAACTTCGTACGCGTATTCCGCACCCTCTTTACCGACGAAGATGATTGCGAACTCACCCTTACCGATCCGGACAATCCGCTGGAATCATCTATTGAGATTATGGCGCGCCCCAAAGGCAAGCGCCCATTGACGATCAACCAGCTTTCGGGAGGAGAAAAAACCCTGACCGCTACGTCTCTCCTGTTCTCCATCTACCTGCTGAAACCGGCTCCCTTTTGTATTTTCGATGAGGTGGATGCTCCGTTGGATGATGCCAATATTGACAAATTCAACAACATCATTAAGAAGTTCTCGAATGAATCCCAATTTATCATTGTAACCCATAACAAGCGTACCATGGCCAGCACCGATGTCATCTACGGAGTGACAATGATTGAACAGGGGGTTTCCCGGGTGGTTCCGGTTGATTTGAGGGAACTGGTGGGTTAAAGCTGCCGCTTCCAGTAGCGGGCAAAAGCAAATAGCGGACGCGAGGCTAAATAATTAAGCTGATGTTCATTTTTGAAAGCTTCCTGCTCGAAGCTAATCGCGCAATAAGAGGCATAATGGCCTAACCCCTGCATCCGATGAAAAAGGTACTCCGTGAAATACAGCAGGTAAAAAGGGATTACCAGCAACTCTAACTGTTGCCGAAGGTGAATCTGTTCATGATTGATTAGTCGCTGGTTGGCCTTATCTGATGGCTGTCTCAGAAAGACAAATGGAAAAAGTGTAATTGCCTGTGCAAAATCAAGGGTAATGAACCTGACAAACCAGGGAACACATAGCACCATTATTCCGGGCGATGATAGTTCAGCGTAAGAATGGATGAGAAATCATAGGTACGATTATCCAGGTAGATGTTAGGGCATTGCACTCCGAACATATCTTTGGATAAAATTTCTAATAGCGCCTTACGCAAGCTGGCTGCCCGACCAAATGATCCCCATTGATCCTCCACACTATGAGCATCCTTGAAGAACACATAATGCTTATCGCTGATGTTACTTTGAATAAAATATATTTCCTCTTCGTCCTGAGCAATGGCAAAGTATAGCTGGTGTACCCGGGATTCAGGAAAAACGGTTAGCCCAACACTATAGATCAGGGTATCGCTGTCCCACTCGGTTTCCCGTTGCAAATTACAGGTGCAGAATTCCTGGCTGAATACCGGTTTCACAACCAGTAACATCAGAAGTATCAATAGTCCCGATTTTAGTATAGGTAATCGTTCCATGGTAATAGGGTTAAGATTGGTTATTCCTGATGGTATTGTTTGGCTGCTTTCTCAGTGTTTTTGGTCAGTTTTGAGGGCGACCATTCGGATTCGCTCTCGCTCCCTTTCATCCGCTGTTTTCCGATACCTCCCACTTCGGGAAGCCATTGGTTTACCCAACCCAGTGTATCGGAGATCAATCCCGGCATCAACCCATTCAGCCCCGATAGAATTTTTGCCGGAATAGACAGTATCAAGGTGCTTTCTCCATGCTGGCAGGCATTGATAATCTCCCTGGCCGCCTCTTCCGCCGGGATAGAGGTCATCGGTAATGAATCTCCGATGGTAAACCAGGTTTGCTCTTCTCGGTGTTTACCTTTAAAAATAGCGTTCTTCGGGCTTCCCGTGCGCACCAGGCCCGGGCAAACCGTGGTTACATAAATATTATCCTTCAGCAGTTCCGCGCGATATCCCTCCGACAACCCTACCAGGGCGTGTTTTCCGGCACTGTAGGGCACCAGATGAGGCATGCTTATCTTTCCTCCAAGGGAGGCAATATTCACAATACGGCCTTCCTGCCGATCGCGCATCCCGGGAAGCACTTCTTCCATCATAAATAGCGGCCCCCAGTAATGAGTATTGATAGAATCCTCATATTCCTGCATCTCCATTTCCTCAATGGGAGCGACCTGAATGGTTCCGGCATTGTTAATAAGAATCTCTACTGAACCAACTTGTTTTTCTATCTGCCTGACGAAGCTTTTCACCTGTTTCCGGTCCGATACATCGCAGGGAATAGCTACTATGGGATATGGATTACCCACCTCCTTGGCGACCGCATTTAAGGTTTGGGCCGCTCTTTTTAAATCTTCTTTATTGCGGGCACAGATGGCTAACCGCGCTCCTTCTTCTACCAATGTTTGCGCCAGCACAAGTCCTAATCCCCGGGAACCTCCCGTGACCAGCGCCACCCGCCCGGCAAGTTCTATCTCTCGTTGCCGGGAATTGATAAATCGAGTAGTCAACATACCTCCCAGTCCGACGGCTGCGGTCCAAAGCAGGGTTTTTTGTGTAGAATTCATAGAAAAGGAGTTAAAAAAATCTAATCTCTTGTATATAAAAAGCTTTTCAGAACGAAGATACGGAAAACCCCATACAATTCAGGAAATATTTTTGCTTCACTTGTAAATGCTGTATATTACCAGTTCAAATACTCAACAACCGCTTTCCCTATGAAAACTTCCCGACGTTCTGCGCTGAAAAATCTAGCGGGCAGTGCTGCCCTACTTTCCACCTCTTCAATCGCTCAGGCTATGCCTACGTCATCAAGCGCAAATAAACCCCTCAAAGGCAATATTAAGCATTCGGTCTGCAAGTGGTGTTATAACGGCATCCCGTTGGAAGAGTTTTGCGTGTCTGCTAAAAAGATGGGGATAAAATCGGTGGAGTTATTAGGCCCGGATGAATGGCCGGTATTGAAAAAGTACGGGCTTACCTGTGCACTGGCCGCATACTGGGAAGATGGTTTTGGGATTTCCAAATGCTGGAATCGCCCCGAACACCACGATGCACTGGTGCAGCTTTATGAAAAAAGTATTCCCTGGACGGCAGAAGCCGGTCTGAAGCAAATCATTACCTTCTCCGGGAACCGCGATGGCATGGATGATGAAACCGGCATGAAAAATTGTGCTGAAGGGCTCAAACGTATTATGCCGCTGGCCGAGAAGCATAATGTACTGGTAGTGATGGAATTACTCAATAGTAAAGTAAACCATCCGGACTATATGTGCGACCACACCGAATGGGGAGTAGAGCTATGCAAAATGATCGGCTCCGATAATTTCAAGCTGCTTTACGATATCTATCACATGCAAATTATGGAAGGTGACGTAATTGCCACTATCCAAAAGTACCATTCTTATATTTCCCACTATCACACTGGCGGAGTGCCCGGCCGCGCTGAAATTGACGAAACGCAAGAGCTATACTACCCGGCTATTATGAACGCTATTCTGGAGACCGGCTTTGACGGCTACGTCGCCCAGGAATTTGTCCCGAAAGAAACCGATGTACTTGCCTCTCTGCAACAGGGCGTTGAGATTTGTGATGTTTAAAAACTCACTTTAGGAAAATGACAACTTTTTTTGACTGACTGGCAGCAAGGCAATCCCCAAAATTGGCTACAGTTTTTCATCGATGCGAACAGACACGACTGCTTTTCCCGAAGTATAATATCATTTTTTTTGCACTCAATCTCCTAATTTTTCTAGTTAAAAATTATATGATTTTTGGTATATAATTCAAAATCTATTTATTCATTTCTCAACAGCTTATATTTTTTTGGCTTACTAATTTAACTGCCTTTATTCAAGCATCAATAAGATAAAATCAAGGTGAAGAATATAGTCACTTGGAAGATTAGACATGATCTTTTACCGGTGAGGATTTCTTCAAAAAAAGCGCGATGAATCTCATGTGCGTGAATTTAGGCGCCTCATTAAAAATTTCCTGTATCATTTAACGCTCAAGGCGTTCAACCCATAAGAATAAGTAATTTTTAATCAGAAGTCACAAGCTTTTCCAGAAATATTAAGGCACAACTTTAAAATTAACGCAAAAATATAATGTTTTTGCCACAATATTTTAAAATTATTTCAATCCATTTTTCTCATTTCTGCAAAGTATTCTGCAATCACCTATTAGGCCAAATGTAATTTTTTTGCATAAAAATCACATTTTTTTTCAGTTTCTCAAGTATACGCATTATATTTAATCTTTAAAACATACAATTAACCAATTTTATTGCTTATACAAAGAGTTTTAACCCTTTCTACCCATTTGGCACACTCTATGAAAAACTTACTAGCTCTCGTCGCATTACTGAGCCTGTTATTTACAGAAACAATTCAAGCACAGGTTCTAGATCCTAATGATCCGATAGTTGAATATGACCCCAATAATCCTCCTCAAACTCCACCGAGCGGAACAATAGCAAAATGGGTAATTACACCAGAAGTAAATTGGAATAGTGATAACTGGAAAAGCTATATATTAAATGGAGTAGCCTTTCGTCTTCGGTTTCCTAAGAACTATAATCCAAACCGATCAGAGTCATACCCCATGATTGTAATTCTTCATGGCCTGGGGTTTAAAGATGGAGATATATATATGAATGACCGGCACCTGAATAATTCCGGAGCTAAATCATATGAAGATGCCATCAATCAGAATAAGTTTGATGGCTTTGTTCTCTCTCCTCAATCTACAAGCAGTTGGTTCAACGAGTATCATATTAATATGATCAATAACTTCGTTAATCAGGCAAAAAACCAGATTAACCTGAATGTCAACCGTGTTTCTATAAGTGGTAGATCCGGAGGTGCGCAGCAAGTTTGGCTCTTTATTCAGGAGAGCCCTAAAACCTATGCTTCTGCAGTTCCAATGAGTGGTGTGAAGAGTACTTCCACTGACAAAATTGATCAGTATAAGTATACTCCACTCTGGTTGTTTCAAGGAGAATTGGATCAGGCTCCGGCTCCTTCTACTACAGAAGCGGTTATTCAGGCGATCGTTAATAAAAAAGGGAGCGTTCGATATACCAAATATAAAGAAGCCGGTCACGGTATTTTTGACAAAGCTTATGATGACCCTGACTATTTCCCTTTTTACGAAAGAGCCCATAAAGCAAACCCAACCGTACTAAATGGAGAATATGCGCAGGTATTTGATGACAATAAAAAGGTCGTCTACGAATTTTTAACTAGTGAAGAGCCTTGTCCGGGAGATGCTATTAACCTGACGCTGGGTTTAACCTCCGGATTTGATGCCTACCAGTGGCGGAAAGATGGAAATATCATCAATGGAGCCACCAGCAACCAATATGTAGTAACATCCCTCGGAGTGTATGAGGCCCGGATTCAAAGAGGCAGCGAATGGAGCGAATGGTCGCCGATTCCGGTAGAAGTAAAATTACAAAATCCTACCGTCACCCCGGATATTCAGATTGCAGGTATTGCCAGCAAAGTATTACCAGCTTTGGATGGAAGCAACAGCGTAAGTTTGGAATTACCCCAAGGGTATGCTGAGTATGAATGGCGCAAAGCCTCAAATAATAATCTGGTAAGTACTTCTCGAGTTTTTGAAGCTACTGAGCCAGGGAATTACATTGCAAAAGTAACCGAGAACTTTGGCTGTTCCAGCAGTTTTTCCAGCCCGTTTACCGTAGTCAATGCTAATGGAAATAATGGCCCGGCCGCTTTACTTGGCTTTAACGGCTATGCTTTATCCAAAACTGAGGTTAAGGTTGTTTGGGATAGCAATCCCAGCGATGCAAATGCGGCAACCGGATTTGAACTATATCGATCTGAGAGTGAGAATGGTCCATATACTTTTATCACGCTGACGAATGATGATGTTTTTGAGTATACAGATTCTGACCTGATCCCTAATAGTACGTATTTTTATAAACTGAGAGCCGTCAATGACAATGCCGCCTCTCCGACCACCGAGGTAGTTTCTGTAAAGACGCTGGTTGACGTAAACAAGCCCACGGCGCCAACGGAACTAGCCATCACCAATACCACTTCCTTCAGTATCTCACTGGACTGGAACGATGCTACGGATGATGTAGGCATCTACCGTTACGATGTTTATCGAAATGATATTAAAGTGCTTTCGGTCGAGGGCTCCGAGGCTACTATCTTTAATTTACAGTCAAATGTCATATATGAATTTAAGATAAAAGCCCGAGATTTTACCGGTAATGAATCTCCTTTTAGTAACCGAGTTGTAGGGATTACCTCGCTTAGTAGTACGGCCAGTATCAATCATAAATTTAATGGTGACTTTAGCGATGCTACTGCCAACAATACAGTTTCTGAAGCCAGCGGCAATCTTTCTTTTTCTGAAACGGACAAAGTTGAAGGAAGTGCCAGTCTTTCATTCACGGGTGGCAACCCTTATCTGGATGTTGATATCAACGATCAATTTATTCATGATGCTTTTGACCAACGTTCGGTTGCTTTTTGGCTAAAGCGTAACAATAGCAATGGTATCCAGGATGTATTTGATGAAGGAGGAAGTACCAATGGTTTTGCTCTAAGGTTAAATGGCGGGAATCTTCAGTTTGCCGTCAGAAACAACAACACTCAACGAACGCTATCAAGCCCGTTTCCGGTTGGAGAATGGCATCACGTAACTGCCATTTTCAATCAGGGAAAAATTGCGCTTTACATTGATGGCTCACAAGTTGCCAGTAATAATAATGTTCCCTACAATACCATCGGAGATCATGGAAACGATGGTGGTTTGGGTGGATCTAACAGTTCAAATGCATTTAATCAATCCAGTAATAACCTTAACGGTTTCATAGATGATTTTTATCTATTTTCGAATGCGCTTTCCCAAAACCAAATTGATCAACTGCTTGATGTAGAAAATATCGTCTCAATACCGGACGACGTGGTAGCCTCACCTGAGAATGTAACTGCTACGGCACTTTCTTATCATGAAATACAGCTTGAATGGGATAATGCAGCCACTAATGCTGTTGAATTTCAACTTTACCGATCTGAAGAAGGCGGGCCTTTTCTCCCAATTGCTCTTCTAAATGCTAATACCACAGTTTATAACGACACAGAACTTAAGGCTGCAACAACCTACACCTACAAAGTAGTGGCCTTATCCGAATATAATGAGTCTGAGGAAGTGGTAACTCAAATAATTGCACTCGCCAATCTTAAATTTAACGAAAATTTAACTGACGTATCCGGGAACAATACCAGTACACAGGCAAGTGGCAACATCTCTTATAATGCTTCAAGCAAAAAAGAAGGCACTCATGCTATTCAATTTAATGGAAACAGCTATCTGGATTTGGATAGAGGTAACCAATTCATCCATGCTGAATTTGAAAAACGATCTATTGCATTCTGGATTAACAGCTCGAATGCTACCGGTACGCAGGATGTTTTTGACGAAGGTGGATCAACGAACGGCATTGGAATACGATTTGTCAATGCCGATCTACAACTTACGGTTCAGAATCAGCAGTCAATTTTTTCCGTACAGGCTCCAGTTACTCGAAACGCCTGGCATCATGTAGTCGGAATATTTGATCAAGGGAGTTTACGGTTGTACATTGACGGGAGCCTGGCCGCTGAACGTAATGATGTAAGTTACTCAACCGTCAATAGCCACAGTGATGCTGCCGGCCTGGGAGGCACCAACGGTTCAAACGCCTTTGACCAAAACTCAAGTGGTTTTACCGGACTTATAGATGATTTCTATTTATTTTCTGAAGCTGTGGATGATCAGGTTGCTTCCATTATGGCGGCAGCTGATCCCACCCATCAGGCGACAACACTCCCCCTTCCTCCCGCACCCAATGCACCAGCAGCTTTAACTGCCACGAATGTTGATTATACGGAGATTGCAATTTCCTTCAATGACAATAGCAATAACGAAGAATATTTTGAGCTATGGAGATCTGTAAACAATAACCAGAATTTTCAGCTCATTGAAACCCTGGATGATTATTCAGGAAGTACCATATCTTACACCGATGAAAACCTCCAGCCTCATATCAATTACTTCTACAAAGTAGTGGCAGTCAATGCTGGGGGAAGCACTGAAAGCACTGTATTGCAGGTAAGCACGTTAAATCACGTTCCTGAGCTAGAAGTGTTATCGGACATAACCATACGCCACGGTGTTGAGTACGAGTTACAGCTTTACGGAACCGACGGAGATGGCGATGCCCTGACGGTTCAGACAACAAACCTGCCTTCCTTTGCCCAGCTTACCGACTACGGTGATGGTAGTGGATTAATCCTGTTCTCCCCTGATCAGGCGGATCAGGGCAGTTATCCAAATATTGAGATTCGTTTACAGGACAGTTTTGGTGGAGTAGCAACAGAAACTTTTGATCTTATAGTCAATAGTAACTTCCTGCCACAATTAGCAGCTATCGCAAACATTACGATTGCCGAGGGAATGGAGGAAACAATTGCATTACAAGCTTCTGATGAGGAAGGGGCAGAATTTCTTACCTGGACTGGAAACCTGCCGGACTTTGCCACACTCACCTCTGCCGGTGATGGTTCAGCCACTTTGCAACTAAGCCCGGGCTTTACGGATCAGGGGGTTTATGCTGCCACCATCCAGGTGACCGATGCTGATGGCGGCACTGATTCAGAATCATTTGACATCACTGTTTCGGGTGAGAATCCCAACACCTTCGTACAAGTTAACTTTACGGATGGCAGCCTGGCTGCTGGCAATGGATGGAACAATACTACCGGTCACCCTCAGCAAGGCGATAGTTATCCAAACCTAACGGATATCAATGGTAATACTACCAACTTCAGTCTTGCCATCAGCTCTAATTGGAACGCAAATGGATCGAATGTACTTGGCACCAATACAGGAAACAATTCCGGAATATATCCTGACAATGTCCTTCGCTCCTCTTACTGGACTAATAATGGGGTCCGAACGATTACCATTGGCGGGTTGGATAATACACTACGCTACAATCTTACCTTCTTCGGAAGCCGCGCCTCAAACGATGACCGACGTACTACTTATCGGATAGGTTCTGAGTCGGTGACATTGAATGCAGCCTCCAACATCAGTCAAACTGTAACCATCAGCAATGTTTCACCGGAGAATAACACCATTACTTTCACCATGGAAAGTGCCGGTGCTTCTTCGTATGGTTACCTGAATGCCCTGGTCATTGAAGAAAAATATAATACCGGAAATCCACCAGCCGCTCCTACCCAGCTTGCTGCTGCACTTAATACTTCGGCGGGTGGCGTTAACATCACTTGGAATGACGTAGCTTTTGATGAATTAGGGTATAAAGTATACAAAGCAGCCGACGAAGCCGGTCCTTTCGAGGAAATTGCTGACATAGGTCAAGCTGATGCCACGTCATACCTGGATACGGACGTCTCCCCTAACAATACGTATTACTATCAGGTAAGTGCTTACAGCACCAATGGTGAGTCGGAACGAACTGAGACCGCCATGATCGTGATACCGAACTTTGCCCCTCAAATTGCCACAATCAATGACCTCATACTTGCCGCAGATGCTGAGGAAACGATTACCATTACGGCTACTGATGACGCAGGGGATATCATTACGATAAGTGCTGAAAACCTTCCTTCTTTTGCTACACTTACCAGTACCGGACCTGGTACTGCCAGCTTGGTAATAGCCCCTCAGCTAGAAGATATCGGAGAATACACGAATGTCAAGATCATTGCATCTGATCAATTGGGTGAACAATCGGAAGAGGTATTCAGTATTGAAGTAATTCCTTCAAACCTGACGACTTATTATGTGAATTTTGCCGGCACAAATGCGTATACAGCTTCCAGCCCATGGAATAACTATCTGGGTACCGGAAATGCGGGTGATAACTTGTCTGGCCTTGTGGATAATGCAGGAAATACCTCAGGCATTGCGCTAAATCTTTTGGACAGTTGGAATGGTAATAACAGCCTGGGCATGACAGGCTCGAGCCTTTACCCTGACAATGTAACCCAAAGCTCTATCTGGATCAGTGCCACACAGAATAAAAGAATTAGAGTCAGCGGCTTATCCGTAGATATGGCCTACGATTTTACATTCTTCGGTAGTAGAGATGGAGGGGGCAACCGAACTACGGTTTACTCGATCAACGGCACCTCGGTTTCCCTAGATGCTTCTTTTAACCAAAATCAGGTCGTAAGTCTAGAAGGTGTGATTCCCAATAGCAGCGGTGAAGTAATCATCACGGTAAACAAAGGGGCTGGCGCTTCTTATGGTTACCTGAACGCGCTGGTTATCAATGGCTATGCAGCAGATGCTATTCCTTCTACTCCTACAAATCTGGAGGCAAGCCCACTGAGTAGTTCAAGCATACAACTAAGCTGGCAGGATAATACAAACCTGGAAACAGGCTATGAAATATGGCGGCATCAGGGGAACGGGACTTTCACTTTGCTCACCACAACCGCAGCAGGGGCTACTGGATATAACAATACCGGACTCAGTAAAGGTGTCAGCTATTACTATCAGGTAAGAGCCGCACTTGAGGATGGAAGTTATTCTGATTTCTCAAATATTGCGGCAGCTTCCACCATTACATCCACGGTAAGCATCAATTTCAATGTGACGAACCCGGCGGCTGCTCCCTGGAACAACACCAACACGGTGCCTGATCCGGGTTTGATATTTAGTAATATGCTGAATGAGGATGGTAATGGTACGGGTATTTCCTTTGAAATTGTATCCGAGAATCCTGCTTATGATCCTAGCTTCTACGGATTCAGTGGCGATAATCCCTTTGGAGAAATCACCGGAGATGATAGCGGGGTAGTGCCCGATAATGTAATGCGCAGCACTTATTGGATGGACCCCGGTAAAACTTCTGAACTGCGTTTCTTTGGGTTAGACCTGTCACAAACCTATAATTTTAGCTTCTTTGCCAGCCGCGACGGAGACGGTTACCGAACCTCGGTATATACCATCAATGGTGAAAGTGTTAAACTCAACGCAGCGAATAATATTAATAATATTGTGACATTGACGAACATTGTTCCTGATAACAATGGGGAGATACTGGTCTCTATTACGAGCGATGTTGGGGCCTCTTTCTCATATCTTGGTGCCATCATCATTGAGTCAGCGAATCGTATTGCTCCTACATCACGATACGAAGAGGTAGCTTCAAAAACCATTTCCGACGAAGCTGGAGAATCCTTTAGCGATGAAGATCAATGGAATACATCATCCAATTCTGTCATGATGTATCCCAACCCATATAACCATACAACACCTCTCACGATTATGCTACCTGAAATTCAGGAAGAGGAATTAACTATTGCGGTATATGACATTCAGGGAAGTATCGTTTATGAACAACGGGAAAATAAATTAACGCAACACTCTACTTTTGTACTGGAGGTACCCGAAAACATACTGAAAAGCGGGTTATATATGGTGCGATTTACGGGAAATCATATTGGTACGCAAGAAAGACGCTTACTCGTTCAGTGATCTAAACATCGTCTTTCAAAGTTTTTATTTCGCACGCTTTGATCAATAAAAAAAGCCATTCCCGAGATTTCGGGAATGGCTTTTACATTCTGGAGAAGTTATATATTACTCAGCCAGCAACCTAAACATTTTTGTTGTCTTATTATCAAGTTCAACTCGCACAATGTATACACCACTACGCGTTACCTGGTTCATAAAATCAATGTTCAATTGACCCGAATCTGCGATGGATACGTCGGTCGTTGTTTGATACACTGTCTGACCGTACTGATCCATAACCGAAACATTAGCCGAACGGTAATCAACCCCATCGAGATCAATTGTAAGCTTATCCTGAAAAGGATTTGGATACACACTGATTTTATCGATTTGCTGGGTCTCTACCTCACCCAGAATTGTAGCGTGTTCTTCATCATTTCCGGATTTTTTTGTTTCCTGAGCACTAACTCTTCCTACCTTTACACCTACCTCTTCAATGACAATAGCGTTGATATAAGCCCAGGTATTACCCCCTTGCTGAAACTCAATATCCAGTTTCTTATTAGCATTAGGTGAGATTGCCTCAAAAACCTGCACCTGAGAGTTATTATTCATGCACTGTAGCGTTTTAGCAGATCCATCTATAGTATATTGGGTGACTCGCTCACCAGAACCGGATCGTCCTCCTAATACCCTAACATTGTAGAGTTTACTCGGGTCAAGGTTTTGGATTTGTAAAGCCCCTTTACCCGTTGTGTATGCCGCATACCTTAGTACATTATCAGGGTATATGCCACCTGCAAGACCTGTTTGATTATCCGCCACACCTAGAATAGTTGACCCGGACATTCCATTATAAGCCGTGATGGACAAGTCAGATACATTCCCTTCGGTATCTGTTATATTCTCAAAAGTATGGCTCTCTGACACGTTATCCAGCGTAATATCAAACCACGCGTCTAAACCTGATACAGCTCCCTGCTTGGTAATATTGATCTGATATCTTTTTAGGATTTCCGTAGTATCAGCCGCCACAGGTTCCTGAGGTTCTTCCACTGCTGGTATCGAATCAGTTGCTTCTACCTGTAATACCGCATCAGGGATACGCTGACGTGCTACCACTCCATGAGCCGTATTCTTCCAATATACTTCCAGAACCTGACCACCTGACTTCTCAAAGAAAGTTACTACAATCGGATGCAAGCCTGCTTCCAGTGATACAGTGCCTTCT
>JAVKCN010000023.1:0-31154 GCA_040222715.1 Cyclobacteriaceae bacterium | reverse complement strand
GGAAAATGATTCTAAATCTGATGATACATCAGCCCTTGGTATGTCTTTTACAATTGGTCAAAAACTATTGACCGGAGTAGGCACAAAGATGTCCGGGACCGGATTGGGAGTACTGGTGTTAGAGTTAATTTCCTCCTGGCCGTAGATAAACCGTTCTGGCAAACGATCACCGGTATTGGGCAGGAGTTTGATGCCTACTGCTTCCTGTCGGGTGCGCCGAATATCATTAAAGCCCAGCAACTGACCGAAGAAAGTGATGTATCGTTCTTCCAGGATCTCCTGTAACAAAGCCTGATCGGCAGATAAGCCTCCCGCATTGGCCATACCTCCGGCACTAAAGTCGGCTGCTTCGTAGGGGGCATAAGTATAGGCGAAACCTGTATTCTGATACGTTGGGTCCAGGTAACCTCCTTCATTCAGATAGGCCCGATAGGCATTCAGGTGTTGAAGCCCTACATCAAATCCCTGGGTGCGGACTCCGGCCTCAGCCAGCGTGAGCAAATTTTCTGCGTAGGTGATCAAAGGAAACGCCTGGTCCTGGCCGGAAAAACCGCGGAGCGAATCGCCCAGCGAGGTGGAATAGGTATTGGGTTCGGTCCCTGCTGTAAAGCGGGCATTTTCTGTAGGAATGAAATAGTAGTGATAGCGGGCCATTTCGTCTGTTTTGGCATTGCCCCGGTAGGTTGGACTGGTGGGGTCTAATAAGGTGGTGAGGTAGGCATCGCTGGAGTTCATATCGCCTGCCCGGGATCGCGCCACAAAGGTATATAAAGTGTTCTCGTTCGCTCCAACCGTGCCTCCGTGCGGAGCCATCATGGAGTTTTCCGCAGCACTGATCCCTTTCAGAGCGGCTTCGTAAGCCAATGCATATTCCCGGTTTTCGGTGTATAAACGGGCTTTGAGGGTATAAGCCGCCTCCCGCCATTTGCTTCCATCGCCACCGAAATAAATATCAGCCACATCCACCGAGCCAACGCCCGATTCCAACTCCGCAATGGCTTCGTCCAGCAGCGTCTGTAATCCGCGGTATACATCTGCCTGAGCATCAAAAGCGGGATTGTCAAACTCGCCATTGGCTACTTCAGATAGGGGCACATCGCCCCAACCAGCCGTGGCGGCTCCCACCGCATGGGCTTTCAACACCTTGGCAATGCCGACGACCAGGCGATTATTCACGGCTTCCGACTTGGTTTCAATCAGGTTGGCCTGTTGGAACACTCCGTAGTAGATATTCTGCCAGATCTGACTGAAACTACTACCGTTGATATTGTAAACCTGAATACCGGCGTATTGTCGGTCAACACCAGTAAAATAGCCCGACCACATGCCGCCAATACGGGCCACATGGGCTTCGTGAATGGTGATATTGGCCAATTGCGCACTGGTCAGTAGCAAAGAAGCAGACGCATCGGTAGGATTGTTCGGATCATTGTTCAGATCATCTACAATAGATTCACAGGCAAACAGCCCGGTTATGATAATAAGGGTGAATAAGCGTTTCATAGCTGATGACATATTTCTAGTAGTTGACAGAAAGGGAAAAAATGAAAGATTGGGTGCCCGGACTGTTGAAGTAGTCCATGCCCCGACCATTGGAGGTACCGGTCAGATTGGTTTCCGGGTCTACCCCGACAACATCGGTCAGTAGCCATAGGTTGCGGCCGGTTACCGAGAAGGTAACAGACTGGAGCTTGGTACGCTCTCGGAATGCCGAGGAGTTTAATGAGTAGCCCAGTGTTACTTCCCGCAGGCGGGTCCAACTGGCATCGTAGACAAACTGCTCCTTCAGAGAGCTAAATCCGCTGCCCAACGTCGTGTAATAATCCTGATCCAGCAGTACTGGCCCGGCTCCGAAGTCTTCAATATTACCACGCACCGTGCTTCCGGCCGGAATTACTGTGCCAGCGTAGTTCACCAGATCCTGCGTCAGCGTGACTTCATTGCCATTATCGGCGTGGGTGCCGAAGTTGTACATTACTCCGCGCGTACCGCTATAGAGATCGTTGCCTTGTGAGGTCTCGAAAAGGACGTTTAACGAAAAGTTTTTGTAGGTGGCATTGAATCCGGCCCCGCCCCGCCATTCAGGGTTAGGATCACCAATCACCCCACTGCTGGGATCGATGGTGGGAAAACCGTTTTCATCCAGTACCAAAGATCCGCCTTCATCGCGCGCGTACTTTCCGTCCCACAGTACTCCTACCGGATAGCCTTCTACCGCCCGGGAACTGACAAAATCGGGAATTCCGGCCAGATAGACGGATTCGGTACCGGCCAGGTCCAGTACCACATTGCGGTTGCGGTTGAAATTCAGATACGGAGAAAGCTGAAAACTCTCGTTGTTGATCAGGTCAAGGCTAAGGTCTAATTCAATCCCCCGGTTCTCCAAACTGGCGGCATTGGTATATTTACTGACGAAGCCGATAGAAGGCGCCAGGGTGATCGGCACCAACAGGTCCGTTACCTCATTGTAATAATAGGTGAAAGAGGCGGTGAGATAATCGTTAAAGAAGCGTAAATCAGTACCCAGCTCAAACTCGGTTTTGCGTTCTGGTTTCAGGAAGGCATCACCCTGCTCAGGGCTTTGGATGAAAGCTCCTTCCCCGTATTGTGCGCCATCCAGTACATCGCCCCACGGAGAATTAGAGAAATAGGTTGATACAAAATCAGTTGCAGTCCGATAGGGTTGGGGCTGCACTCCTACCGTTCCGTAGGAGGCTCTCAGCTTGCCAAAAGACAAAGCATTGAGATCCTCTAAAATTTCCAGGTCCGAGAACTGCCAGGCAATGTCGGCCGCGGGGTAATAGAATGTACTTTTGGTCTCTTCCCCAAAGGTGGAAGAAGATTCGGCAGCTAGGGAAAGGTTTAAGTAAATTGTCTCATATGCCGCCAGATTCAGCGTAGCGTACCCTCGCGAAGTGCGGATGTTGCTGCGGTAGTTGAACGGACTTTTATTCTCAGTAGCAGCATTGTCGAAGCTATGGGGCGGATTGGTAGTGACGAGAAATCCGTTGATTTCAGCCCCCAGATAACTGTACTTCCGGTCGTTAATGTTAAATCCCAGTAATAAGGTGCCCGAAAGATTTTGACCCAGATCCTGAGAGAAGCGGCCTATCACGTCGAGGTTAAGTTCTCTCTCTTGCGTAATCTGTTCTTTAAAAGCTCCGTTGCCAGCCCCTTGTACTTCATTAGCAGGAAAGAAGCTATCCCGCTGGTCGGTATAGCTGTCGATACCCACCCGGGTGGTAAGGTCAAACCAGGAGAGAGGCATAATCTTCAATTCACTGCTGGCAATGATTCGGTTGACGTTGGAGGTATTTTCCTGCTCATACAGAGGCCATAGCGGATTATTATAAATGGGAGTTGCCGTGTTACCCAGGTAACGCCGGTAAGATCGTTGCCGGTTCTCAATCGGAGCGGCATTGGGTCCGGCATAGTAGCTGCCGATATAGTCGGTGATATCAAAATCGGGTGGGTTACGCAGGTAAGCAACGGTGGTGCCCGAGGTATTGTTTCCGCGCTGCACTCGATCAGAGTTGCTGGTAATGTAAGAGGCGGTGGTGTTCATTCTAACCACATCGTTGAAGCGTTTCTCAGTGTTAAACCGGATGGTACTGCGCTCGTAGTTGCTGTTTGCCTTGTAGATACCATCCTGGTTCAGGTGGCCGAGGCTAAAGTAGAAGGTAGAGTTCTCGTTGCCCCCGCTCAAACTGATAGATTTATCCCAGGTATGGCCGTTGTCAAAAATCTGATCGTAGTTAGAATCATCCAGAAAATCCTGCTGGTTTTTCTCCAGAATTGGATAATAGCGATTGCCGGTAATATAACCCTCAAAGAAAGGCCCGGAAGTATCCAGCACATCCTCGGCCCCGGAACGGTCAGCGATTTTATCGCCCCACGATTGGGAGGCCGTCGGGCTATAGATGCCATTGAAGCCCTGTCCGTATTTGTTTTGTTTGGGGTGAAAGACGTTGATGCGGTCTACTGAATAGGAAGAACGGAAAGAGACACTCATCTTTTCTCCAAATCCTCCTTTCTTAGTCGTAATGACGATTACACCATTGGCTGCCCGAGAACCCCAAAGTGCGGCGGCCGAAGCCCCTTTCAGAATTTGCATGGAAGCAATATCGTTGGGGTTCAGATCATTCAGGCGCGACTGCTGCACCACCCCGGCGGAGGTGTTGCCTTCGGCATTGGGGGAGTCATCCTGAGAATTATTGCTGATCGGAATACCATCTACAATGATGAGCGGCTGAGAGCTGCCCGTAATGGTGTTCGCCCCCCGGATCTGGATGAATGATCCGGCCCCTGGGTCTCCGGCAGATCGGGTAATATTTACTCCGGCAGCCCGGCCGGAAATACCGTTGATGAGCTGGGCTTCGCCGGATCGTACGATAGACTCGCCGCCTACTTTGGCGCTGGTGGCTCCCATGTGATCGGCGTCTTCTTCAAAGCCCAGCGCGGTCACCACCACTTCTGATAACGACTGCACATCGCTGGCCAGGGTAATATCAACGACTGATTTATTGCCCACGGTAATCTCCTGGCTTTGGTAGCCAATGAAAGAGAACACCAGCACACTGTTATCATCAGTAACAGTCAGGTTGTACTTGCCTTCAATGTCAGTGATGGTACCCGTATTGGTTTCTTTTTCCAGCACATTCACTCCCGGAATGGGCTGCCCCTCATCATCCAGCACCGTTCCGGAGACCGGTTTGGCCACATAAGCATAATTTGCTGCGAAACTTAGCGGAGTGAGCAGAGGATGAATAATGAGAAAAAGCGAAACCATAAAAATGCCAGGGTTAATCCTGGCTCGGCTTCCGTTGGCAACGGAGCGTAAATTTGACTTCATAGCGCAATAGCTTAGGGTAAAATAATAGATAAATTTTGGTGAGGGCATACTCCGCCCCTCATCGCTGCCTGATCCGCGTATATAAAATATACAACAGAGTCGACCGGCGGGCGGGTATTATCCGGAAATAAAAAAAAGAGCACTCAAATGACAGCTGCTGCAGATGAATCAATTGAAGATGCTACCAGGTGTTTTTTTAACTACCAGAGGCAATAAAAAGCCGGAGCTTTTTCTGCTAACGTACCTGATACATGAAGTAAGTTTATAGACTAAGAAATGTGAATAATCAAACGATTCTGGGTAGACTTATTCAACAGAAAATATTGACAACAGTCATTAAAAATAAAGGGCAATTAATACCAGGCGCACAACCGTATTTATACTGACTGCAACTAAATTAGATTGATTTGAGCATATTTTGCTGTCGTACATGGCAAACATATAATAAAACAAAGTCCTTAGCAAATTATATTTTTAAAAAAACATAGAATATAAAATAAATTGTCTTATTCTGAGAATAAATCAATACTTCATTTTATAAAATAGTGCTGGGAAAGAATAAAAAATCTTGTAATACCTCCCTTGGTATAAAAAATTACCAACCGATGTTTTTTTTCATACTTATTCCGTATAAAAAATATTAAGGGGAAGTACAGATTTGTGGTATCAGTGATAGTGATTACATGATTTGGAATAAAATTCTGTTATTTCTAGCATTGACGAGTTTAAATTGCTATGTATGCAAAAATACTAGTATATAATTTTATGTAAGGTTTTTTTCGAGTCTGATTTTCTTACATACACAGCAGTTTGCTGACAATTTGCATCTCTGAAAGGAATAGCACTATACTATTTCACTAATCTCTAGCAGTTGGTGTTTTTGCCAGCTTTTTGTTGCAGTTTTTCACACGATCTCTACACCTATGAAAGCATTTCTACCCATCCATGAACCACGGATATTGCTCAAGTTTTTCACAACGTTTATCGTGCTTTTTTGTCAATGTTTTCTCGCCTTAGCCGATATAGAGATTGGCGGGCAGGTTACTGATGAAGATAATGGTGCTGGCCTGCCTGGGGTGAGTATTTTTATCAAAGGGACTTCTCGGGGAACAGTGACTGACGTAAACGGAGATTATACCATCCGTGTGCCAGATGGCAACGCTACGCTGGTTTTCAGCTTCGTGGGGTACCAAAGTAAAGAAGAGGTTGTGGGTTCTCGCACCAGCATTGATGTGGTACTGTCTACAGATGTACGGGCGTTGGAAGCGGTCATTGTGGTAGGGTATGGTACCCAGCAGCGGGCCGAGGTTACTGGGGCCATTGCCTCTATCAGTGCCGAGCAGATCCGGGATATTCCGGTGGTTAGTTTTGAAAATGCCTTGCAGGGTAAAGTGGCAGGAGTGAATGTCTCGCTGCCGTCGGGTGAACCGGGAGCGGCGCCTCAGATCCGGGTGCGGGGCACGGGCTCTATTTCTGCCGGAAACGACCCGCTGTATGTGATTGACGGATTGCCCATCAGCCGAAATACTAATTTACAGACCGGAGTCAGCCAGCGCAGATCTTCATTTTCAGTACCTAAACAGAATCCGCTGGCCGCGCTTAACCCTAATAATATCGCCTCTATTGAGGTGCTTAAAGATGCTTCTTCAGCCGCTATCTATGGTTCAAGGGGGTCTAATGGCGTGGTGCTGATCACGACGAAAAAAGGGGAACGGGATGGAGGAACGCAGGTAAGCTTTAATGCCTACTCCGGTATACAAACCGTGACCAATGCACCCGACCTGATGAATTCTGAAGAATTAATCGCTTATACCAATGACTCCCGGAATAATAACTACCTACAAACCTATGATCCGCTGAACCCGGCCAGTGAAGATTATAATCCGCAGTATAACCCTGAGACCAATGCCGGACGACCCAATATTGACTTTATTCTGATTCCTGATAAGTATGTTAACTGGGACGGAACCGATACGGATTGGCTAGACCAGATCTTTGATCCCGGCTCCATTGCCAGTTACAACCTTTCATTAGGCGGTGGAAGTGAGCGGTTTTCCTATTACCTGTCCGGAGGTTATTACAATGAGAAGGGAGTGGTCGAAGGATCTGAATTTGACCGATACACTTTAAAAACCAATCTTACCAGTAACCTGACAGAAACCCTGGAGATTGGGGCCAACCTCAATCTTGCCTTTTCAGATAATAACCGGCTGCCGGTGAATGCCCCCTATTTTGCCCAGCCGCCGGGTATTGTATATGCCGCTATGGTTCATTCCCCGGTTATTAAACCGTACAACGAGGATGGAACGCCTAACCAGACCGATAATCAGTCGTTTTTGCTGGGAGGCACTACCACGGCAGACAATCCGCTGGCCATTATTGAGGCCGTTGATGAGTCTATTCAAAATTATCGCACCTTTGGTAATGTATATGCCCAACTGACTTTTCTGGAAGACTTTACTTTTAAAACCTACGTAGGGCTGGACATAGACAGTTATCAGCAGTCTTTTTATCGGGGAAACTCTTTGCTGTACCGGGGAGCATCGCAGGGCGATCCTTATGGTCAGTCCAGTGGCTCATTGGGCGTTAACTGGTTGTGGGAGAATACACTGAACTACGCAAAAACCATCGGTGATCATCATATCAATGGTATCATCGGTTACACTGCCCAGAAGCAGCGGGATGAACTGAGCCTGGTCATTGCGCAAAGTTTTCCTGACGATCAGGTCAAGACGATCAGCGGGGGTATTGTGACCGGGGGTAATAGTTTGCAGGAAGAGTGGTCGCTGGCCTCTGCGCTGGCACGCTTCAACTACAGTTTTAAAGAAAGATACTTACTCACGGCATCCATTCGTTCCGACCGTTCCTCCCGTTTCGGGTCTAGTAACCAGACTGGGGTTTTTCCTTCCGTTTCCGCCGGTTGGCGAATGAGTACCGAACCCTTTATGGCCGATCTCACCTTTATCAATGAACTAAAACTAAGAGCCAGCTACGGGGTGACCGGAAACTTTGAAATTCCCAACTACGGGGCCATTGGTCTGCTCAGTGCTACCAATTATGTATTAAACAACCAGATTGTGAATGGAGTAGGGCAAATTACCCTGACCAATGAGAATCTGAGCTGGGAAACCACCCGCTCCTTAGACATTGGGCTGGATGTGGCCTTTCTGGATGACCGTATTTATGGAAGCATCGATTACTATGTAAGCCGCACATCGGATTTGCTGCTGAATGTGACCATTCCTTCTTCTTCTGGTTTTGAAACTGCTTTAACCAATATTGGAGAAGTAGAGAATAAAGGGATAGAGTTTTCCATCACCTCTCGCAACCTGACCGGAGCATTTCAATGGTCTACCGACCTGAATTTTGCTGCCAATAAAAACAAGGTGCTGCGCCTGGGGCCAGCCGGTGATCCTATTCTTAGCGTAGGTGCAGCTGGACTTCGGCACATCACCCGCATCGGCGACCCCATCGGTAGCTACTATGGATATGTGGTGGATGGCATCTACCAATCGCAGGCGGAAATAGATGCTGCCCCCACCGATGAACTGGCGCCTGATCCCCAACCCGGCGATATTCGCTTCAAGGATGTGAACGGAGATGGTACAATCACCTCGGATGACCGTACGGTGACGGGCAGTTATTTTCCTGATTTCACCTATGGCATCACCAACCGCTTTCGCTATAAGCAGTTTGATCTGAGTGTTTTTATTCAGGGAGTAGAAGGCCGGGAGGTCCTCAACCTGACCCAACGGCATTTGCTGAATGGAGAAGCTAATTTTAACAGCTATGCCATTATGAATGAGCGATGGATCTCGGCCGAAAATCCTGGTAACGGAGAATTGCCCCGAGCCGATCGTAATTCGGCCATTCATGGAAACAACTTTCGGGAATCTTCTTTTCAGGTGGAAGATGGCTCATATCTCCGGCTGCGCAACGTGACACTGGGCTACAATTTTCCGGCCATCAGCAAATTTATCAGCCAGCTCAGGGTATATGTTTCGGGCACAAACCTGTTCATGAAAACAGACTACCTGGGCTTTAATCCGGAAGTGAATCTGCAACCGGACAATAGCCTGACGCCGGGAGAAGATTACGGAGCCTATCCGCTTGCTAAGATTTATACCCTCGGAGTGGATATATCATTTTGAAAACTTTTAACCAGTGGCTATTCATCACTAATCACCAATCAAGATGAAAAAATATACTTCATTTATATATTTCATAATTTTGCTCACCGCTTGCAGCGAAGATTTTACCCAACTCTCTCCCATCTCTCAGCGTAATGTGGGAAATTTCTTCAGTAATGCCGCCGATTTTGAGATTGCGGTAGACGGAGCCTACGATGGCCTGCAACTGGATGGCACCTATGGGCGAACGTATCTCTTGCTCATGGAAATGCGGTCGGATAATGCCAACAATGCGGGTGGGCAGTCTGGTTTATCAGCTTCTATGGAAGAAATAGACCAGTTTCGGGAGATCGCCACGGCTACGGAACTACAAACCGCCTGGTCAGACAGTTATGAAGCGATTGCCCGTTGCAATGCCATCCTGACTCAGATTGAGGGAGTAGATTTTGATCAGGAGCAGAAAGACCAGTTTATGGGAGAAACGCTGTTCATCCGGTCACTGCTGTATTATAATCTGGCGGTGGTCTATGGTAATGTGCCTTTACAGCTCAGTATCGTCTCCAATCCGGAAGAGATCGAGATCGACCAGGTAACTTCGGAAGCTATTTATACACAGATCATCGGCGATCTAACGACCGCGATGGAGTTGCTTCCGGCGGGGTATACGGGGGAAGACATAGGTCGGGCCACCAGCGGCAGTGCGGCGGCCCTATTGGGAAAAGTGTATCTGACAACTGGTAATTATGCTGAAGCTGAAACCACACTGCGCGGGTTGGTGAACACTCAGGAATATTCGCTACTGCCAAATTATGCAGATCTTTGGGGTGCAGCCAACGAGAACAATGCCGAATCGGTATTTGAGATACAATACAAAGGGGGCGGACAAGGCGAAGGCAGTGGTTATTTTGAGTATTTTGCCCAGCAATTGGGTCGCTCAGGTGGCGTGGGCGGCGGAAATACCCCGATGGGAGTAACAGACGATCTGATTGCCGCTTACGAGCCCGGAGATCTTCGGTTTGATGCGACGATCTTTACAAATGGCGACGATACCACCTATGTGAAAAAATACATCAGCGAGCAGATCACTCCCTTTGATGGAGAAAACAACTGGGTTGTCATTCGCTATGCCGATGTGTTGTTGATGCTGGCCGAAGCCCTGGGCGAAACACCGGAATCCTACGATCTGATCAATCAGGTAAGGGCGCGAGCGGGTTTACCGGCGATCAGCGCTGCTACGGCGGGCACCTTTGAAGAAAAACTGCTGCACGAACGCCGGGTAGAACTGGCTTTTGAAAATCAGCGGTGGACCGATCTTTTACGTTTTGGTATGGCACCGGATATGATGGCAGAACAGTTAGACATACCCGAATCGCAGGTTTCTCTAATCTACCCCATTCCTCAACGAGAAATTGATGTGGCTTCCGGGCAATTATTACAAAACCCGTAAAGGCCTTTTTTCAGAAGGGATCACCTGCAATGGCAATCGGGGAGTCGCTGATTATTTTACTTTTCATGCTCTGTTTATGGGTAAAAGGTGGCGTATTCCGGTCCTATCAATTGAAAAATTCATATTTATTAATCAGCGCAGGTAGTAACTCCGTAGATATCTACGATACCATATTGGGCAATTCAGCGGTTGCAGGCATATTTTTCGGAAGAATCATAGCACAAACCACGGAAGTGCTCTTATCGTGTATGGAAAAAATACTATTAAATCTCAATCTTATTTTGTAATTTTCGAGATTATTTATTGTAAAGAATGAACATCTCACTCCAAAACTTTACCCTAAAACTGCGCGATTCCTTCCGTATCTCGTATGAGTCGCGTGATGAGCAGGAGCTGCTGGTGGTGCAGTTATCCAAAGTCAATGCGGAAGGCCGCACCATCACCGGTTTGGGCGAAAGTACAGCCAACAATTACTACGGAGTATCTATCCAAAAAATGCAGGCCGAGGTAGAAGCCCTGCAAAAGCTGATTGAGGGCTATGCTTTGGCTGACCAAAGATTAGAAGCCGGGGCCACTGGCACACCGGAAGACTTCTGGCAACAGTTATCGCCTCATCTTGAGCAAAGTTCATTCACCCTGTGCGCACTGGATATTGCCTCCCACGATTTATACGGCAAAATGATCGGCCTGCCTCTGTATCAACTTTGGGGGTTGAACCCGGCTGATGCTCCTACCACCAACTACACCATCGGCATTGATTCGGTGGACGCTATGCTGCGTAAAATGCAAGCCCAACCCTGGCCCATTTATAAGATCAAACTGGGTACGCCCGAGGATCTGGATATTGTCCGGGCGCTGCGGAAAAACTCGGATGCCGTATTCCGGGTAGATGCCAATTGCGGATGGAGCGTAGAAGAAACCATTGAAAACTCCAGGGCTCTCAGTAAGCTCGGAGTAGAATTTATTGAGCAACCCTTACGGGCCAACGACTACGAGGGCATGCAGGAAGTTTATCAGCACTCAGCCCTACCGCTGATAGCTGATGAAAGCTGCATTGTGGAAAGTGATGTAGCCAGGTGCGAGGGGCAGTTTCATGGCGTTAATATCAAGCTTACCAAGTGCGGAGGGATTACCCCGGCCCGTCGAATGATTGAGAACGCCCGCCAGCGGGGCATGAAAGTGATGGTCGGTTGTATGACCGAATCCACCATTGGTATTTCGGCCATTGCCCACCTGGCCCCATTGCTGGATTACGTAGATATGGACGGAGCAATGCTCCTGGCAGAAGATGTAGCGACCGGGGTACTCATTACTCCTGAAGGCGTAACCTTTCCGGATGAAAATGGCACCGGAGCCCGCCTGTTGCATCGAGACGAATTACAACCCGCATAATTAACCATGATGAAAACAACATTTCTTCCCGGTCGAACCATTGTGGCAGACGGAAAAGAGCGATTATACTTTAGTGGTACTTCTTACCTGGGAGTCAATAAAAATATTATTTTTCAGGAAATGCTGCGCGAAGGTTTCGGGCAGTATGGCACCGGATATTCCAGCTCTCGGTCTTCCAATGTGCAGTTGGCCATTTATGAAGAGGCCGAAAACTGGCTTTCCAACTTTACCGGAGCAAAATCTGCGCTGACGTTTTCATCCGGCTATCTGGCCGCGCAGGCATTGATTCGCACTCTAGATCAGGGGCAGCGCTTTCGGTATGCTCCGCAAACTCACCCGGCTTTGTGGCGTAATGAGAAAGACAGCATTCCTGGCATGTTCCGCGCCTGGGTGCCACACCTGGAAGCCAAGATCGCCTACGGAGGTGAAGAGGTGGTCATTGTTGCCAATTCAGTTGATCCTTTATATGCCAATCCTCATTCATTCGACTGGGTAGCGCACTTGCCGGAGCATCTGCAAGTTACCCTGGTGATTGATGATTCCCACGGACTGGGGGTGTTGGGAGAACATGGGCGAGGAGTTTATGCATCCGTGAGCCAACTGGCTCCCGATAACGTATCGCTGATCGTGGTAAGCTCATTGGGCAAAGCGCTGGGAGTACCGGGTGGGGTAGTACTCGGAGATCCTGCAGTGACCGAGCGATTGCGGAAAAGTCCGTTTTTTACCGGGGCATCGCCAATTGCGCCCGCCTATCTGTACGCCATGACCCAAAGTAGAAAAGTCTACGCCAGCCTGCAGGATCAACTACGGCAAAACGTACAACATTTTCAGTCACTGATCGGGACTACTTCTTTATTCCGCTATTTTGGGACGTATCCGGTTTTCTACACCGCGAATAATGAGCTGTGTGACGAAGTGCAGGAGCACTGTGTACTTTCCAGTTTTCCGTATCCCAATCCGGATAGCGAGCGTATTACCCGGGTGGTAATCAACGCTTTACACACCACTCAAGACCTGGAGACTCTGGGGCGTCTGGTTCAGGAGCACGCAGCGGTGAAGTCTTAAATTCTGGGCCAGCAGGCAGGTTTTTACCACGAAGTCTGTAGAGAAAACGCGCTGATTACATAGAGAACGTCAATTTTGAGAGTAGATAAATAACTGGATATTATCTATGAAAGAAGATACCCAAGCCAGCCCGCTATTTTCTAATAAAAAGCGTATTTCAGGTAATACAATAGGCCCTTTCGAGCGCAAGGCAGTCAGAGTGAAAATCAGATGAGCAACATAGAATTGTATAACTTTTTTAGATCGATTCTGCACTCGACTTTAATTCCTATCCATTTTCTACTAACTTCGCAGCAATTTGGCCGAAAGCCAATTCGTTGACAGCAGTTTTAATTGCCAACAATCTACCATCAATTGTTCATTATCCATTCTCAATTAATTAATCCATGCCTCGAGATACCAGCATCAAATCTATTTTGATCATTGGAAGCGGTCCGATCATTATTGGTCAGGCCTGTGAGTTTGATTATTCTGGCACGCAAGCGGCCCGTTCGCTGCGGGAAGAAGGTATTGAAGTATCCTTAATCAACTCCAATCCGGCCACCATCATGACCGACCCGATAACGGCCGATTATGTCTATCTTAAGCCACTAGAGAAAAAATACATTGTTGAAATCCTGAAAAAACATCAGGAAGAGGGGCATCCGATTGATGCCGTGCTGCCCACCATGGGCGGACAAACAGCGCTGAACCTGGCCATTGACTGCGATAAAGCCGGTATCTGGAAAAAATTTGGCGTGCGCATGATTGGAGTAGATGTAGGAGCAATTGAAACGACCGAAGATCGGGAGAAATTCCGGGTTAAGATGAAGGAATTAGGGGTGAATGTCTGCGAAGGACGTATTGCCACATCCTTTTTGCAGGGAAAAGAAATTGCGCAGGAAATTGGTTTTCCGTTGGTCATTCGCCCATCGTATACCCTCGGCGGCTACGGAGGCGGGTTTGTAAACGATCCCGAAAAGTTTGATAAAGCGTTGAACTCCGGTCTTCATGCTTCTCCGGTGCATGAAGTGCTGGTTGAGAAAAGTATTTTAGGCTGGAAGGAGTACGAACTGGAGCTGCTGCGGGATGGGGCCGGGAATATGATCATCATCTGTTCGGTTGAGAATTTCGACCCCATGGGCGTTCATACCGGCGATTCTATCACGGTAGCACCCGCGATGACCTTGCCGGATACCGTATATCAGCAAATGCGGGATCTGGCAAAGATCATGATTAACGGGATCGGCCAGTTTGCCGGAGGTTGTAATATACAGTTTTCGGTAAACCCTGAAGACGATTCTATCATCGGTATTGAGATCAATCCGCGAGTATCAAGATCCTCAGCTTTGGCTTCCAAAGCCACGGGTTACCCCATTGCCAAAATTGCCGCCAAACTAGCCATTGGCTATAATCTGGATGAGCTTAAAAACCAGATTACAGGCACTACCTCTGCCTTTTTTGAACCAGCCCTTGATTATGTCATCGTAAAAATACCCCGCTGGAACTTTGCCAAGTTCCCGGGTGCTGACAGCCATTTAGGATTGCAAATGAAGTCGGTAGGAGAAGCGATGGGCATTGGCCGTAACTTTCAGGAAGCGTTGCAAAAGGCCTGTCAGTCGCTGGAGATCAAGCGCAATGGATTGGGCGCGGATGGAAAAGAGGAAACCAGTCAGCAGAAAATTCTGGAAGCCTTAGAAAAACCCAGTGACGATCGTCTGTTCCGCATTTACGACGCTTTCAAATTGGGCATTTCGTTTTCTACTATTCGTAAACTAACCAAAATAGACCCCTGGTTTTTGCGGCAGATTGAGGAGTTAATAGAACTGGAAAATAAGATTCAGAAGTACAAGCTGGATACGTTGCCGGTAGAGTTAATGCGTGAGGCCAAAGAAAAAGGATATGCCGACCGGCAGATTGCCCACCTGCTCAACTGCATGGAGAGTCAGGTACACCAAAAGCGCAAGGATATGGGAATTAACCGGGTATATAAGCTGGTTGATACCTGTGCTGCAGAATTTGAGGCGCAAACTCCCTATTATTATTCTACTTTCCAGCAGGAAAACGAATCAGTAAAATCCGGGCGTAAAAAGGTGATTGTACTGGGCTCTGGTCCTAATCGTATCGGGCAGGGCATTGAGTTTGATTACTGCTGTGTACATGGGGTGCTGGCTGCGAAAGAAGCGGGCTACGAAACCATCATGATCAACTGCAACCCCGAAACTGTTTCTACGGATTTTGACATTGCCGACAAGCTGTACTTTGAGCCGGTCTTCTGGGAGCATATCTATGATATTATTCAACACGAACAGCCGGAGGGTGTCATTGTGCAGTTGGGAGGACAGACGGCCTTAAAGCTAGCTGAGAAGCTGGATCGCTATGGTATTCCGATTCTGGGCACAAACTATGACTCGCTGGATCTGGCCGAAGATCGCGGGCGTTTTTCTACGTTGTTGAAAGAAAATGACATTCCTTACCCAAAATTTGGGACAATCACCGACGCAGGTTCGGCACTGGAGCTTTCCAAAGATATTGGTTTTCCATTGCTGGTTCGCCCTTCTTACGTGCTGGGTGGGCAGAGTATGAAAATCGTGATCAACGAGCATGAACTGGAAGAGCATGTAGTGAATATTTTACATGATATGCCGGGCAACCATATTTTGCTGGATCACTTTCTGGATGGTGCGATTGAGGCGGAAGCCGATGCCATTTGTGATGGAGAAGATGTCCATATCATTGGTATCATGCAGCACATTGAACCCGCTGGTATTCACTCTGGTGATTCGTACGCTGTATTGCCTCCTTACAATCTGGGAGACTTTGTGATGCAGCAGATTGAGATGTACACCAAAAAAATTGCGTTAGCCCTGAATACAGTGGGACTGATCAATATTCAGTTTGTTATAAAAAACGACAAAGTGTACATTATTGAAGCCAACCCTCGCGCTTCTCGTACGGTTCCGTTCATCTGCAAAGCTTACCAGGAACCCTATGTTAATTTTGCAACGAAGGTTATGCTGGGCGATAAAAAGGTGAAAGACTTTGACTTCAACCCTAGAAAGCATGGGTATGCCATTAAAGTGCCGGTATTCTCTTTTGAAAAATTTCCTAATGTGAACAAAGAATTAGGGCCGGAAATGAAATCAACGGGTGAAGCCATTTACTTTATTGATGATTTATTAGATGACTACTTCCTGAACATTTACAGCGAGCGAAACCTATACCTCAGCAAATAAGTTAAATAAATAGTATATTGGTCTGAGAGTCTATACTATGCTGAAATTTATCATTATCTCCATATTGTTCATTTATGTGGTCTTTAAGGCCAGCGATTTTATTCTTCGTATGATTGACAGCGTCACGGGGGGAGGGCGCATGAAAGCGAAACAACGCGAGCGTAACTTCGGCCCGGAGCACCGCCGACAGCAGCAACAGCAGAGGAAGTACCGTCAGCCTCAAAACGGGAATGTCAACATTGATTATATTCCGGAGGATGAGAAGAAAAAACAACGTCACCCTACTGAAGATTTTAAAGGAGGAGAATACGTAGACTACGAAGATCTGAAGTAAGCTATCGGCTTTGTGCCCAGGCTGGGTTAGTCTTCAGCACTTCAGCATAGATGGGGCAATCTGGGTGGTGGGCACCCTTCAGATATCCTGTACTCATCAGGAATTCATTCACAATTTCCCCGCCTACAAACTTAAAATGTTTCTTAAATAGTTTCACCCACTCGGCTTTACTCAGTGGATGGTGGTGATCCAGCCATGCGCTAAACGAGCCATAATCCTGTTGTAAACCTAGAATCTGTTGGGCATTGTAAATGGCCGCGTTTATTTTTAGCCGATTGCGGATAATCCCGGCATCGTTCAGTAATCGCTCACGCGCAGTATCTCCGTAAACAGCAATTTCCTGTATCTGAAAATTGGAGTATGCATTTCGGAAATTCGCCTGTTTTCTAAGAATCGTATTCCACGATAAACCTGCTTGATTTATTTCCAGGATAAGCCGACCAAATAGCTCGTCATCATTTTTCAGTGGAAACCCGTATTCGTAGTGATGGTAATACACATTAGGGTTATCGGCAGTCATCCGTTCTACCGCCTGGCAGTAGTTTGAAGGTTGATCCATAAGTGCAGTAAAGTGCTTGGTTTACAGAAGGGTTGAAGGGGGCATAGCTGGTAAAACTTTCTTTAACCCTCACATTAAGTTGTTTGCTGTTGATTGGTTGCAGAGTTAGGAGGCTATTTACTCAATAATCTTTACCGCTATACCAGTGCTTTTTGACCACGTTCATGAACTCGGGTTGGATGGCACCGCCCGCTACCAATTCCCCACCAAAAATGTAGTTGTCGGTTCCGGTAAAGGTAGTAACCGTACCGCCCGCCTGTTGTACCAGTAAAACTCCGGCGGCCACATCCCAGGGTTTTAGATTATACTCGAAGAAGCCTTCAAACCGCCCACAGGCGACATAGGCTAAATCCAACGCGGCGCTGCCCATCCGGCGCAGGCCGTGGGTTTTCTGCATCAGCTCCTGCACTACGTCTATATAAGCCGGCATTTCCCGAAATTTAGAGTAGGGGAACCCCGTGGCAAGTAGGGACTCTTCCAGGGTGGTCACAGGAGATACGTGCATCTCCTTGGCATTTCGGTAAGCTTTTTCACCTTTAGAGGTATAGAAAAACTCATCGCGGTTCGGCTCGTAAATCACTCCTAGAATCACTTCATTTTCTTCCATCAACCCCACACTGATGGCGTAGAAAGGTAAACCATGTACGTAGTTAGTCGTGCCATCTACCGGGTCAATTACCCAGTTGTATTGTTCTGCTTTTCCTACCTCGGCTGTTCCTTCTTCCGTGATAAAACCTGCTTCAGGTAATAGCTCGGACAGGCGGGCAACCAGTTGCTTTTCTGCTTCTTTGTCTACGTAAGATACAAGATCGTTTTTCCCCTTATACTCAATATTGGACAGGGAGAATTTCTGGTTTTCTTCCAGAATGAAGTGCCCGGTATCTTTTACAATTTCCAGGGTTTTTTTTAATAGATGTGTGAGTTCCATCAGTATTTATATGTTTTTCGTTTGACAAAAGCAGCTAAGAACACCAAAGGTGACAGCCAGGCAGCTGTTCGGGCCAGATAATCGCCGTGTTGGGCATAAAAAGTAAGCTCCTCATTGGCATAGATCGTATCCCGGATGACGGCTGGTTCCCAGTATTCAGTGGGTTGAAGAATATCACCCCGCTGGTTGATGAAAGCCGAGATTCCCGTATTGGCCGAGCGAGCAATGCTGCGGCGCAATTCGATGGCGCGTAGTGATGCGTATTCAAGATGCTGTTTATAACCGGGAGTGTTGCCCCACCAGGCATCATTGGTAATAATGAATAGCAGATCGGCGCCGTTGCGCACAAACTCTGCCAGAAAATCACCATAAATAGACTCGTAACAAATAGCCGGAGCCGCACCGATCGAGTCTGCATCGTAGAGTACGGTGCGTTCCGCCTGCCGTCCGTAACCTCCAGCGGTTCCGCCCAGATCAAAAATAGTTTCGGAAATGACCCGAAACACCTGCGGATACGGCAAAATCTCTACTCCCGGTACCAGTTTAGATTTATGGTAAAATACTTCCTGATTTTCTTCGTCTAAAAAAAGCGCCGTGTTGAATACATCGTAGTAGCCCATGTCTTCCCGGTACCGAGCCGTGGGCGGAGCTTCAGTATCCTTATCATACTGGATGAAAGAGGTCATCCCTGTCACCAATGACAAATCGGGGTAGCGGGCTTTAAAGGCCAGAATCTTTTGGAAGATCTCGGACGAAGCAAAGCCTGGCTCAAAATACACTCCGTCGAACGCAGTTTCCGGCCACAGCAGAAATTGCGTTTCCGAAGTAAGTGCCTGCTCAGACTGGGCAATGAAGCGGTCTACCTGCTCTTCATACGGAATAAATTGCTCGCTGCCAACAAATTTTTCAGTGTAAGGGTCAATATTGGGTTGTAGTGCCACCACTTCAGTAGGTGTTCCCTGGGCCTCGTAGTTGAAGTAACAGATATAGGAATAAACAATGGGAAGAGACAGCCATACTACCGTCAATAATAGCGGTTGCCAGCGAAGCTTCTGGGTAAATATGCCCTCGGGTCCAAAAAGAATTCGGTAAAAGGCGATGTTACCGAGCCAGATCCAGAGGGTGCCGCCAAAAACTCCCGTATACTCATACCACTGTACCCAGGCAGGTTGGGCGGCAAAACCATTGCCCAGCGTAAGCCAGGGCCAGGAGAGATCCCAGTTCAGGTGAATGTACTCAAAGGTCATCCAGTATAGTACCAGGCCAAATAATCCCCAGGTGTTGCCAGCGAACCTTTTGGTCATACGGTAGAGCGCCCAGGGTATTGTCATCAGCAAGGCATTGGCCAGCAACATGAAGATGGCACCAATTAGCGTGGCATTATAGACCCACCAGGTGGTCAGCAAATTCCAGATGAGCAGGGTAAGGTAAGCATAGCCGAAAAACACGCGTCCCGGGCGACGATAACGCTCCGCTGTGCAATAATTTTCAATGGCTAATAGCGGAGCAATGGCGAAGAACAAAAAGAACGGGAACGCAAACGGGGGCCAGCCCAGCCAAAAGAGTAATCCGCTGGCTAGCGAAAGTAACAGTAAGTAGTAGGGTTTTTGTCGCAAGAGAGCGTTAGGTTTTACCTTCAATAACAATGACAATCTCTCCTTTAACGGTAGAGTTGGCGTAGTAGTTTGCTAATTCGGATAAGGTGCCATGTTGGGTTTCTTCGTGCAACTTGGTGAGCTCTCGGGATACGGAGGCCTGCCGGTCTTCCCCCAAATGCTCCGCCAACTGTTGTAATGCTTTAACCAGCCGATGGGGAGACTCATACAGCACGATTGTACGAGTCTCGTCCGCCAGATATTTTAGCCGGGTTTGTCGCCCTTTTTTATGGGGTAAAAAACCTTCAAATACAAAGCGATCCGAGGGAAGCCCGGAATTCACAAGAGCCGGAATCAGGGCGGTGGCTCCGGGCAAGCACTCTATCTCAATCCCTTCTTTCAGACATTCACGCACGAGTAAAAACCCTGGGTCAGAAATGGCGGGAGTGCCTGCATCACTGATCAGGGCCATTTTCTGCTCAGCCAAACGTTGCACCAGACTTTCTACTGCCCGATGCTCGTTAAAGGCATGATAGCTTTGCATGGGGGTGCGTATATCGTAATGCTTAAGCAGTTTTCCCGAGGTGCGGGTATCTTCGGCCAGGATGATATCCACCTCTTTTAAAATGCGCAGCGCGCGCAGGGTAATATCTTCCAGGTTGCCAATGGGCGTCGGGACTAAAAATAAGGAGGCGGTTTCCTGCACGGGTATTTACTCTGCCAGTTTATCAATTTCTTTTGCCAGTTTATGATCTTTTTCAGTAACCACATCGCCGGCGTCGTGGGTATTCAATTCGAAGCTTACCTGATTATACATATTGGTCATCAGGGGATGATGATTCATTTTTTCAGCGATGATCGCTACCTGGCTCATAAAGCCAAAAGCTTCTACAAAATCCTTAAATTCAAAAGATTTTTTCAGTTTATTGTCTTCTTCTTTCCACATAAGTTGGTCGGTTGTTAGATACAAAAATAATTCATAGAGGTAACCCGGCAGGGGAGAAGTAGTTTGAAAAAGTTAAGGATTGCACAATTTACCATTACTATGCAGAGTTGGTATTTGGTAGTGTTATGAATGCTAAAAACTACAGTGCCAGCACTCCTTCAATCTGGTGAGCTTCTTTGTATTTTTCTACCACATCTTCGCTGGAGCGCATCATCACCTGAGCCGTGACACTGGTATAATTCCCCTTGCGCGATTTTTTGGTAGTTAAATCATTTTTGGGAAATAGCGCAAACACTTCCTGCTCTTTACCGGTAGGTACAATAAATTTAAACATGTACAAGGAAGGCCAGTCATGCTGTTGATCTAATTTTTGTTTGAATGATTCTATATCAACTTTTGGTAACATGGGGCAATGCTTTCTCTAATATTACATAAAATTTCTTGAAACCTGAAGACAAACAAAGTGCTTAGATGTCTACTGCCAACGTATGGAGAGAAAACAGGTTTCAGAAAACATGCCGACAGCACGACTTGGGTAGCTGCTACCAGTAAAGGTTTACCTTCTAAAGGTCAAAGTTATTATGGTGGGCGGTAAGATAACCTGAAATAGGCTTATAAAGAGATGCTCTTAGACTGCTTAGAGGTATTTTTATCAGCGATGATCTCAGTATAAAACTTATGAGCTACAAAATCCAGATAAGCGAACGTCATTTCAATGTCTTCAAGAGAAGTGTTCGGGTTGATCGTGCACATGCGTAACACTACCCGATCGCGAATGGTAGTAGATGAAAGTACAATTCCCTGCTCGTCCATAATATGGCTTGCCAACCGGGAGTTGACCATATCCTGTTGTTTGGGGGTAAGGTGTTCGTGAGCAAAGCGAAACGTGATAATGCTGAGTTGTGCTGAGGTCATGACTTTCCAATGGGGTAGTTCTTTTACAATTTTCTCAACGAATTCGGCCAATTCCATAGAGTAATTGATGGCTTTGCGGAAAGTAGAAATACCATAATATTTCAGAGACATCCAGAGTGGAAACGCGCGAAAGCGGCGAGACAACTGTACTCCTTTGTCAGCAAAATTACTGTAGCCTTCCGATTCTTTCAGATAGGAGGCTGAGGTTTGGAAAGTTAATAACAGATGACTGGCATCCTTCAATAAGACACCACCAACGTCGTAGGGTTGATAGAGCCATTTGTGCGGGTCAACTGTAAGAGAGTCTGCCATATTCATTCCCTTAAGCAAAGTACGTCCGTTAGAGGTGAGCCAGGCCGCGCCACCATAGGCGGCATCTACATGCATCCAGCATGTTTCCTGATCACAAACGTTTCGAATTTCGGTAAGAGGATCTATGGCACCGGTATTCGTGGTTCCGGCATTGGCAATCACACAGAAAGGGTGTTTGCCAGCCTTACGATCCTGTTGTATCTGTGCTTGGAGACTGGTTATACACAACTGATATGAGCCATCTGTTGGTAAAACACAAAATTGCTCGGGCGTGAACCCCAGAATCTTGAGTGCTTTGAAGTTGGATTTATGCGTTTGATCACTGCAATAGATGACCGCTTCAGATTTAACACCCTGTAGCATCACCTCACGCGCGGTGCCCAGTCCGATAAGGTTTGCTACTGACCCACCCGAGGTAAGAATCCCGCCAGCCTGTTCTCCCAACCCCAGGCTTCTGGTAAGCCACCGGATGACCAGAAGCTCGATTTGATTGGCTGCTGCTCCGGCACGCTCTATTCCGGCGAATACATTAAAGCCGCTAGCCAGCGTATCGGCCATCACACTAATATAATTGCTCGGACCAGGTACCCAGGCAAAGAACCGTGGGTGGTTGAGATACATATTATTCGGAAAGATTTCCTCCAAAGCTTTTTTCATTACTTCATCGAAGGGTGAACCTTCTTCTGGTACAGGTTCGCCAATCATAGGAGCAATTTCATCTACCGTCTTATGTCCGCCAGCTGGTTTCTCAGATAAAGTGCGGTAATGATGAATAAGCGTATCAATTACCTGATATCCTACTCGGCGCATCTCTTCTTCAGGTAATTGAAAAAAGGGTCCTTCCATCCTTATGTGTGGTCTATAAAATTTTGTGGTATACAATGCAGCTTTTTACGCTGCTGATATCTGCAAATACAGACTGTCCTTCGTGTTGAAAATCCTTATAAATAATCTCATCTACATAATCAAACCCTAGTTGCTTGGCAACAACAAATTGAGACACCTGTCCGGTAGCCTCGCAAATCAGCGAGCGATAATTTTTTTCGCGTGCCAGATCTTCCGCAAAGCGATTGAGCTTCTGGGCCAGTCGCCGATGAGCATGTTGTTGATACACTCCACACATGAAGATATGGTAGTGTGATCCCGGAGCAACTTCGTGATTGCTAGCATATTGTTCGCCCAGCGATTCCAGCAAGTGAAAAATTGGGTTGAACTTCTCAGATATTTGCTCAATGCCCGCTGGCGGGTCTGAGGTGTAATCTTCGCAAATGGTCGCTCCAATTACATCACCAGTTTCGGTTACAGCCACTACCGACATCTGTTCGATAGCTGTTTTCTCAATAAAGAGTCGGGCAAAATGTTCAAACTCTTCCGGGCTGATGCCCAACGTTTCAGACATAGGTTCGCCCTGGGCAAAAGTACTGGCAATGCAGCGAGTTGCGCCCGCTACATGCTCAGGCCCTAATACTTCCAGGGTAATCTGCTGTTCTGCTGTAGAAATCATAATATGTAATCGGTTTTACTGCTTAAACCACACGTATGCATCCTGCGTATTGGTAAATTTTTCAACCGCTAGCGTTTTAACTAATTTTTCTCCCAGGGCCATTCGGTTACTGAATTCACCAAAAGCACTTTCGGGTACAGTAGTGGCTACCTTTCGGACTCCGGCTTCTTTAAGCATGTCACTGTAATGGTCATTTACCCATTTGGCAGTAGTTACTGTGCCTCCTTTAAACTTAAAAAGGTCGGCTACAATATTGGTGATCTTATGGGTCTTTATCAGTTTCAGGATATCTAAGAATCCGGTTTTCGCCTCGTCATCCAGAATATGTCCTTTCCACTGATACAGTAGCACGCTATTCTCGTGATCTACCTCCACATACAACTTCGGGTCGTTGATCGTTACAACTGATGTTTGCATTATCGTATCCATAAACACTAATTGATTATATAAATAATTGTATAGGCAAAAATAGCGTGCCTTTACTCCTGAAACTTAGACAAAACGATAAAAACAGTACAAGAGACAGAAGAGGGTAATTTTGGGAGAAAGCTGAATGGTTGAAATAATCCGTTAGTTTTCGTATAAAGCGGGGAATTGATAATCAGATCATACGCAGGAATGCATAAAACGAAATAAAAGAAACAATCATCGTAAAACTACTTAAGTCTTTACCTGATGCAGAGATGGGGAGGATTTTATTAGAGAAGTGTTTCTGTTGCTTAAAAATTGAATGTCAGATACTTGTATGTAGTGCAGCCTGTAAGCTTGTTTTTACCAAATCACCCATTGATCCGCATTTTTCGAACATCGACGTTTGATAATGCTGACTTAAATCATCTCGCAAGCGAGTCACATGGTTTTTAGGAGCCAGGGTGTCTTTGGTCATTGCCTCTGTGAGGTCCTGCATTTGGTGGCGGGAAGTCCGCATTCGGGTTGCAATCAGTGCGTGCTCCTCGGTTTGATACTGCCGCACTGATTCAGGCGTCATTAGTTGCAGTCCTACCTGAATGATAGCGTTGTTTTGTTTGAAATACTGCGGCATATAAATGGTTTTGCGCCCCTCATACGACTGCTGGTCAAAATCAATGGCCCTGATTCGGTAATGAAGTTCGTCAAAGTCGGGAGTGACATCCACCACAAAGTTGGTGGAGTGCATGTCGCCCAGCAGGCGTACAAAACAGCGTTCATTAAACTTGACAAACTCTTTGGCCAGTCGGGTCAGGTTCTGCATACCATTGTGCAGTTGGTCCTGGAAGAAGCGATCTCCCGGTATGCCCGCGATATGTTCTTCAATCAGCGTTTGCTCAGCTACCAGATAGCTAATCCGATTGGGAGAAAGGATATGCTCCAGTTCCAGACCGTAAATGCGAGACGCGTCGGCATTCTTAAGGTAGAAATAATCGAAGTTGTCGTTGATCCGGTTCACAATGCGAACCCGGAAGGGACGGGTATTGCCATAAATGCATAAATCTACCCGATCTATATATAGGTGTTCCATCACCGAAACATCGCCATCGGCCTTTAGAATAGAATAGATCATTTTCAGCGCGTAGTAGATCCGGTCCATATCATGCTGAGGATAAAAGACTGTTACCCACAGCGTATCCCGGCCCAGTTGGTCATATAAAGGTATCTTATTGTCATAGCGTAGCAGGTCCTGATAGGTAATAGGGATGGTTGTCAGGCGCTCATATTCTTGCAAATAATGGTGTAGTGCCGGGCTGATTGGGTATACTTTTTTCTTTTCTAGAATCTTTGGCATTTCTTATTATATAAAAAACACAAAAATAAATTAAAAAAGTACAAAATAAATTTTGGTGAATAGCAAATTTTGGTACATAAATATTACAAATGGAAGAATTGCGATATTTTCAAAATAACCGGGTTTTTTTGAAAAATTATTGAAAACGCCCGTAATCCTACTTTCACCTTTTGAGACGCTTAACATTGCGGTAGATGATTGGTAAAAAAATGTGCGTTTAATTATCATTTTTTTATGAATTGATTATTTTTTTTGAAATTACATCAACGTTTTGCGGATTACTTGCGTATATTTGCAGTGAACGATTAACAGACAATTTAAAGTAAAACAAGTTAGTTGTTAAACCACCAAAAGGAAATAGAAATGAAAACCGTAAGAAACACAATGATGTCAATGGCTATGTTCCTACTAGTTGTAGGAAATGTAATAGCCGCCGATGATGCGGACACGAAGATCAGTGTGCGGTCATTGCAAGGAGAAAGTAAAAAAGCGCTGATTCGCATTGTAAACCAGGGTGCTGGCGAGCAGGCGGTGTTGCGTATTAAAGACCAGCAGGGCTATGTGCTACACCGCGAGGTGCTTGGCGGAGAAGATGCTTATATGAAAAAGTATGACTTCTCAAGCCTTCCCAGCGGAGAATACACGGTAGAAGTTCGTACAAAGAGCGGAAGTACCGAGGAGACATTCTCTTTAACGGATGGTCGGGCGCGAGCCATGTACTTTAAGCCAGCCATTAAGGTTGAACCTCAGAAAGTAAGTGTGATTTTCCAGAATAGAATTGATTCACCCGTATCGCTGAAATTATTTGACCAGCGAGGTAAAGTGCTTTACGAAGAGCAGGTAGCTTCTCAGGAGAAGTTTGCCAAAGGGTTGGACCTTTCAAAGTTAGCAACAGGACAATATTCTCTGGCTATCCTGGGAGATAACTACGTATATACCAAAAGTATTGACGTACAGTAAACTATGATCATTTAAGATTTTTTTGTTAGGTTGTTGTATTGGTGCAGGCTCCCCCGGGGAGCTTGCATTTTTTTTGCCCAATACCAAACCAATGATCGCCAGAAATTCCCCCACGAACCACTAGACTTCCCCACAAATTCTTTATTTTTGCCAACCCAATTTTGTGGGGGCACATGAAGGTACGCAACAGAGGACGCGACCTTCTTTTTCATTTAAAATCCTTGGGTAATGAAGATTTCCATCAACTGGCTTAAAGATTTTATAGATATCTCAGCCAGTACCGAAGAAATAGCTGATAAGCTCACGCTGTCAGGGCTGGAGGTAGAGGGTATTGAAAGTTTTGATAGTATTGAAGGCGGATTAGAAGGGTTGATAATCGGAGAAGTACTTTCGGTACAACAGCATCCAAATGCCGACCGACTTAAACTCACGCAGGTAGATGTGGGTGCTGGGGAACCTTTATCTATTGTGTGCGGTGCATCCAATGTGGCTGAGGGTCAAAAAGTAGTGGTGGCCACGGTGGGCACTACGCTCTATCCTGTCGGAGGAGATTCTTTTGTTATTAAGAAATCGAAGATCCGAGGAGAAGCATCCTTTGGGATGATTTGCGCAGAGGATGAAATAGGGTTGGGTACCCAACACGATGGGATTATGGTACTGGATACCCAACTGTCGAATGGCACTCCTGCAACTGAATTCTTCGGAATAGTATCCGATCAGGTGTTGGAAATCGGACTGACTCCCAACCGGGCCGATGCCGCTTCGCACTTGGGAGTGGCCCGTGATCTGAAAGCGTTGTATCATCAGTCGCTGCAAATTCCCAGTGTAGAAAATTTCGCGGTAGACAACCATACTCTTCCGATAGAAGTTGTGGTTGAAAATGCCAAAGCATGCCCCCGGTATTCTGGCATAACTATCAGTGGAGTAAGTGTGCAGGAATCGCCTGACTGGCTGCAGGCGCGCCTTAGAGCGATTGGTCTGTCACCGATTAATAATGTGGTAGATATTACTAATTTTGTGCTTCATGGCCTGGGCCAGCCCCTGCATGCCTTTGATGCAGATGCCATTATCGGTGGGAAAGTAGTAATAAAAACCTTACCTGAAGGGAGCTTATTCACAACGCTGGATGAAAAAGAACGCAAACTACAGGCTAACGATTTGATGATCTGCAACGAGGAAGAGGGAATGTGCATTGCCGGAGTGTTTGGCGGGAGTAAGTCGGGAGTGAAGACTGCTACCAAAAATATATTTCTGGAAAGCGCTTATTTTTCGCCCGAATATATTCGTCGTACTGCCCAGCATCATGGGCTTAAAACCGATGCTTCGTTTCGGTATGAGCGGGGCACTGACCCTAATATTACAGTCTATGCACTAAAGGTTGCTGCCATGCTGATTAGGGAGATAGCCGGCGGTAATATATCATCCGAAGTGGTAGATATCTACCCTGAGTTAATTCCCTCATTTTTGGTAAGTATTAAATACACGAATGTAAACCGACTGATTGGCAAGCAGATAGCTCAGGAAGAGATCAGAACCATACTACAAAACCTCGATATTGAGGTAGTAGAAACTTCGGCCGAGGGCATGACCGTTTCGGTACCGCCCTACCGGGTAGATGTGCAGCGAGAGGCCGATATTATTGAAGAAATTCTTCGGGTGTATGGATATGACCAGATAGAAACGGCGGACTATCTGAGTGCCGATTTTATTGCCGGGTTTCCAGAAATAGATAACGATAAACTACAACTGCGCCTTAGCGAAATGCTGGTAGGCGAAGGCTTTTACGAGATCATCACCAACTCACTCACCAAGCCTGATTATGCCCGGGCATTAGGCACCGAACAGGATCTGGTGCCGATGTATAACCCCCTAAGCGAAGAACTGAGCGTAATGCGGCAGAATCTCCTGTTTTCGGGGTTGGAGGTGATCGCGCATAATAGTAACCGGCAACAAAAAAATTTAAAATTTTTTGAGTTTGGGACGACCTACACCAAAACAAAAGATAAGTATTTGGAAGCAAAGGAGTTAGTTATTTTTATGACCGGGAACGTACAGGCCGAAAGCTGGATGGCCTCTACAGAGCCCATATCTTTTCATCATTTGTCCTCGATTATTAGAAAAATTTTTAATAGGTTTGATGTTACCGACTTTGTCCAAACACCTCTGGACAATCCACTTTTTAGCTACGGGTTACAGCTTGATCATCAGGAAAAAACCGTAGCCAGGTTCGGGAAGGTTGATACGAAAATAGCGGCCTTAGCCGACGTGAAACAACCAGTTTTTTACGCTGTCGTACAGTGGCCGGCATTGCTTGAGAAGTTGCGTAGTATTTCTACGAAGGGAAGACTATTGTTTCAGGAGATCTCAAAATTTCCTGAGGTGAGGCGTGATTTGTCTTTGGTATTGGATAAGGAAGTCGAGTTCAGTGCGGTAGAGCGAGTAACGGAAACATATGGTAATAACCTGATAAAGCGCATCAATGTATTTGATATATATGAGGGAGAGCGTATTGGGGAAGGAAAAAAAGCCTATGCATTGAGCTTTATACTACAGGATCAACACAAAACACTGACGGATAAAGTTATTGATAAAACCATGAACAGGCTTATGCAACGATTTGAAAAAGAATTACATGCAGTGATACGAAAATAGTACCCGGGCATTGAGTGCCGGGTTCACTAATTTAAAATTCAAAACCTGCTTTTTTAACGTCCCAAACTAACAACTAACCAAGCTCTGTTAACACGTACGGCTGCATGATCTACTCTAATCCTCTTTCTTCCGAAATATCTGTGTTGGAACGGAAAATAGAACTACTTCTTAACCAACATAAGGAGCTTCGGGCTGAGCTTCAACAAGTAAGACAGGAGAATACTGAATTGCGATCGGCACTCAATGGTAAAGAAGATGAGATCAATGATTTTCAAAAAACAATTAAAATCAGTAAACTTGCTCATTATACAGTAGCCGATCAAGACGAAACTACTGAGCTAAAGCGTACTATTAACGAGTACATTAAGAAAATTGATAAATGCATTGCTCATTTGAGCCAGTAAAACACGCTTCATGGAAGCACTTGCCATAAAAATAAAAATTGGAGAACGAGAGTATCCTATGCGGGTGGAACCCGAAGATGAGGAACGTATTCGGCAGGCCGGGCGTCTTTTAAACGAGCAGATCCGGCTGTATCGTGAACGTTACGGCACCACCGACAAGCAAGATTTACTAGCAATTGTAGCATTTGATGCGTTTGTAGAAAAGTTAGAACACGAAAAGGTTCGAACCGAAACAGAAAAAGTTATGGCCGAAAAAGTAAGCCGGATCAACCGATTGATTAGCCAGACCATTTCCTGAGCGGTACCGAGTACTGATTATTGTTAAACGTTATACACCACTGCCATCGTTAATATTCGCTCATCAGTAGTTTAGTTAGGCTACTTTTTGTAGTACAAACAACTAAACATAAAGACATGGGTGAATCAACTATTGTCCTGCTCATAGCGGTTATCGCTTCCCTGGGGGCAGGAATTTTTATAGGCTTATACCTATCCAAGCGCAATGTACTCGGTCAGGAAAAACAACTCAAAGACCGGGAAGACTCCCTCAACCAACGCGAGTCCACGATTAAGGAAAAATCAGAGTCACTTCTTAGAGATGCCAAAAGCCAGGCTGAGTCGATCAAGAAAGAAAGAATTTATGAGGCCAAAGAAAAATTTCTTAAACTGAAGTCTGAGTTTGAGGAAGAATCAAACCGAAAAAAGAATATTCTCATCTCCAACGAAAACAAGCTGAAGCAGCGGGAGGCTCGGCTCAATGAGCAAACCGAAAAACTGCGTAACTGGGAGAATGGTCTTAAAAGCAAAGAAGAAACCATAGAAACACAACTGGAACTGGCCCGGAAAAAACAAAACGAACTGGAACGAGTACGACAGGAGCAGGTATCTATTCTGGAGAAAGTATCGGGACTGTCTGCGGAAGATGCCAAGCGGCAGTTAATGAAAAGTCTGGAAGACGAAGCTCAGACCCAGGCGACCGCCCTCATTAAGAACATTGTAGAAGAAGCCAAACTTACTGCGACGAAGGAAGCTAAGAAAGTGGTGATAGAAACCATCCAACGCACAGCAACTGAGCATGCTATTGAGAACTGTGTTTCGGTCTTTAACATTGAAAGCGACGACATCAAGGGCAAAGTAATTGGCCGGGAGGGGCGTAATATTCGTGCCCTGGAAGCTGCTACCGGAGTGGAAATTATCGTAGATGATACTCCCGAAGCCATCATTATTTCCGGTTTCGATCCGGTACGTCGCGAAATTGCCCGCCTCTCTCTGCATCGCCTGGTGGTAGATGGTCGTATCCACCCCGCCCGAATTGAAGAGGTCGTTGCCAAGACAACGAAGAATATTGAAGAAGAAATCATTGAGATTGGAGAACGTACCGTGATTGATCTGGGAATTCACGGATTGCACCCGGAGCTGATCAAGATGGTGGGCCGTATGCGCTTTCGTTCATCTTACGGGCAAAATCTGCTACAGCATTCGCGAGAGGTGGCTAACCTTTGTGCCACCATGGCCTCGGAGTTGGGCATTAACCCCAAACTGGCAAAACGCGCCGGAATACTGCACGATATTGGCAAAGTATGGCCTGAAGAACCGGAACTTCCGCACGCGTTATTGGGCATGAAGCTTGCCGAGAAATACGGCGAACATCCGGATGTTTGCAATGCCATTGGGGCTCACCACGATGAAATTGAGATGACTGCGATCATCTCGCCCATCATCCAGTCGTGCGATGCTGTCTCCGGCTCGCGCCCGGGAGCTCGTAGAGAAGTGGTAGATTCGTACATTCAGCGACTTAAAGACCTGGAATCACTGGGAATGGATTTTAGTGGAGTAAACAAGTGTTATGCCATTCAGGCTGGTCGGGAGCTACGTGTGATTGTAGATGCCGAATCAGTAACCGATGATCAGGCAGGCACATTATCATTTGAGATCTCACGGAAAATTGAGAAAGACATGCAATACCCGGGCCAGGTGAAAGTGACGGTTATCCGCGAAATGCGGGCAGTCAGCTATGCGAAATAAGGATAGATAAAGTAAATAGTTAACCCTGAAGAAGTCCAGTATTTACATTTGCTAAATGCATCAGATTGTAAATCCAGCATTTCAGCCAGTAGACAAAAATGGTTTTTTGCTTTCTAATCCAGCTTTTTAGATTGAAGGCCATTGCCGCTAAGGTTAG